>JAFEEY010000046.1:20963-40579 GCA_018240865.1 Pseudomonadota bacterium | reverse complement strand
ATCGTCAGCCGATCGTCGAGCACGACACCCGCATCGCCCCGATCGGAAACAACCTCGGCCGCAAGAATGCGAATGCGCTCTCCATTCAGTTCAAAGAATGCGCCCGGCGCGGGATTGAAGGCGCGGACCTGGCGTTCGGCCGCGATCGCGCCTGCGCTGAAATCGAGCCGCGCTTCGGCCTTGTCGATCTTGGCGGCGTAGGTGACCCCCTCATCGGGCTGCGGGGCGGGCGGATAGGCGTCGATGTCGCTAAGAACTTGGACCATCAAGTCCGCGCCGATGACCGCCAGATGCTGCGTAAGGGTGCCGGCGGTCTCGCCACCGGTGGGAACCGGAAATGCCGCCCGCATGGGTCCGGTGTCCAGCCCGGCCTCCATGTCCATGATTGTCACCCCGGTCGTTTCGTCACCGGCCAGGATCGCGCGCTGGATGGGCGCCGCGCCGCGCCATCGGGGGAGGAGCGAGGCGTGGATGTTGAAACAGCCGAGCCGGGGCGCGGCGAGGATCGGCTTCGGCAGGATCAGGCCATAGGCGGCAACCACCGCCGCGTCCGCATCCAGCGCTGCGAACCTGGCCTGTTCCTCGGCGTCGCGCAGCGAAACCGGATGACGCACTGCCAGCCCCAACGCCTCTGCCCTACGCTGCACAGGCGATGACTGGAGCGCCTTGCCGCGCCCGGCAGGCCGTGGCGGCTGGCAATAGACCGCGGCGATCTCATGCCCCGCCTCCACCAGTGCGTCGAGCGCCGGCACGGCGAAATCGGGCGTTCCCATGAAGACGATGCGCATGGCTCTCTCAACCGGCTGGCGCGCGCCGACGCAACCCCCTATTTGTTCCCGCATGGCCTCTCCCGAAATCGAGACACTGACCCAGGCGCTGGCGCGGTTGCCCGGCCTTGGCCCGCGATCGGCGCGGCGCGCGGTGCTGCATCTGCTGAAGAAACGCGAAACGGCGCTGGCCCCGCTGCTCCGCGCGCTGGAGGCCGTCAACGAGACGCTCGCCACCTGCCATGTCTGCGGCAATGTCGACACGACCGATCCGTGCGGCATCTGCGCCGATCCGCGCCGCGACGCGCGCGCGCTGTGCGTGGTCGAGGATGTGCCGGATCTGTGGGCGCTCGATCGCTCGCGGCTGTTTCCGGGGCGCTATCACGTACTCGGCGGGCGGCTTTCGGCGCTGGAAGGCGTGCGACCGGAGGATCTGCGCATCGACAGCCTGGTCGGGCGCATCGCCGCCGGTGGGATCGACGAGGTCGTGCTGGCGATGAACGCGACCCTGGAGGGTCAGACCACCGCTCACTACATTGCCGAGCGGATCGAGCGGTTTCCGGTGCGGCTCACCCAGCTGGCGCATGGGCTGCCGGTGGGCGGCGAGCTCGACTATCTGGACGAGGGGACATTGGCGCAGGCACTGAGGGCGCGGCGGCCGGTGGCGTGAGATGCGCCCCAGAAGCGCCCCTCGACTTCGCTCGGGACGAGCGAATTTCGTTTGCGGAAACCTCCGCTCGTCCCGAGCGAAGTCGAGGGGCGTGCTTCCTTGACCCGCTGATGCCCAGCACCTAATTTCGCGCACATGGCCATTCTTCCGATCATCGAGACGCCGGATCCCCGGCTGCGTCAGATTTCCACGCCCGTCGAAACGGTGGACGCGGAGCTGAACCGGCTGATCGACGACATGTTCGAGACGATGTACGCGGCGCCCGGCATCGGTCTCGCCGCGATTCAGGTCGGCGTGCCGAAGCGGCTGCTGGTGATCGACCTGCAGGAAGAGCAGGATGAGGACGGCAAACCGATCCGCGAGCCGCGCGTCTTCATCAATCCGGAGATTCTGCAGACCTCCGAAGAGCTGCAGGTCTATTCGGAAGGCTGTCTTTCCATTCCGGACCAATATGCCGATGTCGAGCGCCCGGCGGTGATCCGCGCGCGCTGGCAGGATCGCGACGGCAAAGTTCGCGAGGAACAGCTCGACGGCCTGCTCGCCGTCTGTCTCCAGCACGAGATGGATCATCTGGAAGGCATTCTCTTCATCGACCACCTCTCCCGCCTGAAGCGCGAGATGGTGTTGAAGAAGCTGCTGAAGAGTCGCCAGAAGGCGGCCTGATGTTTGTTCCCCGGCGAAGGCCGGGGTCCATTCCAGCGCTGGGCCCCGGCCTTCGCCGGGGAACAGGTTGTGCCAATGACATCGCCCCGCTAAGTTCCCTTTCCGTTCCGGGAAGGGGAGTGCCGTGGACCCGCTGCTGATCGTAACCATTCTGCTCGCCGCAGCATTGCTGGCGCTGGCGATATACGCCTTTCGACTGAACGGGGAGCGTCACGCTGCCGAGGCTCAGCGTCTGGCGGCTGAAGGCCAGGCGAAAGAGGCAGACGTCCTCCGCCTCGCCCTGAACGGCGTGACCGGGGAGCGTGACGAGGCGCTACGCAAGATCGTCGAACTCCAGGCCGATGCCCGTAATTTCGATGCGCGGATGGAGGAATTGCGTGCGGCCAAGGACATGCTGGCCGCGCAATTCCACGAAGTGGGCGCGAAGCTGCTTGGCGAGGCGCAGAAGCAATTTCTGGAACGTGCCGACGCCCGGTTCAACCAGGCCGGCGACGCCAATGAGGCGAAATTGAAGGCGCTGCTCCAGCCGGTCGAAGCAACGCTGAAGCGCTACGAAGACGGCTTGAAGGAAGTCGAGAAAGAGCGGGTCGGCAGCTATTCCGCGCTGCAAAAGGCCGTCGAGCTGCTTCATGCCGGCCATACCCAGGTGAAGGAAGAGACCGCGCGGCTGGTCAATGCGCTGCGCTCCAGTCCCAAGGCCCGCGGGCGCTGGGGCGAGCAGAGCCTTAAGAATGTGCTGCTGCAGGCAGGGCTCGCCGAGGGCGTCGATTTCGAAATGGAAGTCTCGGTCGATACGGAAGACGGCCGGTTGCGGCCGGACGTGATCGTCAACCTGCCGGGCGGGCGGAAGCTGATCATCGATGCGAAATGCTCGCTCAACGCCTTTCTGGATGCGAGCGAGCAAGTCGATGACGAGCAGCGCCGGACACATCTGAAGGCGCATGCCGGCTCCATCCGCAATCACGCTCAGCAGCTGGGCTCCAAGGCTTATTGGGCGCAGTTCGGCGACGCGGCTGACTATGTTGTGATGTATATCCCGGGCGAGCATTTCCTGACCGCGGCGCTGGAGCAGGACGGGGCGCTCTGGGACTGGGCGTTCGAGCGCAAAGTGCTGCTCGCGACGCCCACCAACCTGGTCGCGATCGCGCGCACCGTCGCGTCGGTTTGGCGGCAGGAGAAATTGGCGGAGCAGGCGGCGGAGATCGCGGCGCTCGGCAAGGAGCTTCACGCGAGGCTCGCGACGATGGGCGGCCATGTCGCGCGGCTGGGGCGAAATCTGGAAACGGCGAACAGTGCCTACAATGCTTTTGTTGGCAGCCTGGAAAGCCAGGTGATGAGCCAGGCGAAGCGATTCGAGGCGCTGGAAGTCTCCGGCGCCAAGGAGATCGAGGAGCTGCCGGTGATCGAATCGTCGCCGCGTCCGCTGACCAAATTGGTCTCCGGAAGCGCCGACGAAGCTGCCTGAAGCTCCGAAAGGCCGGAATCGGTCGCTTCCCTGTGGATAAACCGCCATTTGCGAGAGGAATCCTGTTTTCTTTTCGCGCGGACTGACACAGACAAAGCGCTCCAAGGGAGGAATCACTGATGGCAGACGCCAAACCGAAACGTGCCAACAATGCCCTGTCGAAGCCGGTTCAGCCTTCGGCTGACCTCGCAGCGATCGTCGGCTCCGCGCCGATCGCGCGCAGCGCCGTCGTTTCGAAGGTGTGGGAACATATCAAAAAGAACAATCTTCAAAACCCCGCCAACAAGCGCGAGATCGTCGCGGACGACAAGCTGAAGAAGGTGTTCGGCGGCAAGGACAAGGTGTCGATGTTCGAAATGAACAAGCACCTGTCGAACCACCTGAAATAAGCTTCGCCGCGCGGCCTTCTTGGCCGCGCATCGCAGGTGAACTGGAGAGCCCGGCCTTCGCGCCGGGCTCTTTGCGTGTCGGGAGAGTCCCGAATCGGAGCAGTGACGGCGTCAGATTGGATTCGAAGACATGGTTAAATTTTGGTAAACTCCGCGGGTTCGGAGTCGTCCATAGCCCGAAGCGTCGCAGAAACGCCGGGGTGCGTTATGGCGGTGGCGGTGTTTTGACGGTCATCCGCCTCTCTTCGATGGGGGATTGCTGTTATGAGGAATTTGTTGCTCGCGACCGCGGCCGGCCTTGCCGCCCTGGCCGCGCCGGCTTCAGCCGCGGTGACTGTCGCCACGACGACGAGTGGAACCAATCCGGCCTCTGATCCGGGCTTCAGCCCCAACCTGGCGCTGATCTATGATTTCGACGCACTTTCGCCGACGGGTGGAAACCTGACCGGGGATTACAAGATCGAGGTCGCCCCGGGCACCGGCATTGCCGCCGCGCCCGTAGGGACGACTCCAGGCACGCATTTCCTGACCGTGCCGGACAGCACGTCGAACGGCAGCGCGACCCTGAAGCTTGGCGGCAGCTACAAATATGTGAGCTTCTACTGGGGTTCGATCGACGACTATAACACGCTCGAACTGCTCGATGCCGGCGGCAACCTGCTTTATTCCGTCACCGGCAGCGGCCTTCCGGCGCCGACCGCGGCGAACGGCAACCAGCAGGCACCGACGAGCAACCGCCGCGTCACTTTCTCCAGCGATGCCGTCAACATCGCGCAGCTGCGGCTGAGCTCGACCAATTATGCGTTCGAGATCGACACCGTTGCGGCGGCGGTGCCGGAGCCCGCGACTTGGGCGCTGATGATCGGCGGCCTCGGCCTGGTCGGCTTCGCCGCCCGCCGTCGCAGCCGACAGGCTGTGACCTGCGCCTGATCGTCTTGGCCTGATCTCAGGCTGAAACACCGGGGCCGGCTTTTCCGAGGGGAGAGGCCGGCCCTTTCCATTTGCCTTTGACCTTATCAGCGGCTAAGGGCTGCACCGCATTTCCGTAGAGACGGCAACGCAGATGGCGCCCGGGGGGCGCTGACGCTGGTCGGCGAGGTTTCGCCCACCGGCGTTTTTCGCGTTTTGTCTCTGGCGGTATTGGAGTGAGTGAATGTTCGAGACCCTGAGCGAAAGGCTGGGCGGCGTATTCGACCGCTTGCGCGGTCGCGGCGCACTGAGCGAGGCCGACGTGCGCGCGGCGATGCGCGAGGTCCGGATCGCTCTGCTCGAAGCCGATGTCGCGCTGCCGGTGGTCCGTGATTTCGTCGACAAGGTAACGGAACAGGCGGTCGGGCAGCAGGTGCTGCGATCGGTCACGCCGGGCCAGCAGGTCGTCAAGATCGTCCACGACGCGCTGGTCGAGATGCTCGGCGCGGATGCGAGCGAGCTGGCACTGGACGTGACGCCGCCCGCGATCGTGATGCTGGTCGGCCTCCAGGGCTCAGGCAAGACCACCACGACGGCCAAGCTCGCCAAGCGGCTCGCAGAGCGCGACCGCAAGAAAGTGCTGATGGCCTCGCTGGACGTGAATCGTCCGGCCGCGCAAGCGCAGCTCGCGACCTTGGGCGAGCAAGTGAAGGTCCAGACCCTGCCGATCGTGCAGGGCCAGCCGCCGGTCGAAATCGCGAAGCGTGCGCTGAATGCCGCGAAGCTGCAGGGCTTCGACGTGCTGATGCTCGACACCGCCGGCCGCCTGCACGTCGATCAGGCGCTGATGGACGAAATGAAGGCGGTGGCGGACGTCGCCAATCCGCAGGAAATCCTGCTCGTCGTCGACAGCCTGACCGGCCAGGACGCCGTCAACGTCGCTAAATCCTTCTCGGATCAGGTGCCGCTGACCGGCGTGATCCTGACCCGGATGGACGGCGATGCGCGCGGCGGCGCGGCGCTGTCGATGCGCGCCGTCACGCAAAAGCCGATCAAATTCGCCGGCACCGGCGAGAAGATGGACGGCCTCGAAGCTTTTCACCCGCAGCGCGTCGCCGGCCGCATCCTCGGCATGGGTGATGTCGTCAGCCTGGTCGAGAAAGCGGCCGAGACCATCCAGGTCGAGGATGCCGAGCGGCTCGCGGCCAAGATGGCCAAGGGCCAGTTCGACATGACCGATCTGCAGGCGCAGCTGGCGCAGATGCGGCGCATGGGCGGGCTGGGCGCGCTCGCCGGCATGATCCCGGGCATGAAGGCGGCGAAGCAGGCGATGGCTTCGGGCGCGGTCGACGAGAAGATTCTGCTCCGCATGGACGCAATGATCGGCTCGATGACGCCCAAGGAACGCACCAAGCCCGAGCTGATCAACGCCAAGCGCAAGATCCGCATCGCCAACGGCAGCGGCACGACCGTGCAGGACGTGAACAAGCTGCTGAAGATGCACCAGGAAATGGCCAACGCCATGAAGAAGCTGAAGAAGATGGGCGGGCTGAAGGGCCTGGCCGCGATGTTCGGCAAGGGTGGCGCGGGCGCGGCGGGCCTGCCGGGCGGCATGGGCGGCATGCTGAAAGGTGCGCCCGGTGACCTTCCCGGCCTGGGCGGTGGCGGCATGCCGCCGTTGCCGGGCAACCTGCCGCCGGGTTTCGAGAATTTTTTGAAGAAGAAATGAGGCGCTTCCCGTCATGCCAGCGAAGGCTGGCATCTCCGGCGCCGGAGACCCCAGTCTTCGCTGGGGTGACGATCATATTGAGACGAGTGAAGAAGGAAGAAGATTATGGCACTTTCCATGCGGCTTTCGCGCGGCGGCTCCAAGAAGCGGCCTTATTACCGGATCGTCGTTGCGGACGCGCGTTCGCCCCGTGACGGCCGCTTCATCGAGAAGATCGGCACCTACAACCCGCTCCTCGCCAAGGATTCGCCGGAGCGCGTGAAGCTGGACGCCGACCGCGCCAAGCATTGGCTCGGCGTCGGCGCGCAGCCGACCGACCGCGTCCTCCGCTTCCTCGACGCCGCTGGCGTCAAGGAGCGTCCGGCGCGCAACAACCCGAAGAAGGGCGAACTGGGTGAGAAGGCCAAGGAGCGCCTTGAAGAGCGCGCCGAGAAGCTGAAGGCCGCCGAGGAAGCCAAGGCCGAGGCCGAAGCCGAGACCGTCGAAGTGGTGGCCGAAGCGGTCGAGGAAGCAACCCCTGACGCGACCAACGAAGGCGTGTCGGCCGAAGCGCCGGCCGAAGGCGCCGAGACTCCGGGCGAGGGCGCGGAAGCGACCGGCGCGTCGGCCGAAGCGCCGGCCGAGGGTTGATGCACTAACCCCTCCCCTTCAGGGGAGGGGCAAGGGGTGGGGCATGCCGAAGAGATTTGTACCGGAAAGTCAGCCCCACCCCAACCCCTCCCCTGAAGGGGAGGGGCTAGTGAAGCGCGTCACGCTCGCCGCCGTCACCGGCGCTCACGGTTTGAAGGGCGAGGTGCGGTTGAAGCTATTTACCGACGCCGCCGACAGCCTGCGTGCCTATTCCGCTTTTGACGCAGGCGGACAAATGCTGACTCTGCAATCGGTACGGCCGGCGGGGGCAGGGGCGATCGCCCGATTCAAGGAAGTCGCGGACCGCAGCGCGGCGGAAGCATTGCGCGGGGTTGCCCTCACCGTGCCGCGCGAGGCGCTGCCGGCGCTGGGCGAGGGCGAATATTATCACGCCGACCTGATCGGCCTTCCGGTCGTGACACCTGACGGTGATTCGGTCGGCGCCGTACTGACGGTCGAGAACTTCGGCGCGGGCGATGTGATCGACGTCGCCTTGCCGAATGGCAAAAGCTTCATGGCGCCCATGCATGCCGTAACGGCGGAATCCGACCGTTTGATCATCGACCCGGTCTTCATTCCTTAAGTCAATTGACAGCACGCCAGCCGCTCCCCAATGGTGCAGTGCACAATAATGGAGGTTGGGCGTGGTCAATCGGGTCGAGCGGTCAGGGCTGCAAGTGGCGGCCGTGCTGGCGCACTTCATCGAAGAGCAGGCGCTTCCCGGCACTGGTATCGAACCGGCCGCCTTCTGGTCCGGCGTGGCGGAGATTTTCGCTCGCTTCGCGCCGCAAAACGCCGTGCTGCTGGCCAAGCGCGACACGATCCAGGCGCAGCTCGATGATTGGCACGAAGCACGGCGCGGCCAGCCGATCGACCAGAGCGTATATCAAGCCTTTCTGCGCCAGATCGGCTATCTCCTGCCCGAACCTGCGCCGTTCGCGGTCGGCACCGAAAATGTCGATGATGAGATCGCTCGCATGGCCGGGCCGCAACTGGTGGTGCCGTCCCTCAACGCACGCTTCCTGTTGAACGCTGCTAACGCCCGCTGGGGCAGCCTCTATGACGCGCTCTACGGTACCGATGCCCTGCCCGGCGCGGCGAAGCCGGGCGGCTATGATGCGGAGCGAGGCGCGCAGGTCATCGCCTATGCCCGCGCGTTTCTGGACCGCACATTGTCGGGCTGGGAGAAGGCGCTGACCGGCGGCGACTGTCCACATCGATTCGCGACACGCGACGGCGGCGTCATGTTCATGCACAATGGCTTGCATATCGAACTTGTCATTGACCGCGAGCATCCGATCGGCCGCAATGATCCGCTTGGCATCGCCGATGTGATCCTTGAAGCGGCGCTGACGACGATCGTCGACCTTGAGGACTCGGTCGCGGCCGTGGACGCCGATGACAAGGTCGCAGCCTACGCCAACTGGCTCGGCCTGATGCGCGGCGATCTCGAAGCCAGCTTCGACAAGGGCGGCAAGACGCTCACCCGGACGCTGGAGGAAGACCGGATATGGACGGCGCCGTCCGGCTCCAGCTTCCCGCTGCACGGCCGCAGCCTGCTTTTCGTGCGCAATGTCGGGCATCTGATGACGACGCCGGCAGTGCTGCTGCCTGGCGGCGAGGAAGCCCCGGAAGGCATTCTCGACGCGATCGTCACCAGCCTGTGCGGCCTGCACGACCTCAAGGGGCTCGGCCGTTTCCGCAACAGCCGCAAGGGCTCGATCTATATCGTGAAGCCCAAGATGCACGGGCCGGAGGAAGCCGCGTTCACCAATGCGCTGTTCGACGCGGTGGAGGATTTGCTGGGCCTTCCCCGGCACACCGTGAAAGTGGGCGTGATGGATGAAGAGCGGCGGACCTCCGCCAATCTCGCCGCCTGCATTCATGCGGTGAAGGACCGGATCGTCTTCATCAACACCGGCTTTCTCGACCGCACCGGCGACGAAATCCATACCTCGATGCAGGCGGGGCCGATGGTGCCCAAGGGCGAGATGAAAACCAGCGCCTGGATCAAGGCCTATGAGGATCGCAACGTCCGCATCGGCCTCGCCTGCGGGCTGTCCGGCAAGGCGCAGATCGGCAAGGGCATGTGGGCCGCGCCCGACCGGATGGGCGAGATGCTGGAGCAGAAAACCGCGCACCCGAAGAGCGGCGCCAACACTGCCTGGGTGCCGAGCCCGACCGCGGCGACCTTGCACGCGCTTCACTATCATCAGGTCGATGTGTTTGCGGTGCAGGAAGAGCTGAAAGGCGAAGCCGTGCCGGGCCTCGAGGGGTTGCTGACCATCCCGCTCGCCCAAGGGCGGAACTGGACCGAAGAAGAGGTGCGGCGCGAGCTCGACAATAATGCACAGGGCATTCTCGGCTATGTCGTGCGCTGGATCGATCAAGGCGTTGGCTGCTCCAAGGTGCCGGATATCAACGATATCGGGCTGATGGAGGACCGCGCGACGCTGCGCATTTCAGCCCAAGCGCTGGCCAACTGGCTGCTGCACGGCGTCTGCACGCCGGAACAGGTCGACGCCGCCTTTCTGCGCATGGCCGCCAGGGTGGATGCGCAGAATGCGGCCGACCCCCTTTACCGGCCGATGGCGCCGGATCCGGACGGCAGTATCGCGTTTCAGGCGGCGCGGGCGCTGGTGTTCGAAGGGGTAGCGCAGCCTAATGGCTATACCGAGCCGCTGCTGCACAAATATCGGGCGGCGGCGAAGGTCCGCTGACCTTGCAAACGATTTGGTAAATGATCCGTTCGTAAAACGCGACGAAGCTTGGTCGAGGATCGGCGCGTGCCTGCGTAATTGCTGGCACGTCACGTCGAATCCTCCTAGCGAAAGGCGCGGATGAGTCCTTCTTGTTTCGATTTGGGACGGATAGCGGTGCTGGCGCTTGCCGGCGCGCCGCTGGTCGCGTCTGCGCAAACCTATGGCCCTGTTGCCGACAAACCTGCCGCGGCATCATCGACGGAAGGCGACGTCGTGCCGTCCGGTATCAGCCCCGAACTCGCCGACGCCGCATCGCGCGCGATCGACGCCAACCCGGCGATGCGCGCAGCGCGGATCGGCATTCGTGCCGCGCATACCGATATTCGCGCGGCGAAATGGCTCTATGGACCCAGCGTTTCGGTCACCGGCTATGCATTCGAAGGCGGCTCCAGCGTTGTCCGCGGCGACAATATCACCGCTAATCTGACGGTTGACCAGCCGATCTACCAGGGGGGGCGCGCGGAGGCGTCGATCGCGCGGGCTAAAGCCTCGGAGCGCCAATCCGAAGCAGTGACGGACGAAACCGCTCAGGATCTCGCGCTCCGTGTGACCAACACTTATTTCGCGCTGGTCGGTGCCAATGCACGCATCCAGGCGCTCGAAGCCGGTCTTGCGGAGCATCGCTCCCTGGTCGGGTCGATCGAGCGGCGGGTCGAGCAGGAAGTGAGCCCTCGCGTCGATCTGGACCTTGCCCGGTCGCGCACCAACCAGCTGATCGAGCAACAGACCACGGCCAAGGCGCAGGCGTCGGCCAGCCTTCAGCAGCTTCGCGTGCTGCTGGGCGATCCCAGCTACGCGCCGGCCGCGAATCCGCATTATAATCCAGCTATCCATCACCCGGATCAGGCCAATGCCGTAGAAACCGCCACCCGCTGCTCGCCGACCCGCCGGCGGCTCCAGGCGGAGGCGCTAGTCGCGCGTGCCGACCAGAAATTGGCCCGCGCCGACTATCTCCCGCGCGTTTCGGCCCAGTTCAACACCAATGAAGTGACCGGAAACCGCGTCGGCATCGCCGTGACCGCCGGCACCTCGGGCGGCTTGTCGCAATTCGAGGCGGAGAAGAGCGCGCGCCTGCGCCGTCAGGCGGCGGAAGTGCGCGTGGGCGCGGCCGATATCGAGCTGCAGACCGATCTCGCCGGCGATTTCGCCGAGAACAGCAATGCGCGTGAGCGGGTGGCGAGTAGCCATATCGCCGCTGATTCCGCGCGCGCCGTCACCGATTCCTACCAGCGCCAGTTCGTGGTCGGCCGCCGTTCGTGGATCGATGTGATGAACGCGGCGCTTGAAGTCACTCAGGCTGATGTGGCCGTTAAAGATGCTGAAGTGAGTGCCATGGCATCAGCGGCGCGCATTCAGCTTCGCACCTGCCGCTGGCAGCCCGACCCCCCCGTGAGCCGCCCATGACCGCCCCGCTTCCTGTCCTGATCGAACGCCTGGCGCAGGAGCGCGGCATCGACCTGCCGCCCGATTGGTCGGGCCTCGCCATCGATCCCGCCGAGCTGGGCGGCGAAGACGGCCTTTTCACGCTCGCCGAAAATGCCGGCTGGGACGCACCGAAAGCCCTGTCCGGCACCCCGCGGGCCAACCGCTTCCCATTGCTGGCATGGACGGCCGAAGGATGGCTGGTCGCCGAGCAGCTGGAAAGCCATGGCAGGCTGCGGGTCTGGGACGGCACCGCACGTTCCATCGAGTTCGGGCACGATGTCATCCTTTACGACATAGCCTTGCCTGCCGCAGCCGTCGCGCGGCGGACGAATTCGGCCTTTGACGTGTTCTGGCAGGCGATGCTGGCGCGCAAGGACGTGCTGATCGCGGCAACTGTCGCGACAGTGGTCGCCAACATCATCACGCTCGCGACCTCGCTCTATTCGATGCAGATCTATGATCGCGTCATTCCGCGCGCGGGCTATTCGACGCTCTGGGTGCTGACGATTGGCGTGCTGGTCGCGCTGATGCTCGATTTCGCGCTGCGCACCACGCGGTCGCTGATGATCGAGCGTGAGGCGGCGCGGATCGACCATGACGTGTCCGAATATTTCTTCGCCCGCGCCCAGGCGGTGCGGCTCGATGCGCGGACTGGGGGCGTCGGCACGATGGCAGCGCAGCTGCGCGGATTGGAGCAGGTGCGGGCGCTGATGTCGTCCGGTTCGCTGTTCCTGCTCGCCGATCTTCCGTTCGCTCTATTCTTCGTGTTCGTCATCTACATGCTGGGCGGCGTGCTGGCCCTGGTGCCGCTGCTGAGCCTGCCCGTGGCGCTCAGCATCGCCTGGGTGCTGGCGCGGATGATCCGCAAGGATACGCAGCGCGCACAGATCAGCGGCAACCTCAAGAACGGCCTGCTCGTCGAATCGATTGACGCGGCGGAGACGATCAAGGCCAATCGTGGCGGCTGGCAATTGCTGGCGCGGTGGAACCGGCTGATCGAAGACATTCATGCTTCGGAAGACCCGGTGAAGCGCTGGACGTCGACCGCCGGCTCGATCTTCTCGACGCTTCAACAGGTCGCCTATGTCGCGCTGATCGCCTTCGGCGCGATCGAGGTGGCCCAGGGCCGGATGACGACTGGCGCGCTGATCGCCTGCGCGATCATCGCCGGCCGCGTGAACGGCCCGCTGGTGACGCAGCTGCCGAGCTTCATCGTGCAATGGGGCTATGCCCGCGCGTCGCTGCGCATGCTCGACAATATCCTGCAGCTGCCGATGGACGAGGATCCCGACGTGCTGGGCCTGCGCCCGTCTGCTCTGGGCGGCGCGTTGAAGCTGGAAGGGGCGCGCTTCGCCTATCCCGGCGCTCGGGAAGGACTCGACGTGCCGCAGCTCGAAATCCGCGAGGGCGAGCGCGTCGCGATCGTCGGCGGCATCGGCTCGGGCAAGACGACTTTGCTGCGCCTGCTCGCCGGACTTTATCAGCCGCAGACGGGGCGGGTGATGGTCGGCAATCTCGATGCGTCGCAGATCGCACCGGACGTGCTGCGCCAGCATATTGGTTATCTGGCGCAGGACTACCGGCTGGTGAACGGCACTCTGCGCGAAAATCTGTTGCTCGGTCTTTCCAATCCCGGCGACGACGCGGTGATGAAAGTCGTCCAGCAAAGCGGGCTGATGCAGCTGGTGAGCGCGCATCCGCGCGGGCTCGACCTGCCGATCGCCGAAGGGGGCAGGGGGCTTTCGGGCGGCCAGCGGACGCTTGTCGGCTTGACACGCCTGCTGTTGGCGCGGCCGCCGGTGCTGCTGCTCGACGAACCGACCGCCAACCTTGACGACCAGGTAGAAGGCACTGCGCTGGGCGCGATCGCCAGCCAGCTTGGCGCGTCCAGCACGCTGGTGGTCGTGACGCACAAATTGCGGCTGCTGTCGCTGGTCGACCGCGTGATCGTTATGATGAACGGGCGGGTCGTGCTCGACGGGCCGACGGCGGAGGTTGTGAAGGCGCTCCAGGGCCAGCCCCGCGAACCCCAGAAAGTGGAGGCAAGCGCCTGATGCGCGCACGCGGGTCCATCCTCGTCATCGCGCTTTCGGCGGTCGCCGTGCTCGGTTTCTTTGCCTGGGCGGCCTGGGCGGAGCTCGACCAGATCACGCGCGCGCGCGGCCAGGTGATCCCCACCGGTCGGGTCCAGTCCGTACAGGCCGCGACCGACGGCACGGTCAAGGCGATCCTGGTGAAGGAAGGCGACCGCGTTGCCAAAGGGCAATTGCTGGTGTCGCTCAATACGGTCAGTACCGGCGCGGCCGTGACCGAAGGCCGGGCCCGCGTCGCGTCGCTGAAGGCGGCAATGGCGCGGATCGAGGCGGAGCTGTTCAACCGTCCGCTTGTCTTCCCGCCCGAAGTGTCAGGCTTTCCCGAAGTCGCCGAAAACCAGCGCCAATTGCTCGCGAGGCGCCGCCAGGCGCTGAATGCCGACATCGGTGCGCTCGGTGCCCAGCTGAGATTGGCCCAGCAGGAGCTCAACCTCAATCGGCCGCTGGTTGGATCGGGCGATATCGCGCGCGCCGAAATTCTGCGGTTGCAACGCAGCGTGTCCGACATTGCCGGGCAGATGGCGAGCCGGCGGAGCCGCTATCTCGCCGATCTGCAGACCGAATATGCGCAGACGCAGGAGCAGCTGACGACTGCGGAGCAGGCGCTCACTCAGCGCTCCGATCAGCTCAACAATGCCGAAATGCGTGCGCCTGCCGCCGGCGTGGTCAGCAATCTGCGTATCTCGACCGTGGGCGCGGTGCTGAGACCGGGGGACGAGGTGATGCAGATCATCCCGGCGGCCGCGCGCCTGATCGTCGAAGCGCATCTTTCGCCGGCCGAGATCGCCTTTATCAAGCCGGGCCAGGAAGCGTCGATCAAGTTCGATGCCTATGATTCGTCGGTCTATGGCAATGCCAAGGGGAAAGTGATTTTCGTCAGCCCCGATACGACCACCACGGCGCGGCCGGACGGATCGGGCCAGGACAGCTTCTACCGCGTGCAGCTGGCGGTCGACACGGCCCCGATGCACCCGAAAAACGCAGGCGAGCGCATCCTGATCCAGCCCGGCATGACCGCCACGGCCGAGATCAAGACCGGCACGACGACGGTCTTTCGCTATCTGACCAAGCCGATTTTGAAGGCGACATCGGAATCGATGACTGAACGCTGATCGTTACACCTGTGCTTCACATTTCTTTAATGATGATCGGCGATTAGGGCCGATGTGCGCTATTCCGTTCGTCGGCCACGGCCAACGGAAAACGTGCGACAGCTTCTGCCTTGTGTTCCGAACTGGAACGGAATTAGGGTTGAAACGCCTACGGATCAATGCCAAAGGCGGCAAGCGGACCAAGTAGCCAAATAAGGGAGTGTCCTGATGAGTTTTCGTAAAGCAGCGACCGGGATCGTCGCGGCAGTTTCGATGATCGCTCTGCCGTCGATGGCGGCGGCGCAGACCGCTTCGGCCTCGAAGCTGTCGGTCGCGTCGGCAGCCCGCTCGGGCGCCAAGGCCGAAGGCGACAAGCTTGCCGGCGGCAGCCTCATCATCGCGGTTCTCGCCGCGGCGGCAGTCGTGGCCGGCATCGTCGTTGCCGCTGACAGCGGCGGTGACAATCCGACCAGCAACTGAGCTGCGATAGCCATTTGAAGAAAAGGCCGGCCTTAGGGTCGGCCTTTTTTTTGCCCGGTCCCCACCCATTTTCACGTCGTTGCAGAACGGGAAGTAGAGATATGGTCGAAACCGCAACCCTCGCGGGCGGGTGCTTCTGGTGCACGGAAGCTGTGTTCAACGACGTGGTGGGCGTCCAATTCGTCGAGAGCGGCTATATCGGGGGGCACGTGCCGGATCCGTCCTACAAGCGAGTATGCGAGGGCGATACCGGTCATGCCGAGGCGATCCGGATCACGTTCGATCCGGCGGTCATTGCCTATGACGATCTGCTCGACATCTTCTTCCACACGCACGATCCGACGCAGCTGAATCGGCAAGGCAACGATGTCGGCACGCAGTACCGCTCGGCGATTTTTCCGCATTCCTCCGAACAGGAGGCCGCGGCCCGCACGGCGATCGAGCGCGCACAGGCCGATTGGTCCGATCCGATCGTGACCACGATCGAACCGTTCTCCGAATGGTATCCGGCTGAAGATTATCATCAGGAATATTTTGCCCGCGTAGGCGACCAAAATCCCTATTGCATGGCGGTGATCGCACCCAAGCTGCGAAAATTCCGCAAAAGCTATGCGGAGCGGCTGAAGTCTTAGCCTCTTTCGGCCATAGCCTCGCTTAAGCTAGGGGCGGTCAGCCACAGGGAGTGAAGACATATTATGAAGCCTCTGCGCAAGGCGGTGTTTCCGGTCGCCGGTCTCGGCACGCGGAACCTGCCCGCGACCAAATCGGTGCCGAAGGAAATGCTGCCGATCGTCGACCGGCCGCTGATCCAATATGCGGTGGACGAGGCACTTGCCGCCGGCATCGAGCAGCTGATCTTCGTGACCGGCCGTGGCAAAGGCGCGATGGAGGATTATTTCGACATCTCCTACGAGCTGGAAGCGACGATGCGGGAACGCGGCAAGCCGCTCGATCCGCTCAAAGGCACGCGCCTTTCGCCCGGCGACATTGCCTATGTGCGCCAGCAGGAGCCGTTGGGTCTGGGTCATGCCGTCTGGTGCGCGCGCCATCTGGTCGGCGACGAGCCGTTCGCGGTGCTGCTGGTCGACGAATTGCTGTGGAGCCCGGCCAGTCCGTCGATCAGCCAGCTGGCTGAAACCTATGCCGCGAAGGGCGGCAATGTGATTTCGGTCCTGGAAGTGCCGGATGCGCATACGCATCGCTACGGTATCATCGATCCCGGGGCGAGCGAGGACGACGTGACCGAAGTGCTCGGCTTTGTAGAGAAGCCGAGACAGGGCACAGCACCTTCAAGGCTAGCGGCTATCGGCCGCTATGTACTGCAACCCGAAGTGATGCAGATTCTCGACAGGGGCGAGCGCGGGGCAGGAGGAGAAATCCAACTGACCGACGCGCTGGCGCAACTGATCGGCACGCAGCCGTTCCATGCCCGCACTTATCGCGGCGCACGTTACGATTGCGGGGACAAGGCGGGATTTGTTCACGCCAATCTAGCGCTCGCGCTCGAGCGTGAGGATATCGGCGAAGAGGTGCGCACCTTCGCGCGGTCGCTACTCGGCTAGGATCGCCCTGTCCGCATAACCGAAGCGATCCGCCAGAATCGCTGCGATTCTGTCCCCCGCCTGGCCGTCACCATAAGGGCAGTGCGCGCGAGACATGCGTGCATGGAGTTCGTGATTGTCGAGCAGGAGAGTGGCTTCGGCGACGATGCGGCGCGTTGTGGTACCGACGAGACGGGCGGTGCCGGCATCAATGCCTTCGGGTCGCTCAGTCGTATCTCGCATGACGAGGGCGGGCACACCGAGAATTGGCGCTTCCTCCTGGACGCCGCCGCTGTCCGTCAGAACCAGATAAGCTGATGACAGCAAAGCGATAAATGATGCGAAACCGAGCGGTTCTAGCAGCACTGCGTTCGGTGCATCCGCCAACGCATCGCGCAAGGGCTGCCTGATGGCGGGGTTGGGATGGAGCGGCAGCGCCAGGACGACGTCCGGACGACTGGCCAATATGCGCAACGCGCGAGCGATTTGAGACGCGGCTGCAAAACTCTCTCTGCGATGACATGTGACGAGGACAAGCCGCCGATCCCCAAGACCTGCCACGAGCGAGGGTATAGAGCCGGCTAGAACAGGTTCGGTTTCGAGACGGCGGCGCATCAGGAGCAGGGCGTCCACCACAGTATTTCCTGTCAGATAGACCTTGCTCGCGGGGACGTCTTCCCTGGCGAGAGCTTCGGCCGCTGCCGCGGTTGGCACAAAGTTCAGATCAGCGATTGCGCCGATCATGCGGCGATTGCCTTCCTCGGGATGCGGCGCGGCAAGATCGCCTGTGCGCAAACCCGCTTCGACATGAGCGATCGGCGTTCGCCGGTAATAGGCCGCCTGCGCGCCGGCCAGCGCCGTCGCTGTATCTCCCTGAACGATCACGCAATCCGGCCGCTCGGTGGCGATGACATTATCGAGCGCGCTGAGCATACGGCCCGTCAGATCGCCGGGAGATTGGTTGGGCCGCATCAGATCAAGATCGATGTCGGGCTCGAAACCGTGCGTGCCAAGTGCCTCATCGAGAAGTTCCCGATGCTGAGCGGTTGCGCAAATCCGGGTTGAAACGCCGCGCGCGCGAAGCGCATCGATCACAGGCGCGAGCTTGATCGCCTCCGGGCGCGTGCCGACCACGACGAGAATGCCGGCCATTGATGGTCCCCCCTGATACGCCCGGGGAACAGGCCATAACCACTAGGTTAAAGCAAGATAGGCCCGCAGCCAGTCCACGAAGCGTGGAATGCCCTTGTCGAGATCAGTTCGGGAGGTGAACCCTAAATCGCGCTCGATCGCGCCGATATCGGCATAGGTGTCCTTCACATCGCCCGGCTGCATGGGGTGCATCTCGCGGATCGCCCGCTTTCCGCACGCCTCCTCGATCAAGTCGATGAAGCGGGTCAGCGCTTCGGAGCGGTTGTTGCCGATATTGTATATGCGGTGCGCGGCAACGCTGCCGCCAGGTTTGAGCCGGCCGTCATCGGGCGGCGGGTTGTCGAGCGTCGCGGCGACACCGTCGATGATGTCGTCAATATAGGTGAAGTCGCGGCGCATATCGCCATTGTTGAAGACCTTGATCGGCCGACCCGCCAGGATCGCCTCGGTGAACAGCCAGGGGGCCATATCCGGCCGGCCCCAGGGGCCATAGACGGTGAAGAAGCGCAGGCCGGTCAGCGGGACGCGGTAAAGATGCGCGTAGGTTTCGCTCATCAGCTCGTCGGCCCTTTTGGTCGCGGCGTAGAGCGAGACGGGGTGATCCGCCCGATCCTCGACGCGGAAGGGTAGGCTGTCATTGCCGCCATAGACCGAGGAGGATGACGCATAGACCATCGGCACGCCGCGCTCGCGTGCGATCTCAAGCATGTTGAGATGCCCGGTTAAGTTGGAATGCGCATAGGCACGGGGGTTCTCGATCGAATAACGCACGCCGGGCTGAGCCCCGAGATGAGCCACGCGATCGAAATTGTGCGAGCGGAGCGCTTCGCCCAATGCGGTGTGATCGGCGAAGTCGGTGCGCAGCAGCGTGAACGCGCTGCCGTGCCGCCGCTCCAGCTCCGCGATCCGGTCTTCCTTCAGTTTCGGAAGATAATAGGGCGTAAAATTGTCGAGGCCGATCACGGCCTCGCCGCGCGCGAGCAGCCGGTCCGCGAGATGGAAGCCGATGAAGCCGGCTGCGCCGGTGACGAGCGTTGTCATGCCGCCTCCCGATACGCCGCACGGCGGAGCCGGTCGCGGATCGCGCAGCCCAATCCGTCATCGGGAATGGGCGCGACGGCGATGGTCTCCGCCGGCGAAGCGTCCGCCTGATGAAGCAGGTCGAACAGCCGCGCTGCGGCCTCCACGAGATTGCCGGACGGGCTCAACGAGGCGTCGCCTTCGATGGCGCCGAAGCCGATCAGATATTCGCCCTCCCGCGCTTCGGTCGCGTCGATGCGCAGCGGCTTGGATGGCGCATAGTGTCGCTCCATCATGCCCGGAGCCATGATCGCGCCACCGGTTTCATGAGTCAGGCCGAGATCGACCGGTCCGGGGCGAAGCAGTCGCATTGTCCCATTTTCCACAGCGACGATCGTGGATTCGATTCCGGCCGAGGTCAGTCCGGCGTCGATAACTAACGGGATGCGGCCGGCGAGGCTCTTCAGCACATGCTCGGTGCGGGTCGGGCTGATCGTGCCGCTGGCGTTGGCGGATGGTGCGGCGAGGGGGCGCCCGCTTGTCCGCAGCAATGCCTGCATCGCCGGATGGTTGGGCACGCGGACGGCGATCGTCGGCAGGCCGGCCGTAACGATCGACGCGATCGGCGCGTCGTCGCGGCGCGGCAGCACGAGCGTCAACGGCCCCGGCCAATGCGCCTCCGCCAACCCACGCGCAGTGTCGTCGAATCGCGCGATCGTTTCGGCCGTCGCGAGGTCGGGTAGGTGGACGATCAGTGGATTGAAGCTGGGCCGGCCTTTCGCCGCGTAGATGCGCGCCACCGCTTCGCCATCGGTCGCGTCCGCGGCGAG
>JAFEEY010000046.1:18045-20942 GCA_018240865.1 Pseudomonadota bacterium | reverse complement strand
CTGCTTCCGCAATCGCTTCGGTGCCGAATGGCAGGACACGGGTGTTTGAGGCCGTCACACGCCCGCGCTATAGCCGCTGCACTTCTTTCTCAAGGACCGCCATGACCTATACGCCACCCGTCGCCGAACAGCGCTTCGTCCTGGATCATGTCGTCCGCATCGGCGAATTGGTCGATGACCCCGATCTGATCGATGCGATCGTGGAGGGCGCGGGGGCATTCGCGGCCGGCGAATATGCGCCGCTCAGCCGCATTGGCGACGAAGTGGGGGCGGTCTGGAAAGACGGCGCAGTGACGATGCCCGAAGGCTTCAAGGCCGCCTATCGCGCTTTCGTCGAAGGCGGCTGGGGCAGCATCAACGCGCCCGAGGCGTTCGGCGGGCAGGGGCTGCCCTATGCGCTGGCGACGATCGTGATGGAAGATCTGGGTTCCGCGAACATGGGTTTTTCGCTCATCAACATGCTGACGCCGGGCGCGATCGAAGCCTTGGTGTCGCACGGATCGCCCGAACAGCAGGCGAGCTACCTGCCGAAGCTCGTCACCGGCGAATGGAACGGCACGATGAACCTCACCGAGCCGCAGGCGGGTTCGGACGTCGGCGCGCTGCGCACCACCGCCACCCCGGCGGCAGACGGCAGCTGGCGGATCAAAGGCAACAAGATTTTCATCACCTTTGGCGAGCATGACCTGACCGACAATATCATCCACCTCGTCCTCGCCCGCACCCCCGATGCGCCGGCGGGCACCAAGGGCATCTCGCTGTTTCTGGTGCCGAAGTTCCGGTTGAACGCGGACGGCACTCCGGGCGAGTTCAACGATGTCCGCTGCGTGTCGATCGAACATAAGCTCGGCATTCACGCCTCGCCGACCTGCTCGCTGAGCTTCGGCGACAATGACGATTGCCATGGCTGGCTGATCGGCGAGGAAATGGGTGGCATGCGCGCGATGTTCACGATGATGAACAATGCGCGGCTGAATGTCGGCCTGCAAGGCGTGCAGGTGGCGGAGCGCGCGACGCAGGAAGCGATCGCCTACGCCCAGGAGCGCGTGCAGCTCGGCAAGCCCATTATCGAGCATCCGGACGTGCGCCGTATGCTGCTCCGGATGCGGGCGCTGACGCAGGGCGCTCGCTCATTGATCTATTATGCCGCCGGGCAGGCGGATCGCGCGCATCGCGGCGACCATGCAGCGCGTGCCCGGCTCGACTTGCTGACGCCGCTCGCCAAGGCATGGGGCACCGATGTCGGCTGTGAAGTCGCGTCGCTGGGTGTTCAGGTGCATGGCGGCATGGGCTTCATCGAGGAAACGGGCGCCGCGCAGCATTACCGCGATATCCGCATCGCGCCGATCTACGAAGGCACCAACGGCATCCAAGCCGCCGATCTCGTCGGCCGCAAGCTGCCGATGCAGGGTGGCGAGGTATTGGCGGCGTTGCTGGCCGATATCCGCGCCGAAGCAGGCGATGAGGCGACGTTGATGCGCCTGGTCGATCGCGTCGACAGCGTCGCGCGCTGGATGCTGGGCAACGAAGTCAGCGCCGAAGACAAGCTTGCCGGCAGCTATCCGCTCACCACGATGCTGTCGGTCGCGGTCGGCGGCTGGCTGATGGCTCGGCAGGCCGGCGTCGCGGGCGACGCCACGCCGTTCGCAAGGATGAAACATGCCAGCGCGCGCTTCTTCCTCGATCGTATCGTGCCGGAAGCGGCGGGGCTGGAAGCTTCGGCGCGCGCCGGTGCGAGCGGCCTTTACGTAATCGACGCGGAGACGCTGGCCGCATAACGTTCGGTGTGCTCCGGCCTGCGCCGGAGCACATCCCAGCTAAAGCGGGTTCCGCGATTCTTTCAGGCGGTGGTATTCAAAAACCAGCGTTCGCCGCCTTCAAGCCCGACCGCGGTCAGGCGGCCGCTGGCGAAGGCGCCGGTGTCGATGCCGATGCGGTTCGGACGCTCCTCGACGTCATCGGTAATGGTATGGCCGTGCACGACGACAGCGCCGTGATCGCCCCGGAAATCGAGGAATTCGGAACGGATCCAGCGCAAATCGCCGCCCACCTGCTCCTCGAACGGCACGCGGGGACGAATGCCGGCATGGACGAACAGATAGTCGCCGATCGCGATCTGATTCTCGAACCCGCGCAGGAAATCGACGTGCGCCTGCGGCACGCGCGCGATCAGCGTCGGCAGCAGCGTCTCATAATCCATCGCGTCATATTCGGCCTCGCTGATGCCATAGCTGAGAATCGTCGCGCGTCCGCCGATCTTCACGAAAAAGCGCAGTGCTTCGAGGCTGCCGCCGAGCGCCTTCAAGAACACTTCCTCATGGTTGCCCATCAGAAAGCGTGCCAGGCGGCCGCTGTGGTCGATCTCAAGCGCGCGTTGCACGACGCCAGCCGAATTCGGCCCGCGGTCGACCAAATCCCCAAGGAAAATCAGTTGCGACCGCGCCGCGCCCCGCGCCTTGTCGTCAGCCTCGATACGGAACAACAACTGATCGAGCAGGTCGCGGCGGCCGTGAATGTCGCCGATCGCATAGACGCGCAGGCCGTCCGGCACGCGGGCGATGCGCGGGGCGGGGTCGATGGCGCGGCGGAGGAGCTTCAGAACCATGAGTAACGATCAATGCGGTGCCGTCCCCATATAGGGGCCGGTGCCTGAACGCCAGATGATTGCGACGTTGAGAGGCCTAAACCCGCTCGAACAATTCTGCCGGGTCGATGCGCAGCCGTTCGATCACGCCGCGGATGCGCGGCCATTCCTCGTCCAGAAACGCGCGGCGCTCGCGGTCCAGCAGGCGTGCGGTGGCACCATCGGCCACGAACATGCCGACGCCCCGGCGGACAGTGACCAGCCCTTCCTCCTGGAACAGCTGATAGGCCTTGGCGACGGTCAGCGGATTTGC
>JAFEEY010000046.1:4063-18011 GCA_018240865.1 Pseudomonadota bacterium | reverse complement strand
TCGGCGATCCGGTCGCGAAGCTGAAGATAGACGGGGCGTTCCGCAGCGGCCATGCTGGATTAGTGCCCTAACACAGCGTTGCACGTCAAGTAAATTGACTCACGATCTGGTCATATTCCGGACGCGGACGCTCCTCGAGCCCCCGGCCCGGCAAGCCGATAAAGACGAATCCGGCGACGCGATCGCCGTCTTTGCCGCCCAGTGCCTTCAGCACTGTCTCGTCATAAGCGGCCCAGCCGGTCAGCCAGCCCGCGACGAAACCATGCGCGGTCGCGGCGCTGACCAGGTTCATGCAAGCCGCGCCGGCGGAGAGCTGCTGTTCCCAAAGCGGAATCTTGCTGGGCTCGACCGGCGTCGACAACACAACCACCAGCGTTGGAGCTTGATACGCGAACTGGTCGATTGCGTCGACATCGGCGCGGTCCGGCGTGTCGCGTTGGGCGCGAAAAGCGTCCTGCAAAAGCCTGGCGAAGGCGTCGCGATCCTGGACGATCACGAACCGCCATGGCGCCAGCTTGCCATGATCTGGCACACGCATCGCCGTGGAAAGAATCATGCGAAGCTGATCGGCGTCAGGGCCAGGGCCGACCATATCGCGCGGCTTGCCGGAACGGCGCGTGGCGAGCAGCGCGGCGGGGGAGGAAAGATCGTTAAACATCGCCGCTCATCTGGGCGGCTGGCGGCTGGCGATCAAGCGGCTATAGCTCCGGCGGTATGTTCCTCGCGTTCCTGATCGCCGCCGCCCAGCCCGACCCGACCGGCCTCACCGTGCTCGCCGAGGCGGATACCCGGCTGGTGACGATCGGGCGCAGACTTTCGAAAGGTGGAGCAGGCCTGTGCGGCGGCGCGGTCGCCAATCCCGGCTGGACGATCGAGGATGCCGAACAATTCGCACCACCGCTCCGCGCGCAGGTGCGGACTGCGCTGAAGCTGGGCGATTATCCGACCGTGGTGGCGGTTGAGCCGGGCAGCGGGGCGGCAAGGGGTGGCTTGCGTGTTGGCGATGAGTTGCTTGCGGTTGGGTCGGCGGCGGTTCCCCCCGACCCGTCACCGCGTTCGACGCGAGCGCGGCAGGAAGCGATCGAGAAGGATATCGCCACCGCTCTGGCCGCAGGCCCGGCTTCGGTGCGCGTGCAACGAGACGGAAAAGCGCTCGATCTGCAGATAAAGCCCGAACGCGGCTGCACGACCGAGTTCCTGATCGGCCGCGGGCGCGGGTTGCGTGCCGCCTCCAGCAACGGCACCCGCGTTGTCGTTTCGGCCGAGATTATGGACTTCGCGCTCAGTGACGATGAGCTGGCGCTCGTTCTTGCGCACGAGATGGCGCATAACATGCTGGGCCATAATCGCGGCGCCCCGGCGCAGCGGATCGCGGGCGCGGATCGAAGCGGCGCCAGAAGCAAGGATCGCGAGCGCGAGGCGGATCGCTGGGCACTCTATTTGATGGCACGCGCCGGATTCGATCCCGGCGTGGCGCCGGGTTTCTGGCGGCGTTGGGGCCCCAAAGCGAGCCTCGGCATCCTGTCCGACGGCTCGCATCCCGACTGGCGAGACCGCGTTGAGCGCGCCGAAACCGAAGTCGCGCGCATCCAGGCGGAGCGGGCGGCCGGCCGCGACTTGATACCGTAACATCTGGTACTTGGCAGCGGCGATTTCCGCGCTAGGGTCTCGCCCCAATCAGGCCGTCGGGAAGCGGCCTCTAAGAGGTTCGGGAAGAGGGGTCTTCATGGTCAACGTGAACGCGGACGAGACGTTCGAGCCGCAATCGCCACATGTCAGCCGAAGCGACGGCGGCACCTGGTTCGAGCATCCGCGCCAGCTGAAACGGCTGTTCACCACCGAGATGTGGGAACGCTTTGGCTATTACGGCATGCGGGCGATCCTGACGCTTTACCTCGTCAACCACTTCCTCTTCAGCGATCAGACCTCGACCGGCATTTATGGCGGCTTCACGGCGCTGGTTTATCTGACGCCGCTGGTCGGCGGGCTGATCGCGGATCAGTATCTCGGCTCCAAGCGGTCGGTGAAATTCGGCGCGATCATGATGGCGATCGGCTATTTCACGCTCTGCTTCGGCGGCGAGGCGGCGAAGCCCTTCGCGACGATCGACGGGCAGCGCTATGAAGTCAGCGTCGAAGGCGAGCGCGGCGCGCAGCAGCGCTTCGTCACCATCGGCGCGGACAAATTGCTGATCAAGGGCAATGAGGACAAGTCGGTCTCGCTGATGGCGGCGAACGGCACCGAGGCGCGCCACATCGCGCCCGAATCCTTCAAATCAGATGGCGAGCGCTCTTCGGTCTACGTCTTCATCCTGCTGCTTGGCCTGTCGCTCGTGACGGTCGGCAACGGCTTTTTCAAGCCGAATATTTCGACGATTGTTGGCACCCTCTACGCTGAGGGCGATCGCCGCCGCGATGCCGGTTTCACCATCTTTTACATGGGCATCAACCTCGGCTCGTTTATTTCGCAGTTTTTCTGTCCGCTGCTGGCCGTGTCGGTCGGCTGGTGGGCGGGCTTCGGCCTCGCCGCGCTGGGCATGACTTGTTCCTGGGCGCTGTTCCAGTTCGATGGCGGCCGGCTCCAAGGCTATGGCGAGCGCCCAGCCAATGCGCCGGCCAGCAAGGACTGGATCATCTATGTCTGCGCGCTGCTCGCGGTGCCGCTGGCGATCTTTCTTTTCTGGAACCTGATGAACTATGTCGCGCCACCTGCCGGCTCCGGCATCATCGGCTATGTCATGTCGCTGCCGATCATGGGCAAATTCCTGTTCGGCACCTTCCTGGTCAGCGTTCCTGGAATCCTGATCTGGTCGTTTCTCGCCGGCAGCCGCACCGAGTTCCAGATGATGGTCGCGGCGATGGTGCTGATCGTCTTCAACGTCGTGTTCTGGACGCTGTTCGAGCAGGCGGGTTCGTCGCTGACCCTGTTCGCCGAGCGCAACACGGTACTGGAAATCGGCTGGACCGCCCCCTTGTTCGCCGCGTTCCGCGCCAACCCATTCACCTATTATCTGTTCTTCGCGGCGCTCTATGGCGCGGTCGCGTGGCTGGCGTGGTGGTTCTTCTCCAACGGCGAGGAACCCCGGACCAAACGGGTGATGGCGATCGGCTTCGGTGCGTTCTTCGTGCTGTCCATGCTGGGCATGCATGCTGCCCGTCTCGGCGGGTTCGGCAGCGAACCCGTCTATGTGATGCCGGCCGGGCAGACGCAGATATTCAACGCGCTGTTCATCGTCCTGCTGGCGCCGCTGATGAGCGTGCTGTGGAACGTGCTGGCGAAGCGCGGGCTGGAGCCGCCGATCCCGATCAAGTTCGGCCTCGCGCTGATGGGTGTCGGCGCAGGCTTCCTGTTCCTCGTCTGGGGCGCAAGCTTTGCCAATGCGAACTATCAGGTCGGCCTCGCCTGGCTTGCCGGGCTCTATCTGATTCATTCGATCGCGGAACTGTGCATTTCGCCGGTAGGCCTCAGCATGATCACCAAGCTGTCGATCGCGCGCATCGTCGGCATGATGATGGGCGTGTGGTTCCTGTCGATCTCGGTCGCGCAATATGTGGCCGGCGCGGTTGCGCAGGTCGCTTCGGTGGAAACGGTCGGCGGCCAGGTCACGAACCTGAAGGTCAGCCTGGACACCTATCTCGGCGTCTTCACGACGATCGGCTGGATCGCGGTCGGGATCGGCGTGGTTCTGCTCGTCCTCGCCTTCCCGCTCAAATATCTGATGCACGGAGTGAAGTAGAATGCGGCTTTTGCTTTTGGCCGGCGCCGCGCTGGCGCTGGCCGGGTGTGCGACCACGGGGGCGAAGCCGCAAAGCGCATCGGCGCCCAAGGACAAGCCGGTCGCCTATTCGCGTGATCCTTATCCGTCGACCTATCACGCTTATCCCGGTGTGCCGACGCTTGTTACCAACGTCACCATCTATGATGGCGAGGGCGGGCGCATCCAGAACGGGCAGGTATTGTTCGCGGACGGCAAGATCGTCGCGGTGGGCGCAACGGTTTCGGCGCCGGCCGGCGCGGTCACGATCGACGGCACCGGCAAATGGGTCACGCCGGGCGTGATCGACATTCACAGCCATTTGGGCGACTATCCGTCACCCTCGGTCCAGGCCCATTCGGACGGCAACGAAGCGACCGGACCCGTTCGCCCTGAAGTCTGGGCCGAACACAGCGTCTGGCCGCAAGACCCCGGCTTCGGCCGCGCGCTCGCCAATGGCGGCGTGACCACGCTCCAGATCCTTCCCGGCTCGGCCAACCTTTTCGGTGGCCGATCGGTGGTGCTGAAGAATGTCGCCGCGCGCACGGTCCAGGCGATGAAATTCCCCGGCGCGCCCTATGGCCTCAAGATGGCGTGCGGCGAGAATCCGAAGCGCGTCTATGGTTCGCGCAACCAGATGCCCTCGACCCGGATGGGCAATATCGCGGTCGACCGCCAGACCTGGGCGCGCGCGCAGGAATATAAACGGCGCTGGGACAAATATGAGAAAGACGGCGGCGAGCCGCCGGCGCGGGATATCGCGATGGACACGCTCCGTGGCGTGCTTGCCGGCGAAATCCTGGTCCAGAACCACTGCTACCGTGCCGACGAAATGGCCATCGTCATGGATATGGCGAAGGAGTTCGGCTACAAAGTCTCCGCCTTCCATCATGCAGTGGAGGCCTACAAGATCGCCGATATGCTGAAGCAGAATGGCGTCTGCGCCGCCGTCTGGGCCGATTGGTGGGGCTTCAAGATGGAAGCCTATGACGCGATCAACGAGAATATGCCGCTGCTCCAGAATGCGGGCGTCTGCACAATCACGCACTCGGACGACGCCAACGGCATCCAGCGGCTGAATCAGGAAGCGGCCAAGGCGCTCGCCAATGGCCGGCGGATGGGCATCAACATCCCGGATGAAGTCGCGTGGGAATGGCTCAGCATCAACCCCGCCAAGGCGCTTCACATCGACGACAGGACCGGCAGCCTGAAGCCCGGCAAGATGGCCGACGTGGTGCTGTGGAACGGCAACCCGTTTAGTGTCTACACGCGACCGGAGAAGGTCTGGATCGACGGCGCGCTGATGTATGACGCGCTCGATCCCAAGCGCCGGCCCGTAACCGATTTCGAGCTCGGCCAGCCGGGCGAGGGAGATGTGAAGTGAACGTTCGGCTAAGCACAGGAATCCGCTCGTCCCGAGCGAAGTCGAGGGGCGCTTGCACTGAGGCCGGCGGGTACGCCCCTCGACTACGCTCGGGACGAGCGAGTCTGGGGATGGCGCTCGCCCTCCTCGCCGCTCCCGCGCTCGCTGAAACGGTCGCGATCACTGGCGGCACGGTCGCGCTGGGCGACGGTTCCGCGCCGATCCAGGGCGGCACGGTCGTGATCCGCGACGGCCGCATCGTCGCGGCCGGGCAGGGCCTTGCCGTGCCGGCAGGCGCGCGCGTAATCGACGCGACCGGCAAATGGATCGCACCGGGCTTCGTCGCCGGCTTCTCGCGGATCGGCCTCGTCGAAGTGGACGGCGTGGATCCGACCAACGACACAAGGGCTAACAAGTCGCCTTATTCGGCCGCCATCGACGTGGTGCCGGGAATCAACCCCGGGGTTTCCGCGATCGCCGTCAGTCGCGTCGGCGGTGTCACCCGCGCGATCGTCGCTCCCGCCACCGCGAACATGATCTTCGCCGGGCAAGGCGCGGTAATCGATATGGGCGCCGATCCGAATGCGGTGATGGTGCCGCGCGCCTTCCAGTTCGTCGAAATGGGTGAGGATGGCGCGCAGGAAGCGGGCGGCAGCCGCCCGGCTTTGTACTTGCAGTTCCGCGCCTCGCTGGAGGCCGCGCAGCGTTATGCCCGCAACCCTGCCGGCTATGGTGGCGACAGCAAGGATTCACTGCTGATCCGGGAGGACGCAGCGGCGCTAGTGCCGGTCGTCAACGGCAAGATGCCACTACTGGTGCACGTTGAAAGCGCCAACGACATCCGCAATGTGCTGAAGCTGAAGCAATGGTTCCCGTCGCTGAAGCTCGTGATCGTCGGCGCGACCGAAGGCTGGACCGTCGCCCGCGACATCGCCGCCGCCGGCGTGCCGGTGATTGCCAGTGCGTTGAATGACCTGCCGGCGAGCTTCGAGCAGCTGGCCGCGACCCAGTCCAATGTCGGACGAATGAAGGCGGCGGGCGTCAGGGTGTCTATCGGCATGATCAACGACGATGATGCGCGCCAGGCCCGCTACGCACCGCAATATGCCGGCAATCTGGTCGCGCTGACCAAGATTCCGGGCGCGACGGGCCTCAACTGGGGTGAGGCGCTGGCGGCGATCACGTCCGGCCCGGCCGAGGCGCTTGGCCTGGGTGGCGAGATCGGCTCGCTTCGCCCCGGCCGGCATGCCGATGTGGTGGTCTGGGACGGCGATCCGCTGGAGCTGTCCAGCCACGCCGAGCGCGTCTGGATCGACGGTGTCGAACAGCCTCTGGTCGATCGTCAGACCAAACTGCGCGACCGCTATGCGACCCCGCAGGAAGGCGAGCTTCCGAAGGCGTATCAGCGTTGAAATATTCGTCATCCCGGACTTGATCCGGGATCCCGCTTCTTTCTTTCCGCGTCAGGGAGGTTAAGCTGGGCCCCGGATCAAGTCCGGGGTGACGGAAATGGGGTCTTTAGCGAACGTAATCATCGCCATGGCCGCCTTTGTCGGCACGCATTTCCTGATGTCGCATCCCTTGCGTGCGGGCATGGTTGCGCGGCTGGGCCTTGGCGGTTTCCGCGTGGTGTACAGCCTTGTTTCCTTTGCGACCTTGGGCTGGGTGGTCTGGGCGATGCGTGAAATGGGGCCGGAGCCGTTCCTGTGGACCGCGCCGCGCTGGGCATGGCTTTTGGGCGCGGCCTTGATGCTGATCGCGAGCATTTTGCTGGTCGGCTCGCTGGTGGGCAATCCGGCGTTGCCCGGCGCCCCGACCGTGGAGGCGCCGCGAGGCGTTCTTGCCATCACGCGCCATCCGATGATGTGGGGGTTTGCGATCTGGGCCTTCGTGCACGCGCTGGTCTGGCCGCAGCCATCGGTGCTTGTGCTGGCCGCCGGTATCGCGATCCTGGCGCTGGGCGGTGCGGCCGGACAGGATGCCAAAAAAGCGGCGCTGCAGCCGGGGTTCTGGCCGCGCTGGAAAGCGCAGACCGCATTCGTGCCCTTCACGGGTCCATCGCGGAGCTGGTGGCCGGGCTGGCCGGTGATGCTGGGCGGCGTGGTTCTGTGGCTGGTCGCCACCTGGGCGCACCCCAAACTCGGCGCTCCGCCGGTCGGCGTCTGGAGCTAATCGCCTTGCCGCGCTAGGAGAGCGCCATGGCACGCAGATATTTCGGAACGGACGGCATTCGCGGGCGTGTGAACGCCCCCAAGATGACAGCCGAGATGGCGATGAAGGTCGGCATGGCGGCAGGCGCGCATTTCGTGCGCGGCGACCACATCCACCGCGTCGTGATCGGCAAGGATACGCGGCTTTCGGGCTATATGCTGGAGCCTGCGTTGGTCGCGGGCTTCACCAGCGTCGGCATGGACGTGGTGCTGGTCGGGCCGATGCCGACTCCTGCGGTGGCGCTGCTCACCCGCTCGATGCGCGCCGATTTGGGCGTGATGATTTCCGCCAGCCACAATCCCTTTGCCGACAATGGCATCAAGCTGTTCGGCCCCGACGGCTACAAGCTTTCCGACGCGGATGAGGAAGCGATCGAGGCGCGGATCGACGCGCCGGCGACGCTCGCACCGGCCGATCGGACCGGCCGTGCCCGCCGCGTCGATGACGCGCAGGGCCGCTACATTCACGCGGTCAAGTCGAGCTTCCCCGAAGGATTGCGGCTGGAAGGCCTCAAGATCGTCGTCGATTGCGCGAACGGCGCCGCCTACAAGGTCGCCCCCGAGGCGCTGTGGGAGCTGGGCGCGGAAGTGGTGCCGATCGGGGTCGATCCCAATGGTACCAATATCAATGCCGGTTGCGGATCGACGGCGCCGCAAGTGCTGCAGGAAACCGTGGTCGCGAGTGGCGCGCATATCGGTCTTGCGCTTGACGGCGATGCCGACCGGTTGATCGTGGTCGATGAAAACGGCCATATCGTTGACGGCGACCAGCTGATGGCGCTGATCGCGACCAGCTGGGCCCGCGCGGGCAAGTTGCGTGGCGGCGGCCTGGTCGCGACAGTGATGTCCAATCTGGGCCTGGAGCGACGCCTGGCCGCGGACGGCCTGACGCTCGCCCGCACCAAGGTCGGCGACCGTTACGTCCTGGAGATGATGCGCGCGCAGGGCTTCAATGTCGGCGGCGAGCAGTCCGGCCATATCATCCTTTCCGATTATGCGACCACCGGCGATGGGCTGATGGCGGGCCTCCAGATCCTGGCCGAATTGGTCCAATCGGGCCGCCCCGCGAGCGAGCTGCTGCACGTCTTCGATCCGGTGCCGCAGCTGCTGAAGAATGTCCGCTTCTCGGGCGGCAAGCCGCTCGACGATGCGCGCGTGAAAGCGACGATCGCCGATGCCGAGGCGGAGCTTACCGGCCGCGGCCGCCTTGTTATCCGCCCGTCGGGCACTGAACCGCTGATCCGCGTGATGGCGGAAGGCGACGATGAGGGTCAGGTCAAGCAAGTGGTCGAACGCATCTGCGCGGCCGTGGCGGAGGCGGCGTGATGGAAGCTGGTCACCATAGCGCAAGCCTCCCCCCTTGTGGGGGAGGTTGGTGGGGGGCAACTCGCGTCCGCGGGCCGGAAGAATTTTTGCTGGCGTCGTCGGCACTCGCCGCCGCGCCGCCACCCAACCCTCCCCGCAAGGGAGAGGGCTTCCATGCTTGAGATGCGGCCTGATTGCGAGCGTTGCGGCACCGACCTGCCGGCGGACGCGCACGGCGCTTTCATCTGCTCGTTCGAATGCACTTTCTGTGCCGACTGCACAGATGCATTGGACGAACGCTGCCCCAATTGCGGCGGCGAGCTGATGGATCGGCCGATCCGCGTTGGCGCGGCGCTCAAGAAATATCCGGCCGGCACCGAGCGGAAGTTCAGGGGCTGATGGAGGAAGAGCGGGGAATTCCACGTATTCTCGTCATCGCCGGATCGGATAGCGGCGGCGGCGCGGGCATTCAGGCCGATATCAAGACGATCACGATGCTGGGCGGCCATGCGATGACCGCGATCACGGCCTTGACGGCGCAGAACACGCTCGGCGTGCAGGCCGTGATGCCGGTGCCGGCCGAAATGGTGCTCGCCCAGATCGACAGCGTTCTCAGCGACATTGGCGTCGATGCCGTCAAGATCGGCATGATCGGGTCGGCCGATACGGCCCAGGCCGTTGCCGGGCGGCTGGAGGGGCTGGACGTGCCGATCGTTTTCGATCCGGTGATGGTCTCGACCAGCGGCTCCGAACTCGCCGACGCCGCGACCATCGCCGCCTTCGAGCGGCTGATGGACGTGGCGTCTGTCGTAACGCCCAACCTGCCCGAACTGAACGCATTGGGCGGCGAAGCGGCAGTGCTGGCACATGGCTGCCATCTGGTCGCCAAGGGCGGTCATGCCGAAGGCAATTGGATCGTCGACCGGCTGCTGGCGCCGAACGGACGCGAAGTGGCGCGGCTGGAGGCCAAGCGGTTCGACACCAGCGAGACCCACGGCACCGGCTGCACGCTGGCCAGTGCTCTGGCCGCTGGGCTCGGCTCCGGCATGAGCATCGACGAAGCCTTTTCGCAGGCCGTCCGCTTTGTGCGTATCGCGATTATTGCCGCGCCGGGATTGGGCCAGGGGCATGGTCCGATCGGCCACGCGCTCGGCTATCATCCGTTCGAGGAGTTGGAGGGGTAGGCTGACTTATCCCCATCTCCGGCTTGGCCGGACCTGATCGGGGGCAGTCGAGGTCTTCCATTTCCGGATTCGGACGGCATAAGCAAGGGAGGGCTTCGACAGGCTCAGCCCGAACGGTGTTGTGGTGCCTAGACCTACTCGCAAACTCGAACTTACCCATCCCGGCCCCGTCGTCGGTGTGGACGAGGCTGGGCGCGGGCCGCTTGCCGGACCGGTGGTCGCTGCCGCCGTGGTGCTGCCGGAGAAGGGCGTGCCCCGCGGCATCGACGATTCGAAGAAGCTGACCGCCGCTGCCCGCGCCGAGCTGCACGCGAAGCTGAGCCGCGTCGCGCTGGTCGGCGTCGGCGTCGCCACGGTCGAGGAGATCGACCAGCTCAACATTTTCTGGGCGACGATGCTGGCGATGACGCGCGCGGTCGAAGCGCTCGGCATTGCACCGGGCATGGTGCTGGTCGACGGCAATGCCAAGCCGCGCTGGGATCACCCTTGCGTCACGGTCGTCGGCGGTGATGCGCTGTGCCTGTCGATCGCGGCTGCTTCGGTCATCGCCAAACATCACCGCGACCAGATGATGATCGAGGCCGATGCGGTGCATCCCGGTTATGGCTGGGCGTCGAACAAAGGCTATGGCTGCCCGACCCACCGCGAAGCGCTCAACCGCCTCGGCCCGACGCCGCTCCACCGGCGCAGCTTCGCGCCCGTCGCGCAAGCTTTGCTGCCGCTGTGAGTCTTTCGCGCCACACCACAATCTGTTGAGTCCCGATCACCAGGCCAGACTCATCATCTTGTGACGGGCTGTGCCTGGACTCGGTTCGTTCCATTTTGCCTCCGAAATGAGATGCTTGACCGCGGACTCCCATGGACTCACTCTGCTGTGGATAACTGAGCGGGGCAAAATCGAATGGGGGTTGTCACACGGATTGAGCGGCGCGCCGCGGCCAGGGAGGCTGTGCTTCCGCTCGACCAGATTCTGATGGACGATTGTATCGAGGCGATGCGTTCGCTTCCCGACGCCAGCATCGACATGATCTTTGCCGATCCGCCTTATAATCTCCAGCTGGGCGGCGATCTGTTCCGGCCCGAAGGCGGGCGGGTCGATGCCGTCGACAATGATTGGGACAAATTCGACACGTTCGCGGCGTATGACGAGTTCACCCGCGCCTGGTTGAAGGAAGCGCGGCGCATCCTGAAGGACAGCGGCACGCTGTGGGTGATCGGCAGCTATCACAACATCTTTCGTGTCGGCGCGGCAGTGCAGGACGAAGGCTATTGGATCCTGAACGATATCGTCTGGCGCAAATCCAACCCGATGCCGAACTTCAAGGGCACGCGCTTCACCAATGCTCACGAAACGCTGATCTGGGCGGCGAAGAGCGAGGACGCGCGCTACACCTTCAATTATCGCGCGATGAAGACGCTCAATGACGAGCTGCAGATGCGCTCGGACTGGCTGATCCCGATCTGCTCGGGCGCTGAACGGCTGAAGCGGGGCGGGACAAAGGCGCATCCGACACAGAAGCCCGAGGCGCTGCTGTACCGCGTGCTCCTCGCCTGCACCAATCCGGGCGATGTAGTGCTGGATCCGTTTTTCGGCACCGGGACCACCGGCGCGGTCGCCAAGCGGCTGGGCCGCCGCTGGATCGGGATCGAGCGCGAGACCAGCTATTGCGATGTCGCCAAGGAGCGGATCGAGGCGGCCTTGCCGCTCGACGAATCCGCGTTGAAGACAATGCAGGCGCCCACGGCCGCACAGAAGGTCGCCTTCGGCGTGCTCGTGGAAAGCGGCATGCTCCAGCCTGGGGCGGTGCTGACGGACGCGAAGCGCCGGTTCCGAGCCACCGTCCGCGCCGACGGATCGCTGGAGACCGACGGAGCCACCGGCTCGATCCACAGGCTTGGCGCGACGCTGCAAGGCGCACCGTCTTGCAATGGCTGGACCTTCTGGCACCACGAGGACGCCGGTGCGCTGAAACCCATCGACACTCTCAGGCAGCAATATCTGCTGGCGAACGAGCCTTGAACAAAAAGGCCAGGAAACGCCGTTCGGGCTGAGCCTGTCGAAGCCCTTCCTTTCCTTTTGCGAGCCGGCGAATGAAGAAGGGAGGCCTTCGACAAGCTCAGGCCGAACGGAGTTAAGGTGACGAAATTCTATCTCCGCCCCACCGCATTCGTGGACACGCCGATCGGTTTTGACGGCCAGCTCGCCCAGCTTGCCGGCGGGATGCTGTGGCATTCGGCCTATGAACTGATCGAGCGGGGCGGGCCGAAGCGGCTGGTGCCGGCATCCGACTGGGCCTCGCTCCCCGACGAAGTGCAGCCGGTCGTGACCCGTCTCGCCGCGCCACGCGCGCCGCTGGAGCTGGGCACGCGCACGATCCGCTTCGATCAGCCGCAGGTCGCCGCGATCCTGAACATGACCCCGGACAGCTTCTCCGACGGCGGCCTGCATTTGAACGATCCCGAAGCGGCGGCTGCCGCTGGTGTCGCCGCGGCTAGCGAAGGCGCCGCACTTGTTGACGTGGGCGGGGAATCGACGCGGCCCAAGGCGGAAATCGTCTGGGAAGGCGATGAGATTAGGCGCATCGTGCCAGTGATCGAGCGGCTGGCGCGCGCGGGCGTCGCCGTCTCGGTCGACACGCGCAAGGCGGCGGTGATGGAAGCCGCTCTCGCCGCCGGTGCCGCGATCGTCAACGACGTGTCTGCGCTGCTCTATGACGACCGGGCGATGGACATTGTCGTCCGCGCCGGTTGCCCGGTGGTGCTGATGCACGCCGGCGATCCGCGCGACCTGCACGAACGCACCCTCGGTCCGGCGCCCCTGCTTGATGTTTACGACTGGCTCGAAGCGCGTGTTACTGCGGTCGAAGCGGCGGGCGTGCCGCGCGCGAAGATCGTCATCGATCCCGGCATTGGCTTCGGCAAGACGCTCGCCGACAATCTCGCTCTCCTGAACGGCCTCGCATTGTTTCAAGGACTGGGCTGTCCGGTCATGCTGGGCACGAGCCGCAAGCGGATGATCGGCGCGCTCTCCAACGAAGCGCCAGTAGGCGCGCGCCTGGGCGGATCAGTGGCGCTGGCGGTCAGCGGCGCGATGCTGGGCGCGCAAATCCTTCGCGTGCACGATGTGGCGGAGACGGTGCAGGCGCTTCGGGTGTGGCGCGGCCTGCGTGATCAGGCCCTATCGGCCGGTTAGGCTTTTCGTCGCGCTGGAACGAAGTCCAGCGCATCGCCATGCCGGCGACCGAGGTGAGCGCACCCAGGATAAGCAGCAGGAGCATGACGGGATCGTCGCGCGCGCCTTTCCAGGCGACGGCCGCCAACAGCACGACGCTGAGGCTGGACACCAGATATCCTGACGTTTTGAGCATGGCATTGCATCAAACGGTCACGTTGCAGTTGCGATCCGCGCCGCTAGACTGATCCAATGCGGGGCATGCTTTGGGCCGTGACTTTGCTGTGGGCCGCGGGGCTGCTCGCCTCCGGTTGGGCGCCCTATGATCGCGCCACCTGGTGGATGGAGGTCGCGCCGGCGCTGATCGTGCTGCCGTTGCTCTGGCTGACCGACAAGCGCATTCCGTTGACCGGTTTGGCGCTTGGCCTGATCGGTACGCATGGCCTCGTGCTGATGCTGGGCGGCGCTTATACCTATGCGCGGGTGCCGGTCGGATTCGAGGCGCAGCATTGGCTGGGCCTCGCCCGCAATCCCTATGACCGCTTCGGCCATCTGATGCAGGGCTTCGTCCCCGCGATCGTGATCCGTGAACTGCTGATCCGCCTCGGCGGTCTGAGGCCCGGCGCATTGTTGACGGTTTTGGTCGTGGCTTGCTGCCTCGCGGTCAGCGCGGGCTACGAGTTGATCGAGTTCGGCGCGGCTCAAGCGCTCGGGCAGGGCGCGGATGCGTTCCTCGGCACGCAGGGCGATCCCTGGGATACCCAATGGGATATGCTGATGTGCGTGATCGGCGCCGCGATCAGCCTGGCGCTGCTCTCACGCCTGCACGATCGCCAGCTTCAGAGCATGTAGCCGCCATCGCTGACCGCACGGCGCCAGCCGCCACTGGGCGACCCAATCAGGTCACTCGACGATTTGACCATGCAGGCGGGAGGAGCCGGCGCTAACACTTGCCAAGAT
>JAFEEY010000046.1:0-4043 GCA_018240865.1 Pseudomonadota bacterium | reverse complement strand
CAGGCCGCGCAGCCTGTGACTTCACCCTGCGCGGCGGCGGAGCGGCGGCAGTTCGATTTCTGGGTCGGGCAGTGGGATGTGTTCGCGACGGGCACGAACCGCCTGGTCGCACACAGCCTGATCGAAAAACTGTATGACGGTTGCGCGATCCGCGAGAATTGGATGCCGCTGAACAATGCCGGCGGCGGCAGCCTCAGCGCCTATGAGCCCAAGGCCGGCAAATGGCGCCAGACTTGGATCGATTCCAGCGGCGGGCTCGGCCAATTCGAAGGCGGATTGCAGGGATCGTCGATGGTCATCGAGGGGCTGTGGCCGAACGCGGCGGGACCGGGGAGGGATGCGCTGGTCCGCATGACCTACACGCCGGGGGCGGACGGATCCGTGCGGCAGTCGGGTCAACAATCGACTGACGGCGGCAAGACCTGGCACCCCAGCTTCGATTTCACCTATAAATCCGCGAAATAGTGCAGATTCAAAGCGTGTAGCCGCCGTCGCTGACCAGAACGGCGCCGGTGATCGTCGCGGCGGCATCGCTCAGCAGGAAAACGATCTGTTCGGCGATTTCTTCGGCCCTGGCGTAGCGGCCGAGCGGGGTCGCCATCTTCGCCACCGCGTCGAAGGCGGCGGCCTCGCCCTGCTCGCGGGCCATGTCGGCGAAGAAGGGAACGTCGCGCCAGATCGGCGTCTCGACCCCGCCCGGCGCGATCGCGTTGACGCGGATGCGACGCGCGGCGCCTTCCTTCGCCGCCACCTTGGCGAGCTGGATCGCGCCCGCCTTGGAGGCGGCATAGGCGCCGACGCCCGGCTCCGCCTTCACGCCGGACGCGGAGGCCGTGACGACGATGGCGCCACCGTCGCCGATCGCGCGCATCGCGGCGCGGAGCGTCAGGAAGGCGCCGTCGAGATTGATCGACAGGATGCGCCGCCATTCGTCATAGTCGAGGTCCGCGATCGCGCCGCTGCCGGCAACGCCCGCATTGACGACCGCGTGGGTGAGGCCGCTGAGATCGAGGCCGTTCCAGAAAGCTTCGTCGGTGACGTCTCCCGCACACAGGGTTGCATGCTCGATCTGCGCGGCGGCGCGGTTCAGCGCTTCGGCGTCGCGATCGACCAGGATCAATCGCGCGCGCCTCAAGCGCTCGACCAAGGCAAGACCGATACCGGACGCGGCGCCGGTGATGAGGATAGTTGCGGGATCGAAACCGGGCATGCCGGCCTCGCTAGCAGATGGCGGCTCAGGCCGCGACGTCGCCGATGCCCAGTTCGCCGAGTTTGCGGTAGAGTGTCGAGCGGCCGATGCCGAGGCGGCGGGCGACTTCGGTCATCCGTCCGCGATAATGGCCGATCGCGAGCCGGATCACGTCTGCCTCGATTTCTTCGAGGCTGCGGATATGGCCATCCGCTTCGAAGAGCGTGACACCGCCGGCGGCGGGCGACATCATCGGCATGACCGAGTCGCAGCTCTGCAGCGCGATCTGCGGGAAATCGGCCGAGGTGAGTGCCTCCCCGTCGCACAGCACAGCCGCGCGGAACAGGGCGTTCTGAAGTTGGCGGACATTGCCCGGCCAGGGGAAGGACATCAGCAGCGACAGCGCTTCGTCGGTGATGCCGAGCCCGCGCATGCCCGGTTGGGTCGCGATCCGCGCGAGCAGGTGCCGGGCCAGTGCCGGGACGTCGGCCGCGCGCTGGCGCAGCGGTGGGATCGTCACCTGGACGACGTTGAGGCGGTAATAGAGATCCTCGCGGAAGCGGCCCGCAGCGACTTCATCGTCGAGCTTCTTGTTGGTGGCGGCGACCACACGGACGTCGACATCGCGAGTCACGCGCGCGCCGATCGGCTGGATTTCGCCGGACTGGAGCACGCGCAGCAGCTTGACCTGCGCGTCGAGCGGCAACTCGCCGACTTCGTCGAGGAACAAGGTGCCGCCATCGGCTTCCTGGAAGCGGCCCAATTTGCGCTCGAATGCGCCGGTGAAGGCGCCGCGCTCGTGGCCGAACAGCTCCGATTCGACGAGGTTTTCGGGTATCGCGCCGCAATTGACCGCCACCCACGGCTTTTTCGCGCGCGGGGAGGCGGCGTGAATCGCTTCGGCAATCACTTCCTTGCCGACGCCGCTTTCCCCTTCGATCAGCACCGGTACGCGCGCGCGGGCGGCTTTGGCGGCGATGGCGAGGGCCGCGCGGAATTGCGGGGCGGCGCCGACAATGTCACCGAAGCCGAGAGGCGCCTTGATCTTCTCGGTGAGCGGACGGAGCTCGCCGACATTGCTGCGGCTCTGCGCGGCGCCGTCCAGCGAGGCGAGCAGACGGTCCGGCGCGATCGGCTTGATGAGATAGTCGCTGGCACCTGCGCGCATTGCCTGGACAGCGACATCGATGGTGCCATGGGCGGTCATCAAAAGAATCGGCAGGCCGGGGCGACGCTCATGGAGTGCTGAAACAAGGTCGACGGTTGATTCGCCCGGGCCATATTCGTCGATCAGGACGGCATCCAGCAGCAGCCCTTCCTCGGTCCGCAGCACATTCAGTGCCTCGCGCCCGGTATCGGCAAAGATCGTGCGCCAGCCGGCCCGCGCTGCGATCGCGCCGACCAGACGGCGCTGCGCCGGCTCATCGTCGATCAACAACAGCAACTTGGCACTGGCTTTCGCCATTTCCCATCTCTCCCGAGTAAGCAGGGAAGGGCGGAATAGGCGAGTGCCGGTAAAGACCGTGTTAAGCGCATCACACTTCATGCTTGACCCCCGTAAAGGCACCGATAGATACGCGGGCAGGGGCTTCATCGGATGCAGGGTTTCATGGGCAGTAACGGCGATATCAAAGCGCACGAAAACACCTATTCGGGTTTCACGGCCATGATGAAGTGGGGCACGGTCGCCGCTTTCCTGGTCGGCCTCGTTGTCGTTTTCCTGATCTCGCGCTGATCACCAATGAAGATCGCCGTCCTCAAAGAACTGTCGGACGGCGAGCGGCGCGTTTCCGCCACGCCGGAGACGGTCAAGAAATTCATCGGCCTGGGCGCTGTCGTCGCGGTTGAAGCTGGTGCGGGCGAAAGCGCGTCCGTATCCGATGCCGATTACCAGGCGGCGGGCGCGACGACGGGCTCGCGCGCCGATGCACTGAAGGATGCCGATATCATTCTCGGCGTGCAGGGGCCTGCTCCTGACAGTATCGCAAGCGCGAAACAGGGCGCATGGCTGGTCGCGGGCCTCAATCCGTTCGGGGAGCGGGCGCGGGTCGATGCCTATGCGGCGGCGGGCCTCGAGGCGCTGGCGATGGAGTTCATGCCGCGTATCACCCGCGCGCAGTCGATGGACATTCTCTCGTCCCAGTCGAACCTATCGGGCTACAAGGCGGTGCTGGACGCGGCGGCGGAATATGGCCGCGCCTTTCCGATGATGATGACGGCGGCGGGCACGGTGTCGGCCGCCAAGGCGTTCGTGATGGGCGTCGGCGTCGCCGGCCTCCAGGCGATCGCGACCGCGCGGCGGCTGGGTGCGCAGGTCTCCGCAACCGATGTGCGATCGGCGACCAAGGAACAAATCCTGTCGCTGGGCGCCAAGCCGATCTTCGTCGAGAATGTCGCCGGGATCGAGGGCGAGGGCTCGGGCGGCTACGCGACCGAGATGAGCGAGGAGTATCAGAAGGCGCAGGCCGAGCTGGTTTCCAGCCACATCGCCAAGCAGGACATCGTCATCACCACAGCGCTGATCCCCGGCCGGCCTGCGCCGCGCTTAATCAGCGACGCCCAGATCGCGACGATGAAGCCCGGCAGCGTCATCGTCGATCTGGCGGTGGAACAGGGCGGCAATGTCGAAGGCGCGGTCGCCGGCGAGGTCGTGGTGAAGCACGGCGTCAAGATCGTGGGACATCGCAATGTCCCGTCGCGGCTCGCGGCGGACGCCAGCGCCCTCTTCGCCCGCAACCTGTTCAATTTCCTCAGCGCCTTCTGGGACAAGGAAAAGAACGCGCCGGTCCTCGACGACGAAATTGGCGACGCCATCCGCCTGACCCGAGACGGCAAGGTCGTGAACGCGAGGCTG
>JAFEEY010000045.1:97364-98447 GCA_018240865.1 Pseudomonadota bacterium | reverse complement strand
GTCGAGCTTGGATCCCTGCAGCCAGACGTCCAGCAAGACCAGCGACGGCCGGCGGTCGCGAATCGCATCCAGCGCGGCGTCGCTGTCGGCGGCGCTGCGAGCAGTATAGCCTTCATCCTCGAGCACGCCCGAGACGAGATCGCGGATATCTTGTTCGTCGTCGACGATGAGTACGTCCAGCGCCACGCCTTCAGCTCCGTGTCAGCGCGACTGGGGCGCGCTCTTCCTCGATATCGGCATTTTGGTCCGCCAGTGGCGCAAGCGCCTGCGGGTCCAGCCGGATGACCACGACAGTGCCGCCCCCGTCCCTGTCGTGCAGTTCGATCGTCCCGTAATGTTCTTCGACGATCTTCTTGACGATCGCGAGGCCAAGGCCGGTGCCCCGTGCGCGGGTCGTCATATAGGGCTCGAACAAGCGTCCCCGCTCGGCCGGTAGCCCGCCGCCATTATCCTCGACTTCGATCAGCAAATGCCTGTCGTCGGTCAGTTCGATACGCATCGTGATCGCGCCATCGACTGGTCCAGATTCGCATTTTCGCTCAATCGCTTCGACACCATTCTTGACAATATTCGTAAGCGCCTGCCCAAGCTGGCGCCGGTCGCACACCAGCAGCGGCGACGGATCGGGCGCGTCGAACGCGAAGCGGATGCCCGGGTGAGCGACTTCGTGCAGGAACAGGGCCTGACGCGCGATATCCACGACCGCTTCCTCGCGGAAAAGCGGCTTCGGCATCCGCGCGAACGATGAGAATTCGTCCACCATCCGGCGCAGATCGCCGACCTGACGAATGATCGTCTCGGTCAGCCGCTCAAAGGTCGACGGGTCGCTGGCGATTTCCTTGCCGTAGCGGCGCTGCAGTCGCTCGGCGGCGAGCTGGATCGGAGTCAGCGGGTTCTTGATTTCATGCGCGATGCGCCGGGCGACGTCCGACCAGGCGGCGCGGCGTTGATCGAGCAATTGCTGGGTAATATCGTCGAACGTCAGCACAGACCCGCGCTCGTTGGCGACGATCTTGACGGCGAGCGTGCGCGGTTCGCCGCCACTGGTGAATTGCACCACTTCCTCGCGGTCGCCGCCCAGCA
>JAFEEY010000045.1:88536-97288 GCA_018240865.1 Pseudomonadota bacterium | reverse complement strand
GCGGATGCCCCGGCCCGGATCGACGGAAATGACGCCGGCCGTGACGCTGGACAGCACGGCCTCGGTGAAAGCGCGGCGCTGCTCGACCTGGGCATTGGCCGAGACCAGCTCTTGAGTTTGTTCCTCAAGGCGGCGCGTCATCCTGTTGAAAGCATTGGCGAGCGTGCCGATCTCGTCGCGCTCGCGCGGCGTCTCCACCCGGGCGGACAAGTCGCCCGCCGCCACTTTGCGTGCGGCGTCGACCAGGCCGCCCACCGGCCGCACCAGCCGGTCGGCAACGCGCAGCGCGATCCAGACCGCCGCGCCGACGATCAGCAGCGAAATCAGCAGCAATGCGGCATTGAAACGCAGCTGCAACGCGCGCGAGCGATCGAGCAACGCATTATAATCGCGCAGCACTGCCTTGGCGCGGGCGCTCTGGCTCAGCGCCTGGGGATCGGATGTGCGCGAGGCATAGAGATATGTGGCGGCGCCGGGCATGAGCCGCGTCACGGCTTCGATCCGGTCCGGACTGTCGGTGACGACGACGGACTCGCCGCGATTGAGGCGCGCGACGACTTCGGGCGAGACTCGTCGCTCGACCGGCCGCGCATCCGGATTGACCATCGCGAGCGTACGCGCGGTTCCGTCCGCGCTGATCGTGACGATCGCCGACTCGCTGAACTTGCGGGACAGTACCTGCCAGCCATAACCTTCGGCGAACTCGGGACTGTCCGAGCGCGCCTGCGACAGATAGTCGCGCAGATCGCCCGCCATCGTGACCGTCTCTGCCGCCACGTCCGCCCGCTTTTCCTGATAATAACCCTGCGCCAGCTCGCCCGCATTTTCGAGCATCCCGCGGGCGCGATCGGAAAACCAGAATTCGACGCCGTACTGGAACAGCAGCGAGGCAAAGATCACGACCAGGATCGTCGGCACCGCCGCGATCACCGAGAAGAGCGCGACGAGGCGGACATGAAGGCGCCCGCCACCGCCGACAGGAGATTGCGCGGCCCGCCGCTTGGCGACGCGCCTGCCCCACAACACCAGCAATGCCATGGCCGGCACGAGATTGGCGATCAGCAGCAGCGCCACCAGCGGTGGAGTTAAGGGCCGGTTGCTCGCCTGACCTTCGAGAACGAAATAGGTGCCGACACCCACAGCGACCGCCGCCAACAGCGTCAGCAGCTCGACAGCCGGCATGTAACGCGAGCGGCGATAGATCACCGACAAAGTCCGGCGCCAGCGAGGCGCGCGCAGTTGGGAATCCGCCGGCGCATTCATCGTTGCAGCGATACAACAGTTTGATGCTTTGCCAAACAGATGTTGCACATCGGCAACAGCATTTCGGCGCGATATCGCCTCAGGCGGCGGCGCGCGAAAGCCAAGGGCTGTAGAAATCGCGCAACATGGTGAGCACGACGTCGCCGTCCGGTTCCTGGTTCACCTTGTTGCGGAACTCGGCCGATCCGGTCAGGCCCTTGGTGTACCAGCCGATATGCTTGCGCGCCATATTGACGCCGGTCGTCTCGCCATAATGGCTGAGCATCGCTTCGTAATGCTCGACGATCAAATGATATTGTTCCTCGATCGTCGGGTCGGGCAAGCGGCGGCCGTGCGTGAACCATTCCATCACCTGGCGCAGCAACCACGGCCGGCCATAGGCGCCGCGGCCGATCATCACACCATCGGCGCCGGATTGCTCCAGCGCTGTTTCGGCATCGTCGATCGAGCAGATGTCGCCGTTGACGATGACGGGCACGGAAACCGCGTCCTTCACTCTGCGGACGAACGCCCAGTCCGCTTCGCCCTTGTACATCTGGTTGCGAGTACGGCCATGCACCGTGACCATCCGCACGCCCAGATCCTCGGCGATGCGGGCAAGCTCCGGCGCGTTGAGGCTGTCGTGACACCAGCCCATGCGCATCTTGAGTGTCACCGGCACTTTGACTGCCTTCACGGTCGCCTCGATCAGCGCCGCGGCGAGCTTTAGATCGCGCATCAGGGCGGACCCGGCGTCGCCATTGGTCACTTTGCGGACCGGGCAGCCCATATTGATATCGACGATCGCCGCGCCGCGCTCCTCTGACAGCTTGGCGGCTTCGGCCATGTCGGAGGGGGTACAGCCGACAAGCTGCATGGAGACTGGTTCTTCGATCGGATCCCATGCGGCCTTCTGAATCGACTGGCGGGTTTCCCGGATCGCGGCCTGGCTGGCGATCATCTCAGTGACGTTCAGCCCGGAACCGAAACGCCGCACGATCCGCCGGAACGGCAGATCGGTCACGCCGGTCATCGGCGCCAGGATCACCGGCGTCTCGATCGTGACCGGGCCGACCTTGATGGGCTTCAGCTGTGCCATGAAGGCGGCGCACATAGCGATTCCGGGCCTTTCCGGCAAGGCGAGGGACGGCTAACGCGCTGACCATGAATAGGGTCGTGGCCTTGATCGTCGCCGCCGGCAAAGGCGAGCGCGCCGGTGGCGGCGTACCGAAGCAATTTCGCAAGCTAGGCGGAAAGGCGCTCGTCGCCCATGCCTATGACAGCCTTGCTCGCCATCCCGCGATCGACGGCGTGCTCGTCGTCACGGGCGCCGACCAGCGCGACCTGCTGAACGAAGCCCTGGGCGAGCGGCCGCTTCTTGGCGTCGCGGACGGTGGCGCGAGCCGCCGCGAATCCGTGCTGGCAGGTCTGAAGGGAATTGGCGAAACCGATGCAGTGCTGATCCACGACGCCGCGCGCCCCTTCGTTCCTCACCGGGTGATCGACGGGCTGCTCGGCGCGCTCGACAGCCATGCAGGTGCGATCCCTGCCCTCCCCGTCGCCGACACAATGGCGCGGGGCGGCGCCATATTGGGCGTCGTTGTCGAACGCGACGCGCTGGTGCGCGTCCAGACCCCCCAGGCGTTCCGCTTTGATGACATCATGACGTCGCACCTGCGCTGGCAAGGCGGGAACGAGCCGACGGATGACGCACAGATGGTGCGCGCCGATGGCGGAACGGTTGCGATCGTCGAGGGAGATCCGATGCTCGAAAAGATCACCCGGCCGGAGGATTTCGCCGCCGCCGAGGCGCGGCTCGGCCAACGGGTTTTCATTACCGGCCAGGGCTTTGACGTTCACCGCCTGGCGGATGGCGAGGAACTGTGGCTGGGCGGCATCCGGATTCCGCATGCCAAGGGGCTGCTGGGCCATTCGGATGCCGATGTCGCGCTTCATGCGCTGACCGACGCGCTTCTCGGCGCGATCAGCGCGGGCGATATCGGCACCCATTTCCCGCCCAGCGATCCGCAGTGGCGCGGCGCGTCATCCGATCGTTTTCTCGAACACGCAGCGGGACTGGTCGAAGCCGACGGCGGGCGGATCGAGCATGCCGATCTGACGATCATCTGCGAGGCGCCCAAGATCGGCCCGTATCGGGACGCGATGCGCACGCGGATCGCTGCGCTGTTGCGGCTGCCGGAGCGGAGGATTAGCGTCAAGGCGACGACGACAGAGCGTCTCGGCTTGACCGGCCGCGGCGAGGGAATCGCAGCACAGGCGGTCGTGACCGTCAGTTTTTGGGGGAATGAATGATCATCCGTCGTCTGACCGCCGCTTCGCTCGCGGCTGCTATACCCGCCGCCGCGCAGGCGCAGGCTGCGTCGTGCATTCCGCCGGCCGAGGCGCAGGCACTGCTGACGTCATTCTTGCCCGATATCATCCGCTCGGTCGAGGAAACGTGCCGCCCTTCCCTTCCCGCGGATGCTTTTCTGATTCGCTCCGGCGGCACGCTGGCCGAGCGTTACAACGCAGAGGCGCAAAGAGCGTGGAAAACGGGGCGCGCAACGGTCGTCAAGATCGGCGGCGGCGAAGATCTTTTCGGCAAGCTGGATGATGAGACGATGCGCAAGGTCTTCGGCGCCGGCATCTCTGGTGAAATCACAAAGGGCCTGAAAGGGGGCGACTGCCTAACAGCGGATCGCGTCCTGGAGGCGCTTGAACCGCTGCCCCCCGCGAACATGTCGATGCTGATCCGCGTCGTGCTGGAAGCGGGCAGCCGCGACGGCAAGGCCGGCAAAGGAAAATTCCCGCTTTGTCCGCCCGAGGCAGTGCGGAAATGACCGACACCGGCACACCCGGCCTCGTTGCGCCCGCATGGGTGCTTCCCTCCCCATTGGTCGACAAGGCACGCGAGGTGATCGAGGCCAATCGCGCAATCGGGCGCCGGATAGCGGTCGCGGAAAGCTGTACAGGCGGGCTGGTGGGGGCCGCTTTGACCGAAATCCCGGGCTCGTCGGATGTTTTCGAGGCGAGCTTCGTCACCTATTCGAACGAAGCGAAGATGAAGGTGCTATCCGTCGCGCTGGACGTGATCGAGACTTTCGGCTCCGTGTCGATCGCCTGCGCGTGGGCAATGGCGCAAGGCGCGCTCAACAAGGCCGAGAGCGACGTCGCCGTCTCCATCACCGGCATTGCCGGCCCCGACGGGGGCAGCGAGAAAAAGCCGGTGGGCACCGTCGTTTTCGCTCGTGCCGAGCGCGATGCGCCGCCGGACAAGATCAAGGCGGAACGGCGCGAGTTCGGCGATCTCGGCCGCGCCGGGATCAGGGTTCAGGCAGCGCTCTGCGCGCTTGATCTGCTGATGCCGGTCGTGCCGCCCGCCGAAGAGGCATAAAGGACTGCCGCGCGCTCCTCGAACGCGCTGATCATTCGGCGCAGGGCTGCATCGAACATCTGCCCCGCCAAAGCTTCGAACACCCGATTCTTGAAGGCGAAATCAACGCAGAAATCGACCAGCGTGCCGCCCTGCCCGTCCGGCCGGAATTTCCAGTCGTTGCTCAGATGTTTGAGCGGGCCTTCCAGATAATCGACATGGATATGGCCCGGCCGTTCCTTGTGCACGCGGCTGGTGAAACGCTCCCTCAGCGCCTTGAAGCCGACGATCAGGTCCGCGACCATTTCCGTCGCACTGTCCGACCGGACCCGGACTGCTGCGACCCAGGGCAGGAACTCTGCATAACGGCCGACATCGGCGACCAGATCGAACATCTGCTCGGGCGTGTAAGGCAGTTGGCGGGTCTCGCTATGCCTTGGCATCTAGATGCTCATCCGTTCGTATCGAGCGAAGTCGAGATACGGCTGCACCGGGCTAACGCTTCTCGACTTCGCTCGAAGCGAACGGAGATTCATTCGCCAGCTTCTTTTCCCGCGCGGCGCGCAGCTTCGCGAAATCGTCGCCGGCATGATAGCTGGAGCGGGTGAGCGGCGAGGACGCGACCAGCAGGAAGCCCTTGGCGCGCGCGATAGCGGCATAGGCGCTGAACGCCTGTGGGGTCACGAATTCCTCGACCTTGGCGTGGCGCGGCGTCGGTTGCAGATACTGGCCCATGGTCAGGAAATCGACGTCGGCGGAGCGCATATCGTCCATCACCTGATGCACTTCCAGCCGCTGTTCGCCCAGGCCCAGCATCACGCCCGATTTGGTGAAGATCGACGGATCGAGCTTCTTCACGCTCTCCAGCAGTCGCAGCGAGGCATAATAGCGCGCGCCGGGCCGGATCGTCGGATAGAGCCGCGGCACCGTCTCCAGATTGTGATTATAGACGTCGGGCCGCGCGGTGACGATCGCCTCGACCGCCGCTTCGTGTTTGTTGCGGAAATCGGGGGTGAGGATTTCGATGGTCGTGCTCGGCGTGGTCCGGCGCAGCGCCTCGATCACTTTCACGAATTGCGAGGCGCCGCCGTCCGGCAGATCGTCGCGATCAACCGAAGTGACGACGATATGCTCGAGGCCCAGTTCGGCCGCCGCGTCGGCGACATGCTGGGGCTCCCTGGCATCGACCGCGCGCGGCATGCCCGTTTTCACGTTGCAGAAAGCGCAGGCCCGGGTGCAGGTGTCGCCCAGGATCATCACCGTCGCGTGCTTCTTGGTCCAGCATTCGCCGATATTGGGGCAGGCCGCTTCCTCGCAGACCGTGGCGAGGTTCAGCCGGCGCATCAGCTGGCGCGTTTCGGCAAAGCCGGTGCTGGTCGGCGCTTTCACCCTGATCCAGTCGGGCTTGCGGACGCGGGGCGGTCTTGCAGGATCGGCTTCGCTCATGCCGCCCAGATAGCGAGGGAGTCGCACCCTTGCCACCCCTCCCTCACATCCTTAACGCGACGCGCATGACCACAGGCTTCGATGCGCTCATTTCCGGCTATCACCGCTTCCGCAGCACAGGCTGGCGCGATCAGCACGACCGATGGACGGCGTTGCGCGAAGGCCAGTCGCCGCAAGTGATGATCATCGCCTGCGCGGACAGCCGGGTCGACCCGGCGACCATCTTTGACACCTCGCCGGGCGAGATTTTCGCGGTCCGCAATGTCGGTGCGATGGTGCCGCCGTTCGAAATCGGCGGCGGACGCCATGGCGTATCCGCGGCGCTGGAGTTCGCGGTGACGCAGCTGGAAGTGCCCGAGATCGTCATCATGGGCCACGGCGCCTGCGGGGGCGTCAATGCGGCGCTCACCCGGCGTTTCGAGCAAGCCGCCCCAGGCGAAGGCGGCTTCATAGCCAGCTGGATGGACATGCTGGACGAAGCGCGTGAACGCATCGTCGCCGAATATGGCCAAGGCCCGGACGCCGCGCGCGCGTTGGAGCTCGAGGCCGTCAAGGTCAGCATCGCCAATCTGCGCACTTTCCCGTGCGTGCCGATCCGTGAGGCCGCGGGCCAGTTGAGGATTCGCGGCACCTATTTCGCGATCGCCGACGGGATTCTTCACGTTCTTGACGAGACCACCGGCGAATTCAGCCCCGCCTGAGCGCGGAACAGGGCGCCGGCCCAAGCCGTTACAGCGCCATAATATTCACTGCTTTAGGAGAGTGAATGATGACGCGCTTGATCTTGGGCGCCGCGCTGATTGCGCTGGCCGCTCCGCTGGCGGCTCAGAACAATCCGCCCACATCACCCCCGACGCAACCGGGAACCAAGGACGATCCGGGTACGCCGCGTGAGCCCCTGCCCGCCGATCGCGGCTATGACAAGCCACAAGCCCGCACCGAGGCGATCAATGCCCCCAATCGCGGCGAAGTCGCTGCCGCCAACAGCATGACCACCGGCAGCTCGGTCAGCGCCGGCGCGATCCAGGCCGATCTGCAGGCCCAATATGATGCCGATATGGCCGCGTGGATGGATTCGATGCGCCGCCGCGACAATCATATCGCCGCCAATGACGCACGCTACGACCGCCAGCGCCGCGCCTATGCGGATGCCATGTATGTGTGGCGCATGCAGGTCCGCGATTGCGAACGCGGCTATCAGTTCGCCTGCAACCGCCCGACGCCGAACCCGGCGGATTTCATGCGGTAGTAAATCCTCCCCGAGCTTGCTCGGGGAGGGGGACCGCCGAAGGCGGTGGAGGGACCGGAGCGTAGCGGAGGTGAAACTCGTCGCTGCGCGACGCCCCTCCACCATGCTTCGCATGGTCCCCCTCCCCTCGTTTCACGAGGGGAGGAATGCCTTACTTCTTGCCGAGCGTGAGGCCGCCGAAGCGCTTGTTGAAGCGCGCGACCTGGCCGCCCGCGTCGAGCAGGCGCTGATTGCCGCCGGTCCATGCGGGGTGCGCGAGCGGGTCGATCTCGAGCGCCAGCGTGTCGCCTTCCTTGCCCCAGGTGGAGCGGGTTTCGTACACGGTGCCATCGGTCATCTGCACCTTGATCATGTGATAATCGGGGTGCGTGTCTTTCTTCATGATCTCAACTCCGGGAGCGGCTGGTTCCGACCAGCCTGAAAAGGAAGGCGCGCCGCTAGCAGAACTAGGGATGGCCTGCAACCGGCACGGGCTGTCTCTCGTCAATTCCGCCCATGTCGAGCGAAGTCGAGATACGCACTTTGCTTATGACCCACGCGAAATTCAGGGCGTCCCTCGACTTCGCTCGGGATGGACGGGTTAGTGGGACTTTATGTTCACGCGGAAGGCGGGTCCGCGATCATGGCGGTGAAGTTGGCTTCGGCCGCGACCTGGCCGTCGACCAGCGCGCGGCCGGCGAATTTGCACACACGCGCGCGCTTCTGGACGAATTCGACTTCCAGGCGGAGCAGGACGCCCGGCTCGACCGGCTTTCTGAACTTCGCTTCCTCGATCGCCATGAAATAGACGAGCTTGCCCGAACCCGAGAGGCCGAGCGATTCGACCGCGAGCACACCCGCCGCCTGGGCGAGCGCCTCGACGATCAGCACGCCCGGCATGATCGGGCGGCCGGGGAAATGGCCCTGGAAAAAGCCTTCGTTGAACGTGACCGCCTTGATCGCCGCGATCGACTGGTCGGGGATCATCTCCTCGACCCGATCGATCAGCAGCATCGGATAGCGGTGGGGAAGCGCCGCCAGCACTTTGGTGACGTCGAGCGGCCCCCGATCGGTGCCCGCGCTTCCCTCGCCCGTCATCAGCGGCCCTGCGGCTGCTGCTGGTTGGCGGCCGGCTGCTGCGGCAGCGGCGTCACGCTGACGGTCGGCAGCTGTTGGTTGAGCTGCGCCAGCACGGCGTTGGTGATGTCCACGGCCGGCGAGAAGGCCAGCACGCCTTCGCGGTCGACGATCATCGTCGCGCCGCTGGACGCCAGCTGTGCCTGCACGATCGGCCCCAGCTTCTGGTTGATCTGCTGGACGACGTGCGCCTGGGTCGAACGGATATTCTGTTCCTGCTTGCCCAGTTCCTGGTTCGCCGAATTCTGCTTGGTCTGCAGCGCCTGGATGCGGGTCTGCAGCGCGGCATCGGGCTGCTTGCCCTGCAGCGCGTTGACGGCGGTCTG
>JAFEEY010000045.1:80792-88502 GCA_018240865.1 Pseudomonadota bacterium | reverse complement strand
GTGCATTCGCGCAGGATCCGGTCGGTATCGACGACAGCGATGACCGCAGCCGGCACTTTCTGCGCCATCGCCGCAGCCGGAGTCAGCATCACGAACGCGGCAAGCGCCGCCTTGAAAGAGGTGTTCATCAGAATTGGGTTCCTACATTGAAGGTCACAAGCTGCGGATCGTCGCCCCGTTCTTTCAGCAGGGCCTTGGCGATATCGATACGGAACGGCCCGAACGGCGAGTTCCAGTTGACGCCGAAGCCGACCGACACGCGCGGTTTCGGCGTGTCTCCCAGGAAGGCTTCTTCGAATGGTGCAATCGCGAACGTGCCATCCGGACAGGCGTCGCCATTCAGGAAGGTGACCTGGCCCGTCGACTGATTGCGGCACTGAGTCTTGACCTTACCGTCGGTGTCGGTGAAGTCCTTCGCAATCGTGGTGAGCGCCGGCCGCTTCACGCCGAACACCGAACCGACGTCCATGAAGATGGATGGCCGCAGGCCAAGCTCGCGCGCGCCCGAACCGAGCGGAATCTGCATCTCGATATGGCCGAGATAATAGGCGCGACCGCCGATCGAATCGTCGGCGAGTAGTTGCTTGCGCGTCTTGATCAGCTGCATAGTGGTCGGATCATAGGAATAACGCTGCACACGCGGGCCGATGCCGCGAATGTCGAAGCCGCGCAGCTGAGGCTGACCCAGATAGAAACGGTCGATCAGGCGGACCGGATCGACCTCGGCGCCCGATGCATCGACGCGCTTGCCCTCGAACGAATGGATGTAACCGCCCTCGGCGCTGAAATTCACGACGAAGCCGCGGCCGAGATTGACATATTGGTCCGCGTTCAGGCGCGTCTTGAGGTAGCGGACACTGCCGCCCAGGCCGGCGAAATCCTGGTTGAAAACAAGCCGGTGCCCCTTGGTCGGCCGGATGCCGTTGTCCAGCGTGCTGTAAACCAGCGAATAGCCGAGCGTTGAGGTCAGGCGGTTGCCGATCGCATCGCAGAGGAAGCGGCCTGCGAGCAGCGGATCGCACTGCCCGGCTGTATAATAGAGCGCCCGGGACAGCGACACATCGTCGACCTGCAATCCGTAGCGGCCCTGGAATTGCAGATATTCGGTCAGCGGCACGCCGACGCGCAACTGGAAGCCGGTCGAAACCTGACTGTAGGTGTTGTTGCGCTGGTTGCCGTTGACGAAGTTGAACGAGTTATAGTCGCGGCGGAAAATGTTGCCGCCCAGCGCGATATTCTTGTCGAACAGATAGGGTTCGGTGAAGCCCAGGTCGATCGACTTGGAATAGCGCGAATAATTGACCGACGCCGACAGTGACTGGCCGAGGCCGCGGAAATTGGTCTGCTCGATCGAGGCGTTGACCAGGAAGCGTTCGAGGCTCGAATAGCCCGCCGACAGCGACAGCGAGCCGGTCGGCTTTTCTTCCAGATTGGCTTCGAGGACGACGCGGTCCGGGGTCGATCCCGGCTTCTGGTCGATCTCGAATTTCTCCTGGAAATAGCCGAGCGACTGGATGCGGTCCTTAGAGCGCTTGACCTGAAAGGTGTTGAACGGGTCGCCTTCCTGCAGGCGGAATTCGCGACGCACCACCTTATCCTGGGTAATCGTGTTGCCGTTGATGTTGATCCGCTCGACATAGACGCGCGGCGTCTCGGAAATGCGGAAAGTAAGGCTCATTTCCTTCTTTTCCGCATCGCGGTCGAAATTCGGATCGGCCTCGGCGAAGGCGTAGCCGAGCAGGCCGGCGGTCTCGTTCAGACCGTTGACCGTATCCTCGACCTGTTTCGCATTGTACCAGTCGCCCTTCTTCATCGGCACGATCGATTTGGCGAAATCCGATTTGAAGTCGCGCAGGTCGCTCTCGACCTTCACATCGCCGAATTTGTAGCGGTCGCCCTCTTCCACCACATAAGTGATGATGAAATCGCGCTTGTCGGGCGTCAGCTCGGCGATCGCGGAAATCACGCGAAAATCGGCATAGCCCTGGGTCAGGTAGAATTGGCGCAGCTTCTGCTGATCATATTGCAGGCGGTCGGGATCGAAGCTGGTGTTGGAGCTGAAGAAGCTGGTCAGCCGCGACTGCTTGGTCGCCATTTCCTTGCGCAGGCGCCCATCGCCGAATTTCTCATTGCCGATGATGTTGATCTGCTGGACCTTGGATTTGTCTCCTTCGACGATCGAATAGACGATATCGACACGGTTCTGGTCGAGCGTGACCATCTGCGGATCGACGGTCGCGGCATAGCGGCCCTGGCGGCGATACAGCTCGATGATACGTGCGACGTCCGCGCGCACTTTGGAGCGGGTGAAGATTTGCCGGGGCGCCAAGCGGATTTCCTTGAGGATCTTGTCCTCTTTCAGCCGCTTGTTGCCTTCGAAGATGATCCGGTTGATGACCGGATTTTCCTTGATCTCGATCGTCACCACGCCGTTCGCTTCGCGCACGGTCACGTCGGCGAACAGCTCGGTCGCGAACAGATCCTTGATGATCTGGTCGCCCGCCTCGGCGGTGTAGAGGTCGCCCGGCTTCAGCTTGATATACGACCGGACGGTGTCCGGCTCGATGCGCTGCGAACCGGTGACGTTCACCTGCGAAACGATGTCGCCCGTCGGCGCGGCCGGAGCCGCGGCGGGCTGGGCGGGCGGCGGCGCGTCGGTGATCGGCTTGCGGACTTCCTGCGCAAAGGCGGGCGACGCGAGGCCGGCGAGCATCGTGCCGGCCAGCAAGGCGGGGATCGGACGGGAGCGAAGAATGTGCGAAGAAAAGGCCGTCACCAGATACCCACCCCGAAACCGTTGGATTGCGTCAAAAAACTAACCGCTCGCGCCCTGCCCGAACCAGCCCGGACGATCAACCCGCTAACCCGCGCCACAGCCCGAAGGCGGAAAGGTCGTTGAACGTCACGAACAGCATCAGCCCCAGCAGAAGCAAAAGGCCCGAGCGGAATGCCCATTCCTGCACTTCCGGGGCGACCGGCTTCCGCCGCACTGCCTCCAGCGCGTAAAAGAGCAGATGCCCGCCATCCAGCATAGGGACTGGCAACAGGTTGATGAATCCGAGATTAATCGAAATGAGCGCGACCAGATAGGCGAAGCTGATCGCGCCCGCGCTCGCCGCCTCGCCGGAGAATTGCGCGATCCTGAGCGGCCCGCCCAATTCCTTGGCGCTGCGCATGCCGGTGATGATCTGGCCGAGCCCGTCGACCATCATCCGGACGATGCCGACGGTTTGTTCGACTGCGACGACCGGAGCCTCCAGCGGTCCGACACGCTCGATCACCGGCTTCGGCGACGCAATGCCAAGCCGGCCGAACGGGTATTTGTTGCCGAACCGATCGACGCGATACTTTGTTTCCGGCGTCACCTGGATCGTGAGCGGGCGGCCCGCCCGCTCGACGTCGACGCTAAGCACCTGATTGGGGCGGCCAATGACCAGCTCCGCAAAGTCACCGAAATCGCTGATCGCCCGGCCATTCACCGAGAGCACCCGGTCGCCGGCCTGGAACCCGGCCTTCGCCGCGGCGCTTCCCGGCGTGACCGCGCCCGCAACCGGCGGCGTGCGATTGACGCCCACCGTCATCGCGAAGGCAGCCAGAATCAGCACGGCCACCAGGAAATTCGTGACCGGTCCGGCCAGCACGATCAGCGCGCGCTGCCACACCGGCTTGGATTGGAAAGTCTTGTTGCGTTCTTCGGCGGGCAGCATCAGCCAGTTTGGATCGGGCTGACTCGCGGGATTCATGTCGCCAGCGAAGCGGACATAGCCACCGAGCGGCAACCAGCCGAATTTCCAGCGAGTCCCCCGCTTGTCCGTTAAGCCGAAGATTTCGCGGCCGAAGCCGATGGAGAAAGCGTCCGCCTTCACGCCGAACCAGCGGCCGACAAGGTAGTGGCCAAGCTCGTGCACGAACACGAGCGGTCCGATCACGGCCAGGAATGCGACGATGGTCAGAAACAGACCGGGAGCATTGTTCAATCGACGAACACCTTCATCGCCTCAGCGGCTTCGAGCCGGGCCTCACGGTCGATCACGACAACGTCCTCGATCCGCTTGGGCGCCGCAGGGTCATAGCGCTCCATCGTCTGTTCCACAATTGCGGCGATATCGAGGAAGGCGATGCGCCGGTCCAGAAACGCGGCCACTGCCACTTCGTTGGCGGCGTTCAGCACGGCGGGGCGCGCACCTCCCGCCTCCAGCGCCTGACGGCACAACCGGAGCGCCGGGAATCGTTCCGGATCCGGTTCCGCAAAGTCGAGCCGGCCGATCGCCGCGAGATCGAGCGGCGCGACCGGCGTTTCCATCCGGTCCGGCCAGGCGAGCGTGTGCGCGATCGGCGTCCGCATGTCCGGCGAGCCGAGCTGGGCCAGCATCGACCCGTCGACATATTCGACAAGCGAGTGAATGACCGACTGGCGGTGCAGGATGATCTCGATCCGGGCCGGATCGACCGGGAACAGCCGCGCCGCCTCGATCAGTTCCAGCCCTTTGTTCATCAGGGTCGCCGAATCGACGGAGATTTTGGCGCCCATCGACCAGACAGGGTGAGCAACCGCCTGCTCGGGCGTGACCGCCGCCATCTCCGGCCGGCTCAAATCGCGGAACGGCCCGCCGCTCGCGGTCAAGATGATCCGCCGCACCCGCTCCGGGCGCGAGAAGTCGAAGCATTGGAAGATCGCATTATGCTCGGAATCGGCCGGTAGAATTGTTGCGCCATGATCTTTGGCGGCAGACAGGATCAGCTCGCCCGCGGAAACCAGCGGTTCCTTGTTGGCGAGAACGACCGTCCCGCCGGCCTTGACCGCGGCCATGACCGGCTCCAGCCCCGCGCAACCCATGATCGCGGCCATGGTCCAGTCCGCGCCCATCGCGGCCGCTTCAACGATTGCGCCATTGCCGCCCGACGCTTTGGTCTCAGTGCCAAGCAATGCGTCGGTCAGCGCCGGCAGCAGGCGTTCGTCTGCGATCACTGCCTGCTTGGCCTGTGTCCGCCGTGCGATCTCGGCGAGCTTGCGCACATCGGATTTGGCGGTGACGGCCAGAACCTCGAATGCATCGGGCGCGCGCTCGATCAGGTCGAGCGTCGAGGTGCCGATCGACCCGGTCGCGCCGAGAATGCTGACACTGCGTTTCAAAGCAAAGTGTCCAGCAGGATCAGCGCCGCCGCCGCGGGCGCCACGGGCACCAGCCCGTCAAGCCTGTCGAGCACGCCGCCATGGCCGGGCAGGATGGTGCCGCTGTCCTTCACCCCCGCCTGGCGCTTCAGCCAACTTTCATAGAGATCGCCGATTTGCGCGATCACCGCGAGGATCGGGCTGGCGAGAGCGAGTTGCAGGCCAAGCCCCGCGAAACGCCAAAACAGCAGGCCGAGTACCAGCGCAGAGGCGACGCCGCCGACAAGCCCCGCCCAGGTCTTGTTCGGGCTGACTTTGGGCGCGAGCTTCGGCCCCCCGATCGAGCGGCCGGCGAAATAGGCGCCGATATCCGTCGCCCACACCAATGCCAGCGTCCACAGCGTCAGCCAGAACCCATTATCCTGCTGCCTCAGGAACACCAGCGCCAGAGCCGGGAACGCGACATAGGCGATGCCGAATCCCAGGCGCGGTTTCCGCGTCACGATCGTCACGAAAAAGCTCGCTCCGACGATCAGGCCGGCGATGAAAAAGGATGGACCCATGGCGACCGGCCGGGGCGCCAGCAGAGCAAGGGGAATGCAGGCCGTGTAAAGCGCCAGGCGCGTATGTCGGGGGTCGCTCTGCACCAGCGGCCCCCATTCGGCGAGCATCAGCATCGCGGCCAGCGAGATCAGCAGCCACAGCCAGATGCCGCCCCCCCAAAGGGCGGCCAGCGCAACGGCGATCAATGCGATGCCGCTGACCGTGCGGATGGCGAGGTCGGATCGCGGCTTGACCGGCTCGCTCATACGCCGCCGAACCGGCGCTCCCGCCGCGCGAAATCGTCAAGCGCGGCGACAAACTCATCCGATCCGAAATCCGGCCACAGCGTATCCACGAACAGGAGCTCCGCATAGGCGGCCTGCCAGAGCAGGAAGTTCGACAGGCGATGCTCGCCCGACGTGCGGATCAGCAGATCGACCGGCGGCAGATCGGCGGTATAGAGCTCGCGCTCGATCGCTTCGGGAGTGATCGCATCCGCTGCGATCTCGCCCGCCCGCACCCGCTCGGCCAACCGGCGCGCCGCACCGGCGAGTTCGTTCTGCGAGCCGTAATTGAGTGCGATCGCCAGTGTCGTGCCGCTATTGGCGGCGGTGCGTTCGATCGCGCCATCGATCAGCTTCACGACATCGTCCTGAAAGGCGCGATAGTCGCCGATCACCTTGATGCGGATGCCGGCCTCGGCGATCTCATTGATGTCGGCTTTGATAAAGTGCCGCAGCAGCCCCATCAGGTCGGAGATTTCCTCAGCCGGCCGCCGCCAATTCTCCGATGAGAAAGCATAAAGCGTCAGCACTTGGACGCCCAACTCGCCCGCCTTGCGCACCACCTTGCGGACCGCTTCGACGCCGCGGCGATGCCCGGCCGCGCGCGGCAGGTGGCGGGCTTTCGCCCAGCGGCCATTGCCGTCCATGATGATGGCGACGTGGCGCGGTACGCCCCCTGCCCCGCTGCCCGGGGCCGCATCAGGGCTGACCTTGAGCGGGATCACTTGCCGAGGATTTCTTTCTCTTTGGCGTGGGCCGCAGCGTCGATCTCGCCGATCGTCGAGTCGGTCAGCTTCTGCACTTCGGTCTCGAAACGCTTGCGCTCGTCCTCGCTGATCTCGTGCTTCTTCTCGTCGGCCTTCAGCGCATCATTGCCGTCACGGCGGACGTTGCGCACCGCGATCCGTGCCTTTTCAGCATATTGCGAGGCGAGTTTCGCGAGTTCCTTGCGGCGCTCCTCGGTCAGATCCGGGATCGGCAGGCGCAGCGTCTGGCCGTCGACGATCGGATTAAGACCGAGACCGGCCGAACGAATCGCTTTGTCGACCGGGCCGACATTCGACTTGTCCCACACCTGTACCGACAGCATGCGCGGCTCGGGAGCCGACACGCTGGCCACCTGATTGAGCGGCATGTGCGAGCCGTAAACCTCGACCGTCACCGGATCGAGCAGCGCTGTGTTCGCGCGGCCGGTGCGCAGGCCCTGCAGGTCATGCTTCAGCGCTTCGACGGCGCCGTGCATCCGGCGTTCCAGATCGCTCTTTGAATAGGCAGGCATCAGGCATCCCCTTCCGATTGCACGATCGTGGCCACACCGTCACCGGCCAGCACCCGGGCGAGATTGCCTTGCTCACGGATGTTGAACACCACGATCGGGATATTGTTGTCGCGGCACAAGGCTACGGCAGAGGCGTCCATCACCTTCAGATTGTCGGCGAGAACACGATCATAACTGATTGTTTCAAAACGCTTGGCAGTCGCGACTTTCTTTGGGTCGGCGTCATAGACGCCGTCCACCGACGTGCCTTTGAACAAGGCGTCGCACTTCATTTCCGCGGCGCGCAGGGCGGCCCCTGAATCGGTGGTGAAATAGGGGCTGCCGACACCGGCTGCGAAGATCACGATACGGCCCTTCTCCAGATGCCGCTCGGCGCGTCTGCGAATATAGGGCTCGCACACCGACGCCATCGGGATCGCGGACTGGACGCGGGTATCGACACCGATCTGTTCCAGCGCGTTCTGCACGGCAAGCGCGTTCATGACGGTCGC
>JAFEEY010000045.1:78440-80672 GCA_018240865.1 Pseudomonadota bacterium | reverse complement strand
GTGACGGCGGGGTCGATCGCATGCCCGTCGCCCATCAGCACTTCGCCAGACAGCTTCAGAAGGATACGTTTGAAGCGAGGGCGAGTCATGGCGGTCCGTTCGGGAGGCAAGGCAGGGTGTCTTAGTCAGGCTTAACCGCAAAGAAAACCCTCTCCCCACTGGGGAGAGGGTGGCGGAGCGGAGCGACGCCGGGAGAGGGGCAGTGCCTTGATGACTGCCCCTCTCCCTGGCTGCTGCAGCCATCCCTCTCCCAGTGGGGAGAGGGAAAACGGAGATCAAGCGACCGGTTCGGCCTTCTTGACGCCGGCCGTCGCGGCGACTTCGGCGGCGAAGTCGCTCTGCTGCTTTTCGATGCCTTCGCCCAGCTGGAAGCGGACATAGTCCTTGATCGCGATCGAGCCGCCCGCCGCCTTGGCTTCCGCCGCGACAACGTCGCCCACCGGGGTCTTGCCGTCGATCACGAACGCCTGGGTTAGCAGCGCGTTCTCCTTGCGGAATTTGTCGACCGGACCCTTGACGATCTTCTCGACCACGTCGGCCGGCTTGCCAGCGATCTTGTCGGCGGCCTTTTCCTTGGCGATCGCGGCTTCGCGCTCGATGATCGCCGGGTCGATGCCCTCGCCGGTCAGCGCGAGCGGGTTCGCCGCCGCGATGTGCATCGCCAGCTGCTTGCCCAGCGCTTCCATCTTGTCGGCCGGCGCATCGCCTTCGAGAGCGACCAGTACGCCGATCTTGCCCATGCCAGGCGCCGCGGCGTTGTGGACATAGGAGACGACCGCGCCGTTCGCGACGCTGACGATCTTCGCGCGCCGCAGGGTCTGGTTCTCGCCGATCGTCGCGATGTTGGCGGTCAGCGCGTCCTGCACGCTGCCCTCGCCCATCTTCGCGTTCAGCAACGCGGCCACATCGTCGCCGGTCTCGAGCGCCAGCTTCGTCACGTCGCGCACGAACTGCTGGAACTGCTCGTTCTTGGCGACGAAATCGGTTTCCGAATTGACTTCGACGGCCACGCCCTTCGTGCCCGCGGTCGCGACGCCGACCAGGCCCTCGGCGGCCGTGCGGCCCGCCTTCTTGCCCGCCGAGGCGAGACCCTTGGCGCGCAGCCAGTCGATCGCGGCTTCGATATCGCCGTTCGTCTCGGCGAGCGCCTTTTTGCAGTCCATCATGCCGGCGCCGGAACGCTCGCGCAGATCCTTCACCATCGCGGCCGTGATTTCCGCCATGTCTTTGCTCCTTAAATGCGCCCCGGCGGCACCATCGCGCTCTGCCGGGGCGGTATTACAAAACGAGGTGCCGCATCAAACACCTCAACGCCGTTCAGGCTGAGCTTGTCGAAGCCCTTCCTTTCTTCGAACGCTGAAGTTCAAGAAGAAGGGAGGCCTTCGACAGGCTCCGGCCGAACGGTTTTCGTTTGGCTCAGGCCGCGGCTTCTTCCGACGTCAGTGCTTCCTCGGCCGGCGGCTCGTCCATCGCGCCGAGATCGACGCCGCGCGAAGCCTGGCCCTGCTGGCCGCCGCGCGTCGCCGCCTGGGCGACTGCGTCGACATACAGGCGGATGGCGCGGCTGGCGTCGTCATTGCCCGGAACCGGGAAGGCGATGCCGTCCGGCGACACGTTCGAATCGAGGATCGCGACGACGGGGATGCCGAGCGTGTTGGCTTCCTTGATCGCCAGCTCTTCCTTGTTGGCGTCGATCACGAACATGATATCCGGGATGCCGCCCATGTCGCGGATGCCGCCCAGCGACAGCTCCAGCTTGTCGCGCTCGCGGGTCAGCTGCAGCACTTCCTTCTTGGTCAGGCCGTGCGTGTCGCCCGAAAGCTGCTCTTCCAGCGCCTTGAAGCGCTTGATCGAGTTCGAGATCGTCTTCCAGTTGGTGAGCATGCCGCCCAGCCAGCGGTGATTGACGAAATGCTGGCCCGAACGGCGCGCCGCCTCGGCGATCGGCTCCTGCGCCTGGCGCTTGGTGCCGACGAACAGTACTTTGCCGCCCGAAGCGACGGTCGAGCTGATGAACTCCAGCGCCCGCGCGAACAGCGGCACGGTCTGCGACAGGTCGAGGATGTGCACGCCGTTCCGCTCGCCGTAGATGTACGGCTTCATCTTGGGATTCCAGCGATGCGTCTGGTGGCCGAAATGCGCGCCCGCTTCGACAAGCGCGTTCAAAGAGACGGTGGGAGCCGCCATAGGATGTTCTCCTTACCCGGTTATACCTCTGGAAGGCAGTGATCC
>JAFEEY010000045.1:69827-78402 GCA_018240865.1 Pseudomonadota bacterium | reverse complement strand
AAAATCAAGCTTGACAGCTATAGAACAAATAGAGAACATGGAGCTTAAGAGGTCACGAACTGTTCCGGTCGCGACGCGCAAGGAGGCCATGATGGCGCAGCTGGTTTCGATTCTGTTCTTCTCGGTCGCGTTGACGGGCGCGTTCGCCCTGATCGCCGGAATGCTTCGCAGTGAATGGACGCGCCTCAGTGTCGTGTTGAGCGGCGAAGCGCTGGGCCGGGCGCGGGCGATTGCCGATGCGCAGGCGCGCGTCAGAGTGCGGGCGTGGAATCAGGCGGAAGCGCGCCGGGCGCTGCCGCAACTGCGCGCCGCTGCTTGACCCGCGCATAGGAGCGGATGCTGAACGGGATCATCAGCACGTAGAGGATGGCGACAACCGTCAGCGTTTCCCATGGTGCGGTCAGTAGAGCGCCGCCAAGGATCGCAATGCCCGCCAATGCCTCCAGCCGGACCGTCCGGCGCAACCGCAGCGACGACCAGCTATAGGTCGCGACATTCGAGATCATCAGAAAGGCAGTGAGCGTGACCCAGGGCGCCACGATCCAGACCGATCGCAGTGTCTCCTCGCCTGACCACAGCCAGATATAGATGGGCAACAGGGCCAGCCCCGCCCCCGCCGGCGCGGGCACGCCGGTCAGAAAGCCGGCGGATTTGTGCGGCTGCTCGGCCGCGTCGATATTCGCATTGAACCGCGCCAGCCGCAGCGCACAGCACACCGCATGGCTCAGCGCGAACAGCCAGCCATAGCGCGGCAGCGCCTGCAGTGACCAGAGATAAAGAATGATCGCCGGCGACACGCCGAACGCGATCACGTCGGACAGCGAATCGAGCTCGGCGCCAAACCGGCTCTCGCCTTTCAGCAGCCGGGCGATGCGTCCGTCGATCCCGTCCAGAACGCCCGCCACAATGACCGCCGCCAGGGCCCGGTCCCATTCCCCGGCGATGCCGAAGCGAATGCCGGTCAGGCCCATGCACAGGGCGAGCGCGGTGACTGCGTTGGGGGCGACGGCGCGGAGCGAGATGCCGCGTCTCGGACGATCCGGTATCATTGCGGAATGGCGGTCGCGGCTTCGCTCTCGCCCAGTTTCGCGATCACTGTCTCCCCGGCAAGAGTGCGCTGGCCGAGCGCGACGCGCGGCGCCGTCCCGGCCGGCAGATAGACATCGACTCGGCTGCCGAAGCGGATGAGGCCGATCCGCTGGCCGCGCCCGACCGTGTCACCGACCTTCACGAACGGCACGATGCGCCGCGCGACCAGCCCCGCGATCTGGGTGAAACCGATCCGCGTCCCATCCGGCGCTTCGACGAGGAAGTGCTGCCGCTCATTGTCCTCGCTTGCTTTGTCGAGATCGGCGTTCAGGAATTTGCCCGAGATATAGACAACATTCCTGATCGTGCCCGCGATCGGCGCGCGATTGATGTGCACATCGAACACGCTCATGAAGATCGAGACACGGGTCATCGGGGCGTCGCCCAGCCCGTCCTCGCTGGCCAGCTCGCGTGGCGGCGGCACATTCTGGATCAGCGTGATCAGCCCGTCGGCCGGGGCGATCACGAGCCCCTCCCCTTGCGGAACGCTGCGGATCGGGTCGCGGAAAAAGGCCAGCACCCAGATCGTCACCGCCGCCATGGGCCAGGCGAGCGTTTCCCACGCGCACCAGGCGAAGATCAGCGTGATGACGGCCGAAATGAGCGCGAATTTGCGCCCTTCGGGGTGAACGGAGGGCCAGCGCCATTTGACACTTGTTGTCGCGACCGGCGGCTTTTCGAGCGATGCCATGTCGTCTCCTTAAGGAGCAGCCAAGGCGGTTACAATGTTCAACCGGACCGGACGATCCGTGCCGCTGATCCGATGGGCGGCCGCTCCGGTTGACAGGACCGCACCTGTCCTTAGGGAACACCGCCAAACTTACTCTCTCCCAAGGGAACAGGATCAATGGCGAAGATCAAGGTGAAGACCCCCGTCGTCGAACTCGACGGGGATGAAATGACGCGGATCATCTGGGCCTGGATCCGCGAGAAGCTGATTCTTCCCTATCTCGACATCGACCTCGAATATTACGATCTCGGCATCGAGAAGCGCGACGAGACCGACGACAAGATCACCGTCGAATCCGCCCGGGCGATCAAGAAATACGGCGTCGGCGTAAAGTGCGCGACCATCACCCCGGACGAAGCGCGGGTGAAGGAATTCGACCTCAAAAAGATGTGGAAATCGCCGAACGGCACGATCCGCAACATTCTGGGCGGCGTCGTCTTCCGCGAGCCGATCGTGATCAAGAACGTGCCCCGGCTGGTGCCGGGCTGGACCGATCCGATCGTCGTCGGCCGCCACGCCTTTGGCGACCAGTATCGCGCGACCGATTTCCGCGTGCCGGGCCCGGGCAAGCTGCGCATGGTGTTCGAAGGCGATGACGGCACCGTGATCGACGAGGAAGTGTTCCAATTCCCCTCCGCCGGCATCGCGATGGGCATGTACAATCTGGATGATTCGATCCGCGACTTCGCCCGCGCTTCGCTCAATTATGGCATCCTGCGCGAATGGCCGGTGTATCTTTCCACGAAGAACACGATCCTGAAAGCCTATGACGGCCGCTTCAAGGACATCTTCCAGGAGGTTTTCGAAAACGAATTCAAGCCGCAGTTCGACAAGCTTGGCATCGTTTATGAGCATCGCCTGATCGACGACATGGTCGCCTCCGCGCTCAAATGGAGCGGCAAGTTCGTCTGGGCCTGCAAGAATTACGACGGCGACGTGCAGTCCGACTCCGTCGCGCAGGGATTCGGCTCGCTCGGCCTGATGACTTCCGTGCTGCTCTCGCCCGATGGCAAGACCGTCGAAGCCGAAGCCGCCCACGGCACCGTCACGCGCCACTACCGCATGCATCAGCAGGGCAAGGCGACCTCAACCAATCCGATCGCGTCGATCTTCGCATGGACCGGCGGCCTCAAATATCGCGGCCGCTTCGACGGCACGCCCGACGTCACGCGCTTCGCCGAGACGCTGGAGCGCGTCTGCGTCGAGACCGTGGAGCAGGGCCAGATGACCAAGGATCTGGCGATCCTGATCGGCCCCGACCAACCCTGGATGACGACCGAGCAATTCTTCGAGGCGATCCGTTCGAACCTCGAAAAGGCAATGGCGAGCTGGAACTGATCAGCGATCGAGGCGGCGGAGGGTCACGACCAGTCCGCCGTCTCCTTTCAGTTGCACTGGGCCGGCGCCTGAAAGCACGGCCGTATCGGTCAAACCGGTTGTCCGCGTCGGCGATTCATAATTGCCGCAGGACGATTGCCCGGCGCTCCGGATCCACGTCACGGAGACGTTGAACAGGTCCGGTTGCTGCGGGTTGCGATAGCCGTTGTTGATGGACACCTGCAGGCTGTCGCGCCGCACGCCCGCCCGCATGCCATTGTCGCAGGTTACGATCTCGCCGGCCTGATTCAGGTTCTGCGAGAAATTCGCGCTCTGCGATCCGCCGACGCGCAACGTGCCTTGCCACAAGGTCCGTCCATCCGCCGCAACGCTGACCTGAATATCCGCGATCTGAGCCGTCTCCATGGTCGCGTTTGCCCTGAAGACAGGCGGTGTCGTCACGATTACCGGCGCACCCGCAGCCTGGATGGCCAGCCCAATCAATGCCGCCAATGCCATAAGCGCTTCTCCCCTTATCCGACCTCAGCCATGGCGGACGGGGATTTCGGAACCTTTAACGGACCTGCGTAGCGTCGGGTGAGTGCACATGCTCGCGCCGGATGCCGAGGCCGATGATCCGGCCCGGGATCCGCTGCAGCAGCGGGAAGCGATCGAGCAGGCGAACGACCAGCGGCGCCTTGGTGATTGGCGGGCCGGCCGTGTCGAGCAGCCGCCCGATGAGATTGTCCTGCGCGGCTTTCTGCCCGGCCTGAATAACGCGCGTCGGGAACATGCGGCGGCGCTGAACCCGCTCCAGCAGGATGTCGACATTCGCGCCCTTCGCTAATGGGCCGGCGAGCGCATTCGCCGCCGCCACCGCATCCTGGATCGCGAGGTTGATGCCGATCCCGCCGATCGGCGACATGGCGTGCGCCGCATCGCCGATCGCGAGCAGGCCTGGGCGATGCCAGCGGGTCAGCCGATCCAGCGTCACTGTCAGCAGATGCAGGTCGCTGATATCGTCGAGCTCGGCGAGGTCGAGGTCGGGCGCCGCGGCGGCGACTTCGGCCCTGATCGCGTCGATCCCGCGCGCTTCATACTCCTTCGCTTTGCCTTTCGGGATCAGGAAGGCGCACTGCCAGTAATCCCGGCGGTCGATCATCACCAGCAAGCGTCCGCGCTCGACATTGCCGCGCAAGCCCACCAGCTGCGCCGGTTCCTTGGGCACGCGGAACCAGAACACGTCCATCGGCGCGCCCAGATTCTCGCTTGGCAACATTATCCGCGCGAGCGACGTGCGGCCGTCAGCGGCGATCGTCAGCGCGGCGCGGAATTCGCGTCCGTCAGCCATGCGCACGCCCGCTATCCGGCCATTCTCTTCCAGAAAGCCGGCAACCGGCGTATTCATCTCCAGCGTGAAGGTGGGCAATCGCTCCGCCTGCCCGCGCAGGAAATCGAGGAAATCCCATTGCGGCATCATCGCGATGAACGGCGCCGGCGTGTTCAGATGCGAGAGGTCGCCGACCGTCCAGCTTCGCCCGGCGATCCTGATCTCGGCATGGTCGAGCCGCTGGTGCGGCCGCTCAAGAAAGCGGTCCAACAGCTTCAGCTCAAACAGGATTTCCATTGTCGACGGATGAACGGTGTCGCCGCGGAAATCGCGCAGAAAGTCGCCGTGCTTTTCCAGTACCAGCGTCTTCACGCCCGCGCGCGCGAATAGCAGCCCGGCCATCATTCCTGCCGGCCCGCCGCCCGCGATCAGGAGATCATGGTCCGCCATGACGGTCAGCCTATCAGGGCAGGAGGTTTTTGGCGAAATTCCGCGGCAAAGGGCTGACAAGCGCGGCGCGGCCCGCAATGAAGGGGCATGTCGTTACCGATCGAATCCGATGCGTTCAGCGACTCGCTGGTCGTCCTCGGCGCCGCCGGGTTGGTGATCCCGGCCTTCGCCCGGCTTCGGGTCAGCCCGGTGATCGGCTTCATACTTGTCGGCATGCTGGTCGGCCCCGCTGGGCTCGGCTCGCTGGTCGGGCGGGCGCCCTGGCTCTACCATTTCACGATCACCGACGCGGAAGCGATCGGGCCGTTCGCCGAGTTGGGCATCATCCTGCTGCTCTTCTCGATCGGTCTGGAGCTGTCGTTCAGGCGGCTCTGGTCGATGCGCCGGCTGGTGTTCGGGCTAGGTGCGTCCGAGCTGCTGGCCTGCGGTATGCTGATCGCGGCGGCGCTCTTCACCCTGGGGCAGAGCTGGGCCGGGGCGATCGGCCTCGGGCTGGCGCTGGCTTTGTCGTCCACCGCCCTCGTGCTGCCGATGACCGGCACCACCAGCGAAGTCGGCAAGCCTGCGTTCGCGATGCTTTTGTTCGAGGATGTGGCGCTGGTGCCGATCATTTTCGCGCTGGGTGCGCTTGCGCCTCAGGCAAGCGATGCCGGTCTTGCGCCTTTGCTCAGGACAATCGGTTTCGGCGCGCTGACGATCGCGATCATGATGGTGGCGGGCCGGCTGGTTCTCCCTGCCCTTTTCGCCCAGGCGGCGCGAACCAAAAGCCCGGAGCTGTTTCTTGCAGCCTCACTCCTCGTCGTGATCGTCGCGAGCGTCGCCACCACGGCGGTCGGCCTGTCCCCCATCGTCGGTGCGCTGCTGGCCGGCGTGCTGATCGCTGAGACCGAGTTTCGCAGCGAAGTCGAATCGACCACCGAGCCGTTCAAGGGGCTGGCGCTGGGCGTGTTCCTGATCACTGTCGGAATGAGCGTCGATCTGCGCCAGATCGCAGCGAATTGGGCCGGTCTGGTCACGGCGGTGGTCGGCGTCGTCGTCGTCAAGACGGTCGTGACGGCGATCCTCTTGCGCCTGCAAGGCGCGCGCGCCGGGGTAGCGCTGGAGACGGGCGTGCTGATGTCGTCTCCGTCCGAAACCACGTTGATCGTGCTATCCGCCGCGGCCGGCGCGCGACTGATCACGCCGTCCACCGCAGCCTTCTGGCAGACGGTGACCGCGATCGGCCTGACAATCACACCGCTGCTCGCCCGGATCGGCCATGACATGGCACGGCGGATCGAAATGCGCCGCCGTGACGAAGCAGAGGCGGACAGCCTTCCCGGGGCGGAGGCGCGCGTCGCGATCATTGGTTTCGGCAGGGTCGGCCGGATGGTCGCCGACTTGCTGAAAACGCACGGCAAGCCGTTTGTCGCGGTCGATGCCGATATCGACACGGTCGTCGCGGCCAGGCGTCACGGCCACCCTGTGCTGTTCGGCGATATCTCGCGCGCGGATCTGGTCGAGCGGTTGAAGCTGGAGAATGCGACCGCGCTGGTGCTGACAATGGACCAGCCGGCGCTCGCAAAACGCATCGTCCGCCTGGTCCGCGCCCGCTTTCCCGATCTCACGATCGTCGCCCGCGCGCGCGACGTCGATCACGCCGCCGCCCTGTATCGCGCCGGCGCGACGGATGCGGTGCCGGAAACGCTCGAAAGCTCGCTGCAGCTCTCGGAGGCGGTGCTGGTCGATCTGGGCGTCGCGATGGGGCCGGTGATCGCCTCGATCCACGAAAAGCGCGACGAACTGCGGCAGGAAATCAAGGAGGCGGGCGCGCTGGACCGGGAACCTCGCCTGGCCCGCACCCGGCTGCGGGACGTGACAGGGCAAGCCTAATCAAGCCACCCACAGGTTGCGGCTTTTGTGCCATTCCTCGATGGATTGGGCGGGATAGAGATCGAAGCATTGATCACCGCGGCGGATATCCGGCTCGATCCAATTCGCTTTATACTTCAGCATCATGTGCACGCGCGACGGGGGCGACGGCAGCGGAGTGTCGATCGCGCTGGCGAACGGATGCACCAGCTCCGGCCAAGTAGGGTCGAACAGCCACAGGGCCGATCCGCATTCGCGGCAGAAGCGCCGCTCGCCCGACGACAATTCGCATCCCTCATGCTCGTCGTCGGCGATCGCGGCGCGATAGAGGCCAAGATTCTCCTCGCCCGCGACTGTCAGCGTGTCGTTCAGGGCGCCAAGATTGATCGCGGCCCCCGCCCCGCCCTGCTGTTTGCGGCAAATCGAGCAATAGCACAGCTGGTACGGCACGGGCGTGTGGCTATCGACGCTGAAGCGCACGGCACCGCACCGGCATGATCCTTTGAGATTTTGGGGCATGGCGCGCACAACGCACGGAAGCGAATGGGGTTCGCTGGATGGTACGGGTGGTCGGACTCGAACCGACAATCTGTTGCCAGAGGCGGATTTTGAGTCCGCTGCGTCTACCAATTCCGCCACACCCGCAGCGAATGCGGTGCCCCTAGCCGAGTGCGACCGGCCTCGCAACCGGGGCCTTGAGCCCAGCCCCGGTTCGGCGCACACTCCGGCACGATGAACGCACTCAGCCCTACGCCCGGCCAGCTCGCCCTGGCGGACGCACTTGCCGAAGGCCTTGCGTCGCGGGCCGAAGCAATCACGACGGTGCCTGCCTGCGCCTATACTGATCCTGCGAGGTATGCGCGGGAGGATGAGGTACTTTTCCGAAACCTGCCCAATGTCATCGCGCCATCCGCGCTGCTGGCGGAGCCGGGCACGGTGGTACCTCATGACGGCTTCGGCCAGCCGCTGCTGCTGACCCGCGACAAGGCAGGTCAGGCCCATGTATTCCTGAACGTCTGCCGCCATCGCGGCACGCGACTGGTCGAAACGTGCGAAGCGCTGTCCACGCCAAGGCTGGTCTGCCCCTATCACGCCTGGTCCTACACGCTCGACGGCAAGCTGGCCGGCCTGCCGCGATCCGACAGCTTTCCGGGCCTCGACAAGGCCGCGCACGGTTTGAAAGAGCTGCCCAGCCGCGAATATGGCGGATTGGTCTGGTTCAGTTTCGACGAGGCCGCCGACTTCGGAGCAGCGGAAGCACTCGGCCATGATTTCGATGCCTTCGATCTCGCCGGCCAGCACCTGTTCGCCCGCAACACGCATGACGTCGCGGCCAACTGGAAGCTGATCGTCGATGCTTTTTCCGAAAGCTATCATGTCCAGCGGCTGCATGCCTCGACGATCGGCCCCATGTTCCAGGACGGTATCACCGCCGCCGATCGCGTCGGGCCGCACCAGCGGTCAGCCGTCGGCCGCGCGGCCGAACTCGCCGGGCTGGACCGTAATGACTGGTCCGCGCTGCGCTCCGCTGTGACCTATGCCTATCAGATTTTCCCGGGCGGCATCCTGATCGTCAGCCCGGACTATGTGAATCTGATGGTGCTGATGCCGCAGGCGGTGGGCCGCACCTTGGTCGAAGATTTCATGCTCATCCCCGAACCGCCGCAAACGGAAAAGGCGCTCTCGCACTGGCAGCGCAGCTGGCAGCTGCTCGATCAGGGCGTGTTCGGTGCCGAGGACTTCCGCGCCGCCGCGCTTGGCCAGCAGGGCCTCGCCACCGGGTCGCTGGATCACCTGACCCTCGGCAC
>JAFEEY010000045.1:59292-69804 GCA_018240865.1 Pseudomonadota bacterium | reverse complement strand
GCTGACGCGCTGTCCGTGTAAAGAATCAGGCCCGGCGGCGGCCTTTTCACCGATCCGCCCGCCAAGACCGTCTCGATCGCTTCGATCGCGGCGCGAAGCTCCTTTTGCGCGAAGGGCTTTTCCAGGCAGCCGATGCCCAGCGATTCTGCCCCGCGCGGGCACCGGCCGGTGACGAACAGGACATGCATGCCTTCCCGCCGTGCCGCCGCCGCCACTTCCACGCCATTGCCGCCGTCGGTGAGGCCGAGATCGACCAGCGCCAGATCGACCTGCTCGGAGTGGATCGCATCGATCGCCGCCTCAACGCTGTCCACGGTCGCGACGACGTCATAGCCGGCTTCGGCCAGCGCATGTTCGGTGTCAAAGGCGATCAGCGGCTCATCCTCGACAATGAGGATGCGCTTGATCCGTCTTCGTTTCCTCGCGAACAGCATTGCCGGCCCGCTCTCTCTCCGCCATGGAGCGTGCCTTCCCCGGCGTTCGCTCGTTGTTGCATCTTATAACGCCTGCGTCAGCATTTTGCGCCGCGCGACGAAAAAGAATTTGGGAGCCTGAAAGTGCCCGCATCACCAGCTAAGCCCCGGGAAGCACAGCGTATTGCGAAGCTGCTTGCCCGCGCGGGAATTGCGTCGAGGCGTGAGATTGAACGGATGATCGCGGAAGGGCGGATCGCCATCCACGGCACGAAAGTCGAGACGCCAGCAACGCTGATCGAATCGCTGCATGGCGTCACGGTCGATGGCAAGCCGGTCAAGGCGCCCGCACCCGCGCGCCTGTTCCGCTATCACAAGCTGTCCGGCCTGCTGACCACGGAACGTGATCCGAAAGGGCGGCCCACCATCTATGATCGGCTGCCAAGGGATTTGCCGCGCGTGATGCCGGTCGGCCGGCTCGACCTCAACACCGAAGGTTTGCTGCTGCTGACCACCGACGGCGAGTTGAAGCGCCAGCTGGAGCTGCCGTCCACCGGCGTGCCGCGCACCTATCGCGCGCGCGCTTACGGCAACGTCACGCAAGCGCAGCTGGAGGAGTTGATCGAGGGCATCGAGATCGACGGCATCCGCTACGGTTCGATCGACGCCAATCTCGAGCGCCGCACCGGCGCCAATGTCTGGATCGAACTGACGCTGACCGAGGGCAAGAACCGCGAGGTCCGCCGCGTGCTTGAGCATCTGGGCCTGCGCGTCAGTCGCCTGATCCGCACCGCCTACGGCCCCTTCCCGCTTGCCGATCTGCCGAGCGGCGCGGTTGAGGAAATCCGCCAGCACGATCTGGTCGTGTTCCGACAGTCTTTGAAAAGAACCCCTCTCCCCGTAGGGGAGAGGGAGGGGCCCGCCGCGCAGCGGCGGGAGCGTGAGGGCAAAGGCGGTCGAGGTGGTTCCCCCTCACCCCGCTCGCGCCGACGGCGCGAGTCGCCCTCTCCCCGCCGGGGAGAGGGATAAGTGAGAATCATCGCCGGCAAATGGCGCGGACGCGCGCTGATCGCCCCGCCGGGCGCAGCGACTCGCCCGACGGCCGACCGCGCCCGGGAAGCGCTCTTCTCGATGCTGACCTCGCGCCTCGGCAGCTTCGAGGATCTGCGCGTCGCCGATATTTTCGCCGGCACCGGCGCGCTCGGCCTCGAGGCCCTGTCGCGCGGTGCCGCACGCTGCACGTTCGTCGAGCGCGACCGTGAGGCGATCACCGCGCTCAAGGCCAATATCGCGAAGCTCGGCGCGGAGGGCACCGATATCCGCGCCCAGGCGGCCGAAGGCTTTGCCGGCGGCCCGTTCGATCTGGTCTTCATGGACCCGCCCTATCGCTCAGGCCTCGCCCGGAAAGTGCTGCCGAGGCTGGCGCTGGAAACCGGCGCCTGGGTCAGCATCGAAACCGCACTCAGCGAGGACGTCGACGTCGCCGGTTTCGCCGTCGAAACGATCCGAAATCACGGCAAGGCAAAGCTAACGCTCTTGCAGCGGCGTTAGGCTTGGTTAAGCTGCCGGCCGGGTTCTCTGACAAGGAGGGTGAAAGTGGCGCACAAATTCGAAGTCTATAAAGACAAGGCCGGCGAGTTCAGGGTTCGCTTCAAATATAACGGCGAGATCATTTTCTCGACCGAAGGCTATTCCAGCAAATCGGGTGCGAAGTCCGCAATCGAGTCGATCAAGAAGCATGTCGGCGACGCGGAAACCGTCGAAATCGAATAGCACTACTGTTCTCTTTTTTGAGCGCAAGGCGCGGGGTGGCGTCGCTGCCCCGCCCATGCGAAGCCCGCCCGCATGACGAACGAAATGAGCGGACGCGACTGGGCTATCCTGCTGGCCCTTTCAGTGTTGTGGGGCGGATCCTTTTTCTTTCTGGCAGTGGCGCTTCGCGAGCTGCCGCCGATCACGATCATGCTGCTGCGCGTATCGCTCGGCGCACTGCCGTTGCTGTTGTTCCAGATATTCCGGCGCGAAGCTTTGCCGGCCGACCCGCGCATCTGGGGCATGTTCGTCGTGCTGGGGCTGCTCAACAACGCCCTTCCCTTCGTGCTCTACGCCTTCGCCCAGTTGCGGATCGAAAGCGGCCTGGCCTCGATCCTCAATGCGACGACGCCGCTCTGGGGCGTGCTGGTCGCCCATTTCCTCACCCGTGACGAGCGCGCGACGCCCGGCAAGATCGCCGGCGTTCTGCTCGGTTTCGGTGGCGTCGCGGCGATGATCGGCGCGGGCACCAGGCTGGGCGGCGAGGCGCTGGCGATCCTGATGTGCCTGGGCGCGACGCTCAGCTATGCCTTTGCCGCTGTCTATGCCCGGCGCTTCCGCCCGCTCGGCATTCCGCCGCTGACGGTCGCGACTGGACAGCTGATCGGCGCGAGCCTGTTGCTGCTGCCGCTCAGCCTTGTCCTCGAACGCCCTTGGGCGATCGCGCCGCCCAGCGCCGAGACTTGGGCCGCGATCGCCGGTTTCGCGCTGATCTGCACCAGCTTTGCCTATTGGCTCTACTTCCGGCTGCTCGCGAGTGCCGGCGCCACGAACGCGCTGCTCGTGACTTTCCTGATCCCGGTGACGGCGATCCTGCTCGGCGCACTGGTGCTCGGCGAGAAATTGGAGCCGCGCCATTATGCCGGCATGGCGCTGATCGCGCTGGGCCTGACAGCGATCGACGGGCGCCCGTTCCGCCGCCTTGTGCCGCGCGCTTCCGTTCCCTAGCTGTTCACGGGTGACTCACCCGATCGCCGATCCGAACGACCCGCCCTGGCTGCGCGGCCTCAATCCGCCCCAGCGCCAGGCCGTGCTGACCACCGAAGGGCCGGTGCTGGTGCTGGCGGGCGCCGGTACGGGAAAGACGGCGGCGCTGACCGCGCGGCTGGCGCACCTCGTTTACACGCGCAAGGCCTGGCCGTCCGAGATCCTGGCCGTCACTTTCACCAACAAGGCAGCGCGCGAGATGCGCGAACGGATCGGGCGCATGCTGGGTGATGCGGTCGAGGGCATGCCCTGGCTCGGCACTTTCCATTCGATCGCCGCCAGGATGCTCCGCCGCCATGCCGAGCTGGTCGGCCTGCAAAGCAATTTCACGATCCTCGACACCGATGATCAGTTGCGGCTGCTGAAACAGATCATCGCCGCCGCCGATCTCGACGAGAAGCGCTGGCCCGCCCGCCAATTGGGCGGCTTCATCGACCGCTGGAAGAATCGCGGCTGGACGCCGGGCGAAGTCGATGCCGGCGAGTCCGAGCTGTTCGCGAACGGCCGCGGCGCCGAGCTCTACGCCCAATATCAGGCGCGGCTGAAAGCGGTGAATGCCTGCGATTTCGGCGACCTTCTCCTCCACATGCTGGTGATCCTGAAGACCCACCGCGACGTGCTGGAGCATTACCAGAACCGCTTCCGCTACATTCTGGTCGACGAATATCAGGACACGAACGCCAGCCAGTATCTGTGGCTCCGCCTGCTTGCCCAAAGTCGCAAGAATATCTGCTGCGTCGGCGACGACGACCAGTCCATCTATAGCTGGCGGGGTGCCGAAGTCGCCAATATCCTGCGCTTTGAGAAGGATTTCCCGGGTGCTGTTATCATCCGGCTGGAACAGAATTACCGCTCCACCCCGCACATCCTCGCTGCCGCATCGGGTCTGATCGCCGCGAACAGCGGCCGGCTTGGCAAGACCTTGTGGACCGAAGCGGACCAAGGCGAGAAGGTCCGCATTCTCGGCATCTGGGACGGGCCGGAGGAAGCCCGCCGCGTCGGCGAAGTTATCGAAGATCACCAGCGTGGCGGCGGCTCGCTCGACGATTGCGCGATCCTCGTCCGCGCCCAGTTCCAGACCCGTGAGTTCGAGGACAGGTTCATCGCGATCGGCCTGCCCTATCGTATCATTGGCGGTTTCCGCTTTTACGAGCGGCAGGAAATCCGCGACGCGCTTGCCTATCTGCGCGTAGTCAATCAGCCCGCCGACGACCTCGCCTTCGAACGCATCGTCAACACGCCGAAGCGCGGCCTGGGCGACAAGGCGCTGGCGAAGGTCCACAGCCTCGCCCGCGCCCAGGGTATCCCGCTCACCCTCGCCGCCGCGCGCATCCTCGACACCGACGAGCTGACGCCGCAGGCCCGGCGTGCGCTCGGCAATCTGATCGGCGATATCGCCCGCTGGCGCGACGCCTCCACCCAGCTCCCGCATCCGGAGCTCGCCCGCCAGATCCTCGACGAAAGCGGCTACACGGCGATGTGGCAGGCCGATCGGTCGGTCGAGGCCGCCGGCCGGCTCGAAAACCTCACCGAGCTTGTCCGCGCGATGGAAGAGTATGAAAACTTGGGCGCGTTCCTGGAGCATGTCAGCCTGGTCATGGACAATGACGAGCGCGCAGGCGGCGATCAGGTGACGATCATGACGATCCACGCGGCGAAAGGGCTGGAGTTCGACACTGTTTTCCTCGCCGGCTGGGAGGAAGGCGTATTTCCCTCACAGCGCGCGCTCGACGAAGGCGGCAATGCCAGCCTGGAAGAGGAACGCCGCCTCGCCTACGTGGCGATCACGCGCGGTCGGCGGCGCGTCTATATCCTCCACGCCGCCAATCGCCGCATCTATGGCCAATGGACCAGCTCCATCCCCTCGCGCTTTGTCGGCGAACTGCCGGCGGAGCATATCGAGGAGGAAACGAGCATGACCGGCGGCGAAAGCCTGTGGCGGGCCAATTGGTCGGAGCGCGCTGATCCTTTCGCCAACATTGCGCGCGGGACCGGCCGCGGCCCCGGCTGGCAGCGCGCGGCCGGCGGCGGCCAGTTCACCACCGCCCCGGCGCGCGTGGTCGAGGCCCGCGCCTCGGCCGTCAGTCTCGGGAACAAGGGCCGCAGCGACCTGTCGCTCGGCCAGCGCGTCTTCCACCAGAAATTCGGCTACGGCACGATCGCCGAGATCGAAGGCAACAAGCTGGAAATCGACTTCGAGCAAGCAGGCCGCAAGCGCGTGATGGACAGTTTCGTCACCGCGTCGTGAAGCGGCCCGCCATCGGTTCGTCGCACGCTCCGCCCGGATCGCCCGGCCTCCAAACCCAACCATTAACCATGTTCATCTGGCGGACAGGTTAAGCCGAACAGGCGGGCCGTGAGGGGGAGTGATTTATGAGGAGTCGCTCGATGTATTTCATGTCCAAAAAAGCGGGAACACGCTTCCTGCTTGCCGCGCTGGCCCTGCCGGTTTCGGCCAGCCTTTATGCGCAGGATCAGGCCGCGCCCGATCCCAACATCGTCGTCAACGGCGTGCAGCCCGCGCCCGATCCGGCGGCGATGACGCCGGGGCCCGAGATCAAGGGCGTCATTTCGGCCCGCAACGACAACAAGCTGAAGGTCACGTCCGCCGACGGCACCAGCACGATCATCGTCGTCAACGACGCGACGAAGATCAAGGCGGCGAGCGGTTTGTTCGGCGCCAATCGCACAAAGCTTGGCGCGGAATCGCTGCTCAACGGCCTGCCCGTGACGGTCAAGACGATGCAGGGCGGCGGCGAGCTGGTGGCGAGCCAGATCGCTTTCCGAAATGCGGACTTCAAAACCGCGTCGATGATCCGCAACGCGACCGATCAGCGTTTCGAGGAACAGACCGCTGCGACCGAGGCGCTGCGCGGCCGCATGGGCGATATCGACAAATATAATATCAAGGCCACCACCAACGTCCATTTCGATACCGGCAGGACGGAACTGTCGGCGGAGGACAAGGCCCAGCTGTGCAACACGGCGACGGCGGCCGCGGCCACCGAAAACGCCCTCCTCCTCGTCGTCGGTTATACCGACGCGACCGGTCCCGATGATTTCAATCAGGAGCTGAGCGAAAAGCGCGCCAACCGCGTCATCAATTATCTGCAGCAGGCGTGCGGCTGGAAGCCTTATCGCATGCTGACGCCGACCGGCATGGCCAAGGCCGATCCGCTGGCCAGCAACGACACCGAAGAAGGCAAGGCCCAGAACCGCCGCGTCGCGGTCAACGTCCTCGTCAGCAAGAGCGTTGACGGGTTGTGAGAATGAGGGGCGGGCTCCGGCCCGCCCCCGATGATCGCATTTAAGTTTATTTGTTCGGCGCGAACTCAATATCCGTGATCGTCGCCGTCGCTTTTCCTTCCGCCCATTCTGACGGGACGCTTTTAGCGTTGTAGAAGTGGTCCTTCTCGTTCTGCCAAATATAATTGGGACGCAGGGGAGTATTGTTATCGCTGGAATAGCTGCTCTCGACGACCCATACCGGGTTGTATTCCTCCTCTGCAATCGGCTTACCCTGAGCATCTTGGAAAACGACCTTAACCTTAATCCGGTTAAGAGTGCGATTGCCGTTGTTTTTGATCTTAAAATCGACCCCCGGAATGCGACCGTCCAATATGCTATCGAAATACTTCGTTTCGAGACCATAGAGGCGTAGATTCTGCTGGATGTATGCCGCCTCGTCAGCAGATGGTCCTTCTGCCTCAACGCTCGGCAAATCCAAACCTGCATCTGAGGTTGTGGACGGACTAGCCGTAGTGGTGGCTGCACCACCGGCAGCCTCTTTCATTTTGCTCCCCAAAAGCCCCCATCCAATCGGGGCTACAGCGAGGAGTATAGCAACCCCTGCTACGGTCTTGGCGGGGCTATCATCTGCACTTAGAAGCGGCTGCCCGATCTCTTGGCGTGCTTTGACGCCGGAGTAGATCAGCATGCCGACGCCCGTCGCTAAGATAAGCCATCCCCACTGCAACTGGATGGTACCGACGGCGGTTTTCGCTACTCCGGCAAATGGATTACCTTCGAGCTCGGCCATACTGCTACGTATCTGCGAAAGCCGATACTGGAGTGCGACGAAATGATAAATGAGAACCGCAGCTGCCGCCACGCCCGGCCAAAAGACATCTCGCTCTCGACTGTTGAGCGCCATCACCGCGCCGATCACCGCGAGAGCCAGAAGCGCAAGCGCGGGCAGGTTGGTGCCGTTATTAAAGAGATTGATATTACCGACAAACGGCAACGTGACTATAGGGCAGAACAGACCTACAGTTACCAGCGCCGCGCCTACTAGCCCAAAATTCTTATTATTCGTCACATAATCCCCCTGTTTTCAGGATGTGCGTTTAGCGCCACCCCATCCTCGTCTTGGCCAGCCTTCGTAGTAGGAGCGAGACTGGCTGCCCGAACTCCCCGGTATTGGGTCGTAAAAAGCGCAGTTGCCCCAGAGGGCAATGCGACAATGAGATTGCGAGCGTACCGTCGCAATTCACCCCCTGTAGCAAACGCCGACCGCGGATTGTTTGTCGCCGACTTCATGTGCGAGATCAATCACTCTCAATATTAGGAAACGGTGCTACCTACCTCGCTGACCCTGGAATCGCCAGCTAACCAAGCAAACTCTGTCCTACATGCCTCCTCATTCGGCATATGCTCTGCGATGAGCGACTCGCCCGATCACGATCCCCTCAGCTTCATCCCTGTTCCCCTCGCCCGCTCGCGGCACGACGGCTGGACGCCGCGGCGGCAGCGGCTGTTTATCGACCGGCTCGCACTGATAGGACTGGTCTCCGCAGCGGCGAAGTCCGTTGGTATGAGCGCCAAGTCCGCTTATGCGCTACGCAAACGGCCGGGCGCCGAGAGTTTCGCTGACGCTTGGGACGCAGCCGCCGGCATGGGCTTACACACCGCTCACAGCACGGCGATCGACCGGGCGATCAACGGTGTGCGGCAGCCCGTTTTCTATCGAGGGCGGCAGGTCGGCGAGCGCACAGTCTATAACGACAAACTGCTGATCGTGGCGCTTCGCCGCTACTATCAGGAACGAAACTGCACGTTCTTCACGGATGACGCCCTGTGACCTTTGTTACCTTGGCAAAACTCGATAAGCCGCCGCGTGCACCCGGAGTTCGATAAGAAAATGACCGATCCGCACCCGATCCATCTCTTCTCTTACGGCACGCTGCGCCTGCCGGAGGTGCAGATGGCGTCGTTCGGGCGGCTGCTGATCGGCACGGCCGATGCGATGCCGGGCTACCGGGTCGAGCAGGTCGAGATCACCGACCCCGACGTCCTGGCGAAAAGCGGCGAACGCTTTCATCCGATCGTCGTGCCTGGCGCCGATCCGTCCGACGAAGTGGCAGGCACCGTGTTCCGGATCAGCGAGGAAGAGCTGTGGGCGGCCGACGCCTATGAGGTTGACGATTACGCCCGCACGCAGGTCCGGCTGAAGTCCGGCCTCCACGCCTGGGTCTATGTGAAAGCAGAGCCGCAGAGCGCAGAAGACCGGCTGGCGAATCTGGTCGCCGCCGAGCAGCGCGGCCTTGCCTTGCTCGATGCGATCGAGGCGGCGGGCATCATCCGTACGGGCCGCTCCGAGCTGGAGATCGAGCGCGATATCTATGCGATCGCCGCCCGCGATTTCGGCGTCACCGCGCACTGGCACGACCGGGTCGTGCGTGCGGGCATCAACACTCTCCGCGTCGCCGGCGAGGCGGCGCCGGACCGGATTGTCGCCGAGGATGATATCGTGTTCCTCGACCTCGGCCCGGTATTCGGAGATTGGGAAGCCGATGTCGGGCGCAGCTATGTGGTCGGGTCCGATCCGGAGAAGCGGCGGCTGGTCGCCGATCTGGAAACGGTGTTCGAAGCTGTGCGCAGTCGTTTCCTTGCAGACGACGCGATCACCGGCGCGGCGCTCTTCGCAGCCGCAGTCGAAGAAGCCGAAGCACGCGGCTGGCGCTTCGGTGGCAGGATCGCCGGGCATGTCGTCGGCAAGTATCCGCACGCCCGCTCGCCCGCGGGTCGGGACGGAGGCCGCGTCAGCCCCGCAAACACGCAGCGGATGCGCGATCCGGACAGGCTCGGCCAGGATCGGCTCTGGATCCTCGAAATTCATCTTGTCGCGCCGGGCGGCGGTTTTGGCGGCTTTTACGAGCGGCTGCTGCTGCCATGATCTTGCCGCTCCGCCATTCGGTCTATTAGGACTGGCCCATGCTCGACCAAGCGCCCCCGCCCGCCATCGAAGGCCCGGCGGTCCCTGCGGATCTCCAGGCGATGATCGACCGCGCGATCGCGGACGGCGATGCCAAAGTGATCGACAAATTGTTCGATTATGCCAAGGCGGCGCGGCCCGATCTCGCGGCGGCACTGACGGCCCAGCGCAAGGCGCATTTGCAGCAGGTCGCAGCGCGCGAGGTCGAAGCGGCAGAGACGGCGCGGCGCAAGCTCACGGATGCCGGGCCGTTCGACAATTGGTCCGGCCAGGTCGAGTTCGGCGCGTCCTGGTCGACCGGACCGGCGGAAAGCCTCGGCGCCGTCGGCGCGCTCGATCTGAAACGCGAGGGCGTCAACTGGACGCACGCTCTGGCGTTGCGCGGCGAGGTCCAGGACACCGACGGGGTGCGCGCCGTGGAGCGCGTCGTTGCCTCATGGCAACCGCGCTACGCTCTGTCGCCGAAAAGCTATATGTTCGGGCTGACTCAATATGAGCATGATCCGGCGCTCGGCTATGATGCGCGCTACACGGCCGCGCTGGGCGCGGGCTGGTCGCTCAAATCGGGTAAAACGCTGAAACTCGCGCTGGAAGGCGGGCCTGCAGTCCGCCGCACGGTTCAGGACGGAATCGCCAACACCCGTCTCGCTGGCCGCGGCACGGTCGATCTCGGCCTTGCGCTCGGCCCCCGTCTCGATTTCGCGCAACGCGCCTCGGTCTTTTACGAGGACGGCACCAGCAGCGGCCTTTTCACTTCGACGCTGGACAGCAAGCTTTCGGAGAAGCTCAAACTGCGCCTCACCTATGAATATCGCGTCGAGCAGGACGGGATCAGCGGCACGAGTTCCAGCGGCTCGATCAGCCGCGCCAGCCTGGTCTATAAGCTCTAGCTTTAATTGACAGGGCGCAAGCCGAACCCCGTTGCGCGGTCCGGCCCCGGCGGCATAGGAGCAGCATCGTGCAGGCCGCTCCGTCCCCGCTGTCGATCCCCGATTTCCGCTTCTTCTGGATCGCCCGCTTCACCGCCGTGCTGGCGACGATGGGCATGGTCGTTGTGATCGGCTGGCAGGTCTATGATGTCGCCCG
>JAFEEY010000045.1:18389-59214 GCA_018240865.1 Pseudomonadota bacterium | reverse complement strand
GCGGGCTGGGTCGCCGACCGGTTCGAGCGTCGGACGGTGGCTCGGCTGGCCAATGCCACCGATATGACGATCGCGCTGTCGCTGGGTTTCGCGACCTATGCGCAGGCGCTGAGCCTGCCGCTGCTGTTTGGCCTCGCCGCGCTGCACGGCACCGCACGGGTGTTTCTCGGCCCGTCGACCGCGGCCATCGCCCCCAACATCGTCCCGCAGGAATCGCTGCCCCGCGCGATCGCGATGAGCTCGATCGCCTGGCAGAGCGCTTCGGTCGCGGGGCCAGCGCTCGGCGGTTTCCTGTACGCAGCGCACCCGTCGCTCGCCTATTGGGCCGCTGCGGGGTTCCTGCTCGTCTCGATCCTTGCGCTGACCCAGGTGCGGCCGGTGATGCCCCCGCCGATCGCCGGCAACAGCCATCCGATCCGGCAAATGGCGGACGGCCTCGCCTATGTCCGCACGCAACGCTTCCTGCTGGGTGCGGTGACGCTCGATCTGTTCGCAGTACTGCTGGGCGGCGCGACGGCATTGCTGCCGGTTTATGCCCGCGATATTCTTCAGGTCGGCCCGGAAGGGCTGGGCTGGCTGCGCGCCGCGCCGGCCTTCGGCGCGGCGGTCGTGGCGCTTTGGTTCGCTTTCCGGCCGCTCCACCACAATGTCGGGGTGAAGATGCTGTGGGCGGTGGCGGGCTTCGGGGTAGCGACCATCATATTCGGCCGCTCGACCGCAATGCCGCTGTCGATGGCCGCGCTGATCGCCCTCGGAGGCTTCGACATGCTCTCCGTTTATGTCCGCTCGTCGCTCGTCCAGCTGCACACGCCGGATACAATGCGCGGCCGCGTTTCCGCTGTCTCAGGGCTCGCCATTTCCGCTTCGAATGAATTGGGCGAGCTTGAATCGGGCCTGCTGGCAGCGCTTCTCGGGCCGGTCGGCGCCGTCGTCGCCGGCGGCGCGGGAGCAGTAGCGGTGGCCGGCATCTGGGCCTATTGGTTCCCCGAAATCCGGCGCGCCCGTACCTTCGATCCACCCGAAACCGCGCTTCCCGAAGCCGTGATGCAGGAGAAACCCGCATGAAAGCCGCAAATATCCTCGAGACGATCGGCAACACGCCGCACATCCGCATCCAGCGCCTGTTCGGCTCCTCCGAAGTCTGGATCAAATCCGAGCGGTCGAACCCGGGCGGTTCGATCAAGGACCGCATTGCCTTGTCGATGATCGAGGAAGCCGAAAAATCAGGCAAGCTGAAGCCCGGCGGCACGATCGTCGAGCCGACTTCCGGCAATACCGGCATCGGCCTGGCGATGGTCGCCGCCGTCAAGGGTTACAAGCTTATCCTCGTCATGCCGGAAAGCATGTCCGTGGAACGGCGTCGCCTGATGCTCGCTTATGGGGCCAGTTTCGACCTCACGCCTAAGGAAAAAGGCATGAAAGGCGCGATCGAGCGGGGCCTTGAGATCGTCGAATCGACCGAAGGCGCCTGGATGCCGCAGCAGTTCGAAAATCCTGCGAACATCGACGTGCATGTGCGGACGACAGCGCAGGAAATCCTGCGGGATTTCGCCGACGCGCCGATCGACGTGCTGATCACTGGCGTCGGCACCGGCGGGCACATCACCGGCGCCGCGCAGGAGCTGAAAAAGGCCTGGCCGAATCTCAAGGTCTTCGCGGTCGAACCGACGGCCTCGCCGGTCATTTCGGGCGGCCAGCCGGGCCCACACCCCATCCAGGGCATCGGCGCCGGCTTCATCCCGGCCAATCTGCACACCGACCTGCTGGACGGCACGATCCTGGTCGATCCGGTTGATGCCAAGGAAATGGCGCGCCGCGCCGCGCGCGAGGAAGGCATGCTGGTGGGCATCAGTTCCGGCGCGACTCTTGCCGCGATCAAGCAGAAATTGGCCGAGCTGCCAGAGGGAAGCCGCGTGCTCGGCTTCAACTATGATACCGGTGAGCGCTATCTGTCGGTGCCGGATTTCCTGCCCGAGGCCTGATCCTTGATCGCGTAAACCATCAATCTCATCTTAACCGAACTGACAGCGCGGGCCTGTTCTGCTACAGGCCCGCGCTTCGTTTGGGAGTGAGCTTTGATCGAGGCGCTGAAAGCACGCCGGGACTTGCACGGGCCGATCGCCATCGCGATCGCGCTGCTGATCGTGCTCGCCGCCATCTGGGCGGCGCAGGGTTTCGGCGCGCGTTTCTTCCCCGGCTCGGGCAAAGTCGATCAGGTTTCGGAGCATTTCGCCGCGCCGCCGCCGGGGCAGCCAGCCCCTCCTGTCGAGCCGGTCAAATATGCCGACATCGCGCCCACCGACGCGGTCAAGATCAACGCCGCCGTACCTTTCTCGACCGAGCCGAACCCGGCAGCCAAGCCCTTCAAGCTGAAAGACGGCACTGAGGACTACGAGCGTTCGCGTGACTGCCTCGCCGCCGCTGCCTATTACGAGGCGGCCGCCGAAGGCGATGATGGCATGCGCGCAGTTGCCCAGGTGGTTATCAACCGGCTGCGGCATCCGGCTTTCCCCAAGACGATTTGCGGCGTCGTGTTCCAGGGATCGGAACGCAGCACCGGCTGCCAGTTCACCTTCAGCTGCGACGGCTCGATGGCGCGGATCCCGTCCACCAGCGGCTGGCAGCGCGCCCGCGAAATCGCCGCAGCGACGCTGAAGGGCAAGGTGTTCAAACCCGTCGGCTATTCGACCCATTATCACACCAATTGGGTCGTGCCTTACTGGAGCGGATCGCTCGACAAGGTCGCGCAGGTCGGGACGCACCTGTTCTTCCGCTGGGCCGGCTGGTGGGGCACGCCGGGCGCCTTCCGCGGCGGCGAATCCGGGCCCGAACCGGCGATAGCCAAGCTCGCGGCGCTCTCGCCCGCGCACAAAGGCGCCGAAGAGCTGCAACTTGCCGCAACCGATGCAGCGCTGTCGCCCGACAAGCTCGCCGCCAAGGGCGCGAGGCAGGTAAAGATCGTATCGCCCGGCGGCGATGCCTTCATTGTCATACTCGACAGGAAAGTCTCGGCCAGCCAATTCCCGTCGCTCGCGCTCGCGGCGTGCGGACAGAAGGAATTCTGCAAATTCATGGGCTGGACCGACGCCGGCAAGGCGCCGAAAGGCTTTCCGATCCCCGAGGACATGCACAAGGCCTTGTCGTTCAGCTACTTGCGCAACCGTTCCAACGGCTTCGAGAAGGCCTTGTGGAACTGCCGCGAGTTCAAGCGCGACGATGAAAGCCAGTGCATGAAGACAAGCTGAGGCTTGGCCATTCGCTAAACTGCTTCTAGCGGTTGGGCATGCCCGCGCCTGCCACTCATGCCGCATGCCGGCCGATCGTGCTGATCGGCCTGATGGGCGTGGGCAAGACGACAGTGGGGCGGCGCCTCGCCCAACGGCTCGGCCTCCCCTTCGTGGACGCGGATGAAGAGATCGAAGCTGCCGCCGGGATGACGGTTTCCGAGATTTTCGAACGGTTCGGCGAACCCTATTTCCGTGACGGCGAGCGGCGCGTCATCACACGGCTGATCGACGGCAGCCCCAAGGTGATCGCGACTGGCGGCGGCGCCTTCATGAATGAACAGACGCGGGCGCTGATCCTCGACCGTGCCACCGCCGTTTGGCTGGAAGCAGATATCGACGTGCTGGTCGAGCGCGTCCGCCGCCGCGCGACCCGGCCGCTGCTCAAGGATCGCGATCCGCGCCAGGTGCTTCGCGATCTCGCCAAGGTTCGTAACCCGGTCTATGCGCTGGCGCCGATCCATGTCCGCAGCCAGCCTTCCCCGCATGACGCAACGGTGAAGGCGATTCTGAAGGCCCTCTCTGCATGACCATCGTTCCCGTCGAGCTTGGCGACCGGCGCTATGACGTGCGGATCGAGGCCGGTGCGCTGGACCGGGCGGCCGAGCTGCTCGCGCCCTATGTCCGCGATCGCCTGATCGTCGTCACCGACGAGACAGTGGCCGGGGCGCAACTGCCCCGTCTGCATCACCCGAATATTGAAGCGATCATTCTTCCCCCAGGTGAAGGAACCAAGAACTGGGCCCAGCTGGAGACGCTATGCGACCGGTTGCTGGCGCTGGAAGTCGAACGCGGCGAACATATCATCGCCTTGGGCGGCGGCGTGATCGGCGACCTGACCGGCTTCGCTGCCGCGATCGTCAAGCGCGGCATGGGCTTCGTTCAGATACCGACCACCTTGCTCGCCCAGGTCGACAGCTCGGTTGGCGGCAAGACCGCGATCAATGCCCGTGCCGGCAAGAATCTGATCGGTGCCTTCCATCAACCGAGCTTCGTGCTGATCGACCCGACAGTGCTCGATACGCTGCCGCCGCGCGAAGTACGCGCGGGCTATGCCGAGGTCGTCAAATACGGCCTGATCTCCGAGCTCGATTTCTTCGCCTGGTGCGATGCGCACGGCGCGGCTTTGCTGGCGGGCGATCCCGAAGCGCGGGCTTATGCCATTGCGCACAGCGTCCGCGCCAAGGCGAAGATCGTCGGTGAGGATGAGCGCGAGACGGCGGACCGCCGTGCTTTGCTCAATCTCGGCCACACTTTCGGCCACGCGCTGGAAGCGGAAACCGGCTTCGGCCCCGATCTGTTGCACGGCGAAGCGGTGGCCGCGGGAATGGGGCTGGCCTTCCGTTTTTCGGCCGAGCGCGGACTGTGTTCAGTTGACGAAGCTGACCGTGTGATCGGCCATCTCAAGCGGATGGAATTGCCGCATGACGCCATCTCGGCCGGCGTAAACGCCTCCGGCGAAACGCTTGCCGCGCATATGGCGCACGACAAGAAGAAGGCCGGTGGCCGCGTGCCCTTCATCCTCGCGCGCGGGATCGGTCAGGCATTCGTCGACAAGTCCGCGGCGTTGGAGGAGGTCGCGGCGTTCCTTAACGGAGGCCAACTCTAAATTCCGTCATTCCCGCGAAAGCGGGAACCCAGCCAATCATGCAAACTTACAACGCGAAGCGCTGCTGCGCTCGATCTTTGTTTTCGCTAGGTTCCCGCTTTCGCGGGAATGACGAAGCAGGGTTATCTTAGCGCAGCTTCCAGGCGAGCAGCAGCCAGCCCGCGATCATCAGCGCGCCGCCGACAGGCGTCACCGCGCCCAACACGCGCGGCGCGCCCAGCGCCATCGCGTAGAGCGTCGCAGCGAATAGCGTCGCCCCGCCGAGCAGCATCCACGACGCTGCGGGTGACGCTTGCCGTGCCAGCGCCAGCACGGCGACGGCATGGATGAGCTGATAGAAGCCGCCGGTGCGCAGCCAATCCGCTTCCTTGCCGGTCAAGGCATGCGCGCCGAACGCGCCTGCTCCGATCGCGATCGCCGCCGACAGCGCAGCCAGGAATTGCAGCATCATCCGCTCTCCGCCGGGATCGGTACGGTCTCCGCGGAGACTTCGGTGCTCGTGCGGATCATGATGTCATCCGCCGCGTGCAAGTCGCCGGTGCGGCTCTGCGCTTCCAGGCGCTTGGCGTCGATCTGGCGATATTCGGTTTCCGAACGGTCGATCTCCTCGCCGTCGATTTCCAATGCCTCCATGGCCCGGCGCGCCATGCAGATCGCCGACTCGTAGACGTCGCGCACCGTGCCCGCGATCGGTGCGCCGGCGAGGCGGATCAGCTGTCGCCGGTCATAGGCACGCACGAAAATCTGGGCCTGCGGAAAGGCTCGCGCGACGGTCTCGGCCTGGGCGCGATCCATCCCTGCGCCGTCCATGCAGAAGAGCAGCACTTGCGCTTCCCCCGCCCCTGCCTGGCGCAGCAGGTCAAGCCGGGTGCCGTCGCCGAAATAGACCTTCTGGCCGAACTCGATGCTGGTATCGATCTGGCTGGCCTTGGAATCGATCGTGGTGACGGAAATGCCTTGCACGGACAGCATCTGGCCGACCGTCTGGCCGAACCGGCCCCAACCGATCACGATCGCGCTGGCCCCGTCGGACGCCGGCCTTGGCAGGTCGGTGCGATCCCGGGCTAAAGGCTGCTGGCGAAATTTCTTGCCGATCTGCATCAGGAACGGCGTGGTCGCCATGGAAAGCGTCACGACCGCACCGAATAGGCTGGCGGCTTCCGGCGCGATCAGCAGCGCATCCTGCGCCTGGGCGAAAAGGACGAAGCCGAACTCGCCGCCCTGGCTCAGCAGCAGGCCCATGCCGAGCGCCTGCCCCCAGGCCAGGCCGAACATCCGCGCCAGCCCCAGAATGACACTGGTCTTGATGACGACAAGTCCGGCGGCGATCGCGATCACGAACAGCGGCCGCTCGGCAATGGCATGGAGATCCAGCAGCATGCCGACCGCGATGAAGAACAGGCCGAGCAGCAGCGATCGAAACGGCTCGACATCCGCCTCCAGCTCATGCCGATAGGGCGAGTCGGCAAGCATTACGCCCGCGACGAAGGCGCCGAGCGCGATCGAAAGGCCGAGCCATTGCATCAGGGCTGCACTGGCGAGCACCGCGAACAGCCCGGCCGCCACAAACAGCTCGCGCTCGCCCAGCCCCCCGATCAAGCGGAACAGCGGATTGAGGATGAAGCGCCCCGCGAGCACGAGTCCCGCGACCGCCGCGACGGTGTAGAGCGCAAGCAGCCAGCCCGGCGGCCCCTCTGCAGCTCCGGGCGCGCGCGACAGTGCCGCGATGATCGTGATCATCGGCACGATCGACAGATCCTGGAACAGCAGCACCGAGAAAGCGCGCTGGCCGAAGGGCGTCCGCAACCGCCCTGCCGATTCCAGCATCGGCAGCACCTGGGCGGTGGAGGACAGCGCCAGCGGCAGACCGATCGCGAGCGCGGCTGCCGGGCTGAGCGGGGTTACTGCATAGACAAACGCGCTGATCACGGCTCCGCACAGCACGACCTGCAGCAGGCCGAAGCCGAAAATATCCCGTTTGAGACGCCATAGCCGCGCAGGTGACAGCTCCAACCCGACCAGGAACAGCAACAATGCAATGCCGATCTCGGCGATGCCGAGCTTGCCCTCCGCATCGCCCACCAGGCCCAGCACTTGCGGCCCGATCAAGACGCCGCTCAACAGATAGCCGAGGGTCGCGCCCAGTCCGAGGCGGCGGAAGACCAACACCAGCGCCAGCGCCGCACCGAGCATGATGAAGCCATCACGCAGTAGGTTGGCGGTTTGATGGGTCTCCATCAGCCGCGTGCGCGCTCGGCAGCTTCGGCGGCCGCTTCGAAGGGCAAGCGGATCGCGGCGTGACGGCCGGTGTGCGGCCGCGCCCGGGCGAGCTGGTCAAGGCCCGGCCAGTCGCCCGGATCGCCTTGTTCACCCGCCAGCCACGCCGCGACTGCATCACGCGCGTCCGCTAATTCCTCCGGCGTCCGCCCGATCGCATGAGATGCCATCAGGTTTGCGGATGCCTGGCCCAGCGCGCAGGCGGAAAGTTCGAGGCCGAGGCTCGAAATCCGGCCCTCGTCATCCAGCGTCACATCGGCGATCACGCGGCTGCCGCAGACAGGCGAGCGCCTCTCCGCCGTGCCTTGCGGCTGCTCCAGCCGTCCGAGATGCGGGATCGTGGCCGCCAGGCGCAGGATCGCGGTATCGTAAAGCGGCGCGTTCATCGCGACGTGGCGGCGTTCGCCGGCGTCTGCACGCCGCTCCGCCGCTGGTTCACATAATCGACCATCGCGCGGCTGGTCGCGTTCAGCAGCGAATAGCTGCGTGCGTGACGCATCCAGTCCGGCCGGTTGGCGGGGCCGCCGCGCACCGTGTCGACGACCATCGTCGCGAGCAGGAACAGCACGCTTGCCGCCAGCAGCCCCTTCAAGAAGCCGAAGCCGAAGCCAAGCACACGGTCCACCGGCCCCAGCACCGACTGGCGAGTGCGCTTGCCGAGGTAGTTGGCAAGTAGCTTGCCGATCACGAACGTCACGCCGAACAAGACCACGACCGCGGCAACGGCGGCACCCGATCCGGTCCCGATGGGCCCCGCCAGAAGGTCCGTCGTCGGCGTGTAGAGGAAAGTCACGGCGAGCACCGCCAGCACCCAGGCGAACAGCGAGAGCGCTTCCTGAACGAAGCCGCGCAGCGCGCCGATCACGGCGCCTCCGCCCAGCAAAACGACAGCGACGATATCGAGGGCGGTCATGGCGGCTGGCTAGCCTCGCCCGAGAAGATGGTCAACGAGCGCGCCGAGCCGCGCGAAACCGGACAGCCGCATACCCGCATTCTCCTTGACGCCCACCGGCGCTAACGCGCGCTCGAAGCCGAGCTTGGCGGCTTCCTTGAGCCGAAGCGGGCCGTGCGCCACGGGCCGGACTTCGCCCGACAAGGCGATTTCGCCGAACGCAATCGCGTCGGACGGCAGCGGCCGCTCGCTCAGTGCGGAGACAAGCGCGGCAGCGACGGCCAGATCGGCGGCAGGGTCGGAGATCCGATAGCCGCCCGCCACGTTCAGATAGACCTCGGCGGTCGAGAAGCTGAGCCCGCATCGCGCCTCGAGCACGGCGAGAATCATCGCCAGCCGCCCGCTGTCCCAGCCGACCACGGCACGGCGCGGCGTCGCCCCGCTCGCCAACCGCACGGTCAGCGCCTGAATCTCGACCAGCACCGGGCGCGTGCCTTCCAGCGCCGGAAAGACGATTGCGCCGCTGACATTCTCGTCACGATGCGTGAGGAAAAGCGCGGAAGGGTTTGAAACTTCGTCCAAACCATCTTCGCCCATTGCGAACACACCGATCTCATCGGTGCCGCCGAAGCGGTTCTTGATCGCGCGCAGAATGCGATATTGATGGCTGCGCTCGCCCTCGAAGCTGAGCACGGTATCGACCATATGTTCGAGCACGCGCGGGCCGGCGATCGAGCCGTCCTTGGTGACATGGCCGACCAGCACGACGGCGGTGCCGCGTTCCTTGGCGAAGCGGATCAACTCGCCCGCTGCTGCGCGGACCTGGCTGACTGTGCCGGGCGCGCCCTCGATCAGGTCCGAATGCATGGTCTGAATCGAATCGATCACCAGGAGATCGGGCACATTGCCCTGCCCCAGCGTGGTCAGGATATCGCGCACCGAAGTCGCGGCGGCGAGCTGCACCGGCGCCTGGCCGAGCCCGAGCCGGCGCGCGCGCAGCCGCACCTGATCCGCGGCTTCCTCGCCCGACACATAGGCGACCGCTTTCCCCGCCGAGGCCAGCTTCGCGGTCGCCTGCAGCAGCAACGTCGACTTGCCAATCCCCGGATCGCCGCCGATCAGCGTCGCCGATCCCGCGACAAAGCCGCCGCCGAGCGCCCGGTCCAGTTCCGCGATCCCGGTCGGCATACGGTCGGGCAGCGGCGCATCGGTATTAAGACCGGTCAGGTCGACCGCGCGCCCGCCGGATTGCAGATTATGGCGCGCCTGGAACGGCGTCACCACCGCGCCCGCATCCTCGACCAGCGTGTTCCATTCGCCGCAGTCCGCACACTGCCCCGCCCATTTGGCCGAGACCGATCCGCACGATTGGCAGGCATAGCGTTTCTGAACTTTGGCCATTGCCGAAAGCTTAGGAACAAATCAGGATCAGGACCAGAGGGTTTGAGCGGCAGCCACGCATTGGAGGCGTCATGACGGCATCATTGAAACCCGCCGCGGAGCTGGCGCGGGGACTGGACATTCGTTTTCCGGGAGCGAGCGAGGAGTATCGAGCGGCGCGCGAGACACTCCTTGCCGAGGAAATCGAATTCCGTCGCCATATGACCCGGCTTGCCGAGCAGCGCCGCGCGCTCCCGCCCGGGCCGGTGATCGAGAAGGATTACCGGTTCAGGACGGAGAATGGCGAGGAGGTCGGCCTCGCCGATCTGTTCGACGGCAAGGACACGCTCGTCACCTATTTCTGGATGTACGGACCGCAGCGCGAGCGGCCTTGCCCGATGTGCACCAACTGGCTTGGTGCGGTGAACGGCAACGGCGCGGACATCCAGCAGCGCGCCGCCCTGAAGATTTTGGGCCGCAGCAGCGTCGAGCGGCAGCTGGCTTTCGCGGCCGAGCGCGGCTGGCGCGATCTCGATTTCGTGCAGACCGTTGGCGATGATTACGCGAACGACCTGGGATTGCTGACGCCGGAAGGCGCCGAATATCCGGCACTGGTCGTCTTCCGGAAGGACGGCGACAAAGTCCGCCTGTTCTGGGCAAGCCAGATGACGTTCGACATGGCCGATCCGGGCCAGGATCCGCGCGACGCGCCCGACATCGCGAGCCTGTGGCTGATCCTCGACCTGACGCCGGAGGGACGGCCCGCCGACTGGTATCCGAAGCTCAGCTACTGAGCGGCGGGCTTCACGAACTTCAGGGCATATTGGTCGGTCTTGCCCTGCACCTTTTTGTCGAAAATCGAAAGCGTATGGTCGTCGCCCGGGTGGCGCAGGAAATCGCCCTCGCCCGCCAGCTTGAATCCGGCGGCGGTGACTTCGCGGATCACTTGCGCTTTCTCGATCCGGTGCAGCTTGGCGATCGCGGCGGTGTGGGTGCCTGCGGGCGCTTCGTGATCCAAGATGACATAGGTGCCGCCTGGCTTCAGCGCCTGGAACACGGCGCGGTCGAAGGCGGCGGTATCGACAACGCCATATTCGGGGATCTTCAGGTCGTGATAATTCTGCGTGACCCAGGCGATATCGAGCGGCTGGGGAAAACGCACGGTGCCGAACGGCGCCGCTTCCATTGAAACATTCTTGAGCTGGCCTTGCGCGGCGAGTTCGGTATCGGCCTTCACTGCGCTTTTCCAGCGGTCGTTCTCGATGCCGTAGACATGGCCGGACGGGCCGACGGCAATGCTCAGCATCCGCGTGAAATAGCCGCCGCCAGGATAGAATTCGCCGACGATCATGCCAGGCTTCACGCCGGCGAAAGCGATCGTCTCGGCGGGCTTGCGGGTAGGATCGGCGGCGCGCTGCTCGGCCGGACGCGACGGGTCAGCGACGGCTTTGGCCACATAATCCGGAACGGGCCCGGCAGCGAAGGCAGCGGCCGGAAAAGCGGCAGCGAGGCAGAAGGCAGCAAGACGACGCATGGGTTCCTCCGGTGCGGAGCGGGTGCGCCGGCAAGACCAACAAACCCGCGCCGCACTGTCAAAAGGAAATCTGCGAACGTCAGCGCGTCAGCTTCTTGTAGCTCATCCGGTGGGGCCGGTCGGCTTCGTCGCCCAAGCGGCGGCGCTTGTCTTCCTCATAGGATTCGAAGTTTCCTTCGAACCATTCGACATGGCTGTCGCCCTCGAAGGCAAGGATGTGCGTCGCCAGGCGGTCGAGGAAGAAGCGATCGTGGCTGATGACCACGGCGCAGCCGGCGAAATTCTCCAGCGCTTCCTCGAGCGCGCGCAGCGTTTCGACGTCCAGGTCGTTGGTCGGCTCGTCGAGCAGCAGCACGTTGCCGCCGGCCTTCAGCATCTTGGCGATATGGACGCGATTGCGCTCACCGCCCGAAAGCTGGCCGACTTTCTTCTGCTGATCCTGGCCCTTGAAGTTGAACGCGCCGACATAGGCCCGCGTCTGCATCTCGTGCTTGCCGATCGTCATCAGTTCGTGGCCGCCCGAGACTTCCTCCCAGACATTCTTGTTGGGATCGAGCGCATCGCGGCTCTGGTCGACATAGCCGAGCTTCACGGTCGGGCCGATATCGACCGAGCCGGTATCCGGTGTTTCCTGACCGGTAATCAGGCGGAAGAGCGTCGATTTGCCGGCGCCGTTCGGACCGATCACGCCGACGATGCCGCCCGGCGGCAGCGTGAAGCTCAGATCCTCGAACAGCAATTTGTCGCCGTAAGCTTTGGAGACGCCATTGACCTCGATGACTTTGCCGCCCAGCCGCTCTGGCGTCTGGATGACGATCTGGGCCTTGCCCGGCGCGCGGTTCTCCTGGCGTTCGACCAGTTCGTCGAACGCGCGGATACGGGCTTTGGACTTGGTCTGGCGCGCCTTGGGGCTTTGCCGGATCCATTCCAGCTCTTCCTTGATTGCCTTTTGCCGGCCGGCGTCCTCGCGCTCTTCCTGCTCTAGGCGCTTCGCCTTCTTTTCCAGATAGGTCGAGTAATTGCCCTCATACGGATAATAGCGGCCGCGATCGAGCTCGAGAATCCAGTTCACGACATTGTCGAGGAAATAACGGTCGTGCGTGATCATCAGCACGTTGCCGGGATATTCGCGCAGGTGATTTTCCAGCCACGCGACGCTTTCGGCATCGAGGTGGTTGGTCGGTTCGTCGAGGAGCAGGATGCTCGGCTTCTGGATCAGCAGCCGGGTCAGCGCGATCCGGCGGCGCTCGCCGCCCGACAGATTCTCCACGCTGGCATCGGAGGGCGGGCAACGCAGCGCCTCCATCGCGATCTCAAGCTGATTGTCGAGCGTCCATCCATCAACCGCGTCGATCTTGCCCTGAAGATCGCCCATTTCCTCCATCAGCGCGTCGAAATCGGCATCCGGCTCGGCCATCAGCGCCGAGATCTGGTTGAAGCGATCAACCATGTCCGCAGTGGCGCGAGCGCCGTCCTTGACGTTTTCCAGCACGGTCTTGGTGGGATCGAGCTGCGGCTCCTGCGCCAGATAGCCGACCGTGATCCCCTCGCCCGGCCAGGCCTCGCCCGAGAATTCGGTGTCGATGCCGGCCATGATCTTCATCAGCGTCGATTTGCCGACGCCGTTCGGTCCGACGATGCCGATTTTCGCATCGGGATAGAATTGCAGATTGATGTTGTTGAGGATCGGCTTGGGGGCGCCCGGGAACGTCTTGGTCATCCCGTGCATGACATAGGAATATTGCGCGGCCATCGGCCCTGATCTCCGGTTCTCAAGCTGCTGTAAGGATTTGGCGCGGGCCCTAGCGAAGCCGCCGGGGCTTGGCAAACGCCTCGCCTGATAGTTAGTGCGCGGCCATGACAAAACAACGCCTCGCGCTCCTCGCCCTTCCCTTCCTCATCGCCGCGGCGCCCCCGCATGACACGGAAAAGCTCCGCGACGCGGCGCTGAAGGACCAGATCGCGTGGGACATCGTCGAAGAACTGACGACCGAGATCGGCCCGCGCCTCGCCGGCAGCCCGCAAGAAGCGAAAGCGCGCGATTGGGCCGTGAGAAAGCTGAAGAGTCTCGGTTTCAAGAATGTCCGCACAGAAACGTTCGACATCCCCGGCTGGGAGCGCGGCGAGGAAAAAGGCGAGTTCACCGGCGCCTTCGCGCAGAAGCTCGCGCTGACCGCGCTCGGCAATAGTGGCGCGACCCCGGCGGAAGGCGTCGAGGCCGAGCTGATCGCGTTCGACAGTGTCGCAGCGCTGCAGGCAGCGCCGGCGGAACAGGTGCGCGGCAAGATCGTCTATGTCGGCCATGCCATGAAGGCGGCGCAGGATGGGTCGAGCTATGGCTATTTCGGCGCGGTCCGGCGGGTCGCGCCCAATGTCGCCGCGCAGAAAGGCGCCGCCGCGATCGTGATCCGCGGCCTCGGCACCGACAGCCACCGCGTGCCGCATACCGGCGTCACCAATTTCGATGCAGGCGTCACGCCGATCGCGGCGGCGGCGCTTTCCAACCCCGATGCAGACCAAGTTGAACGCTTGCTGGAGCGTGGCCAGGCGCTGCGGCTGAAGTTGGTGATCACGCCGCGCCGCGTCGGCACGATCCAGTCGGGCAATGTCATCGCCGAAGTCCCCGGGACCGATCCGGATGCCGGGATCGTCGCGATCGGCGGCCATCTCGACAGCTGGGATCTCGGCACGGGCGCGATCGACGACGGCGCCGGCGTCGCGATCACTGCGGCCGCCGCCAAGCGGATCATGGATGCCGGCCGTCCGAAGCGGACGATCCGCGTGATCTGGTTCGGCAGCGAGGAGATTGGCGGCAATGGCGGCGCCGCCTATTTCGCCANNTGGCGGTTCGAAACGAAGCTGAATCCGGCCGCGGCGCCGGTCGCGGCCCGGATCGAACAGGCGCTCGCCCCCCTCGGGATCACCAAGGGGAGCGGCACAGCCGGCGCCGGGGCCGATCTCGGTCCTTGGGCGCGCTCGGGAACGAACGCCGTGGACCTCGACCAGAATGGTCTCAAATATTTCGATATTCACCACACGGCTGACGACACTCTCGACAAGATCATGCCTGATGAGCTAGCGCAGAACGTAGCGGCGTGGACGGCAATGCTGTCCGTTGTCGCCAATGCGTCGGAATCGCTTGTTGGGCCGAGGAACTAATCTCTACTGAAATAGTTTGACGAAGCCGCGGTTCCGGTTAATTACCGCCAGCGCGACGGCATTCGGGCCGGGCGCACGTTATTTCCCTTGGGGAGCACATCGAATGAAGAAGCTGATCGTTGTTGCTGCTGCCGCCGGCCTGATGTCGCTGGCTGCTTGCAATAAGAGCACCGACAATACCACGAACGCGACCAACGCGCTCGAGAACGCCACCGACAACCTCGAGAACGCCACCGACAACGCGGTCGATGCGGCCGCGAACGTCACCGGCAACGCGACCGACGCCGCGACCAACGCGGCCGGCAATGCGGTGAACGCTGCTGCGAACGCCACGGACGCTGCTGCGAACGCGACGAACGCTGCTGCCAACTCGGCCGAGAAGCACTAAGCTTCACGCCTCAAGGCAAAAAAGAGGGCGGTTCCGAAAGGAGCCGCCCTTTTTTATTTGGGGCAAGCTTGCGCTTTGCAAGGCGAACCATCATTGCAACCCGCGTCGGGGAGTAGCGCAGCCTGGTAGCGCATCTGCTTTGGGAGCAGAGGGTCGCAGGTTCGAATCCTGTCTCCCCGACCATGGCGCAGCGCGCACGCAGATAAGAAACTTATCTGCGAGACGCGCAAGCCCGGACGGCGGGCGTAGCCCGACCGACGACGCGGCTTTGCCGCGGCGGGCTCAATTTCACTTTTCGTCATTCCCGCGAAAGCGGGAACCCAGCATGTCAGGAAAGCGCCACGGCAAAGCCGCGTCGTCGGTCCTCGCCTTGTGCGAGGCCGGCCGGGCGCGCCTAGTGCCTGCCTGCAGCTACGCTGCAGTCTAGGCCGGCGCGCCGGTGGGCCCGGAGGGATTCGAACCCCCAACCAAGCCGTTATGAGCGGCCGGCTCTACCGTTGAGCTACAGGCCCCTCCCGGCGTCGCCGCGATAGCGGAGCCGCGCTCCGGCTGGCAAGCCGTCTCTGCATTGCCTGCCGCCGGCAGTTTCAGACAGAAACAATGCGGCTCCAACACCAGCGCACCGCCCGCCGATTCCGCGAGGCTCCGCACCAGCCGCAGCGTGAAGCCGAGGCCGAGTGCGGGCTGCGCGCCTTCATCCTCGCCGTCTATGTCGCAAGCTTCCAACAATGCTCGCTCGCCATAGTCCGCGACGAGGCGCGGCCTTGCGATCGCGATATGCGCTTCGGATCTGGGGTTGCTGTGCGAGGTCAGGTCGATGGCGATCCGTTCGCCAGGGCGCGCCAGGCCGATGACAGCACTCATCAGCCGCATGACCATTCGCTCGGCCGATGCTGGGTCAAGCACGGCGAGGCCGCATCCCGGGGCGATCGACAGCGCAACCTGGACGCTCTTGCTTTCTGCCAGCGGATTGAGCGCGGTGGCGACGCGCGCCAGGAGCAGCGCGCAGTCGACTTGCTGCGGCGTCAGGTTCAGCGAAGCCCCTTCCACCTGCGCGGCCTCCTGAAGGTCGTCGAGCACAGCGTCGAGCTTGCGGGTCTCGGCAAGAATCTCGGCGGCACGCTGCCGGTACGCGGCCGGAGCGGGGCCGAGCATTTGCCGTTCGATCATCTCCGCGAAACCGGCGATCGCGTTCAGCGGGGTGCGGACTTCGTGTGCGAGCTGCCGGAGCGAATCGCCGCTCAGCGCCGATCCGAGCAATCCCGACTGCTCCGCCCGCTCCCCGACTCGCGGCCGGCGCGCGCTGCCGCGATAGCCGGTGAAGCGGCCCGTGGCCGGATCGAATTGCGGTACACCCGAAATCGCCCAGGCGCCACCGGCAGGCCCGTTGCGCGCGATCGTCAGCCTCGCGTCCCGAAATGGAGCGCGGGCGCGGAAGGCACCGGCGGCCTGGCCGTCGACGCCATGCGCCTGCCCCGGTGCCGCATCGGCGATCGACAGGCCGATAACGGCGGCGCGGCCCATTGCGTCGCACCAACGGATCACGCCATCCGCGCCGGCCTCGAAATCGAACGCCGTTTCCGGGTTCGATTCCGCCTGGGCATGATTTTCGCGGAATGCGTCGATCCGTGCCTGCAACTCGCGAATATCGGGCGCCGAATAGCCCTGCGCCGCGTCTTCTTCAAACGGGTTGGCTGGGCCTTCGATCACAAAATCCGTTTTGCCGAAGGCTTCCAGCGCCCGCATCGCGCCATTCGGCAGATCGCGGCGATGGCGGAGCAAAGCGCGTGCCACCGGCGACAGGTTGGGAATAAGCCGGCGCCAAACCTTGCCGCGGAAATTGACGCCGGCGAGCAAAGGCGCGAACACCGCCGTCGCGTCTTCCGCGAAAAACTCCACCAGGTCGCTGGCGATCGACGAACGGGAGAGCAGCAGCAGCGCGGCGTTCTGGCGTGCGACGATCGGAACCTCGCCGCGCCATTCGCGCAAACGTTCGAACGCTGCGTCCCGCAGATAATCCCCGTCGCCGGGTTCGCCGAGCAGATCGACCAGCTGGCGCCAGATCGCCTGACGCGCGGCAGTGCTTTCGGCCGGCTGGCCGAGCGCCGTCGCCAGTCTGTCGTCGAATCGCACGCCCGTTCCCTCCGCTCAGTCCGCTGGAATAACGCGCGGCGACACTTCTCGACAGGCCCGAAAATGGGACGTCGCAAAGTGAGACAATTGCGGCCCTTCGTAATTATCTTATAAGGCGACCCCGAGTTACTCACGGGGTATTGCGCAATGCCGTCTCAGGCGCTCGATTCTGTCGATCTGGAAATTCTGGCCGCCCTGCAGGAGGATGGTCGTATGACCAATGTCGACCTGGCCGCGCGAGTCGGATTGACCGCTCCGCCTTGCCTTCGACGGGTGCGCAGCCTTGAGCAAGCCGGGGTGATCAGGGGCTATCATGCGCGGCTGGACCCGGTCGCGCTTGGCTATGCGATCACGATCTTTGCGATGGTCAGCCTCAAAAGCCAGGCCGAACATGACCTGCGGGCCTTCGAAGACCATGTCGCGGCCCTTCCTGAGGTTCGCGAGTGCCACATGCTCAACGGCGAGATCGACTTCATCCTCAAGATCGTCGCGCCGGACCTTCAATCCTTCCAGCGCTTCCTGACCTCGGAGCTGACGTCCGCGCCCAATGTGGCGAGCGTGAAGACCTCGCTCACCATCCGCACATCGAAAGACAGCCCCGGCGTTCCGATCGCCGGGGCTGCTCCCTCATTCGACAATGACTGACGATCAGCCCGCCGTTTTGGCGCCCTGATCCACCCAGATCGTCCAGAATTGCGCGATTTCGGCGCGCGGCCCTGACGTGACGAGAGCGAGAGCCTGCTTGGCTTCCGCCGCCTGGCCCGCCTTGGCGAGCGCCATGCCAAGGCGCAGGTTGGCCGTGTTGGCGTCCACTCCGCCCTTTTGCAGCGCAAGCTTGTACAGCGTCGCCGCCTTGGCATAGTCGCCATAGCCGAAATAGGCGTCGGCGGTGCCAAGCGCTGCGCGGCCGTTGGCGGCCGAAGCGGCGTTCTTTTCCGCCGCGGCAAGCGATGCCTTGTCCGCGGCGACCTTGGCACCGACGGCGGCGCCGATTTCGTTCACGGCCTTGCTGCCGGCATTGTACGCGCCCTTGGCCTTGCCTTCGTCGACAACCGCCTTGGCTTCGCCGGGCAGGCCGACCTTGTCGGCCAGAATCGCATATTCGTAATAGTCGCGTTCGCCGGACAGCGCGCCCGCGAAGCGCTGGAGGCGCATCAGATCGAGCTGGGTCTGATCGTCGAAGTGATTGGCGTCGCCGTAGATCACGATCGCGCTACGCCAATTTTCGGCGGACGGATAATCGATTACCTGCGCGCGGGTCCATTTCGCCACCTCGGGCATCAGCTTCGACTTGTACGCCATCGAGGCGGCGCGGCCGTACCATTCCTGCGGCGGCTTGCGGCCGGCGGCTTTCTCCGCCTTCACCGCGGCATCGACAGTCGCGAGCCCCTGAGGAACCTGATTGCTCTTGAAATAGGATTCGGCGAGCAGCAGATTCGCGTCCTGCGTCGGCTGGCCATTGGCATCCTTGGGCGCGAAACCGGCCTGCTGGGCAGCGGTGAGCGCCTGGATGGCGGCCGGGAAGTTGTTCGCCTTGTAGGCGAACTGGCCCTGATAGAAATATAGCTGGCCCTTCATGTCGGCCGGGCCGGCGCCCGAACCAAGCATCTCGTCGACCGCTTTGGACTGGCCTGCCGTGTCGTTGGCAGCCGTCGCGATCTGCAAGCGGAACTGGCCGAGGACGAATTTTTCATCAGGCGCCTGCGCCGCGGCTTCGGCGGCGGGCAACAGCGACTGTGCGGTCGTGAAATCCTTGGCCTGGATCGCCTTCTGCAGCGGCGCGGCCGCGTTACGGAACGCCTTGCCAAGTTGTGGCGACCAACCCCCGGCCTGCGCCGCGGGGGCTTCCTTCTTATCCTTGGCGAGCAAGGGGCTCGTCATGCCAAAGCCGGCGGCCAGCGCCAGCACCAGCGCCAGTTTCGAAACCTTCATTCCCGTAATCTCCTCTCGAGGGACTCTCCGGCGACGGATCGCTGAATTCAGCCCCTAAACCCCGGCCATGCGCCAAACAAGCGGTGGCTTCGCCGGGCCGATGCGGTTTTGCCACTGAACGGCGGTTGAATTGCGCGAAGCGGGACAATCGTTCCGCGCCACTTCTCCACAGTTCGCGCGCGCTCGCGTGCGCGCGGGGGTGGAATTGGGCTGTCTGGCCGTTTAGGGAGGTCTGGTCCGCATCGGCGGCATCCATCCCATAGTTTTCGGAAAATCTGTCTTGGCCACTCTGCCGCCGCCTTCTGCCCCGTCCAGCGACATCGAACCGGTCAACATCGTCGATGAGATGAAGTCGAGCTATCTCGACTATGCGATGTCCGTGATCGTCGCCCGCGCGCTGCCGGACGTGCGCGACGGGCTGAAGCCGGTGCACCGCCGCATCCTCTATGCCTGCCAGGAAGCGGGCTATGTCGCGGGCAAGGCTTATCGCAAGTGCAGCCGCATCGTCGGCGACGTCATGGGTAAATATCACCCGCATGGCGACGCCCCGATCTACGGCACCCTCGCACGCATGGCGCAGGATTGGTCGATGCGCGTGCCGCTGGTGGACGGCCAGGGCAATTTCGGATCGATGGACCCGGACGAACCGGCGGCGATGCGCTACACCGAGGCGCGGCTCGCCAAGGTCGCCAACGCACTGCTGGAAGATCTCGACAAGGATACGGTCAACTTCCAGCCCAATTATGACGCTTCGGAGCAGGAGCCGCAGGTTCTGCCCGCGCGCTTCCCCAACCTGCTGGTCAACGGCAGCGGCGGCATCGCGGTCGGCATGGCGACCAACATTCCGCCGCACAATCTGGGCGAAGTGCTGCGCGCCTGCCTGGCGTTCATCGACAATGGCGCGCTTAGCTCCGAAGAGCTGATGGAATATGTGCCGGGGCCGGATTTCCCGACGGGCGCGATCATTCTCGGTCAGTCCGGCGCGCGCAAAGCCTATACCGAAGGCCGCGGCTCGATCATTGTCCGCTCGCGCCATGTGATCGAGGAAGGCCGGGGCGACCGCCGTTCGATCGTGCTCACCGAAATCCCCTATCAGCAGGGCAAGAATGCGCTGGTCGAGCGGATCGCGGAAGCGGCGAAAAAGGATGGCAACAACCCGCCACGCGTCGAGGGCGTCAGCGACATTCGCGACGAATCGAACCGGCTGGGCGTGCGCATCGTCATCGACCTGAAGCGCGATGCGACGCCCGAAGTCGTGCTCAATCAGCTCTGGCGTCACACGCCGGCGCAGCAGAGCTTCCCGGCCAATATGCTCGCCATTCGCGGCGGCCGGCCTGAGACGCTTTCCTTGCGCGACATCATCGATTCCTTCGTGAAGTTCCGCGAGGAAGTCATCACGCGCCGCTCCAAGTTTGAGCTGGCCAAGGCGCGCGAGCGGGCGCATCTGTTGCTGGGCCTCGTCATCGCCGTCACCAATCTCGATGAGGTCGTGCGCATCATTCGCGGATCGGCGAGCCCGGCCGAAGCACGCGCCGCCCTGCTCGCCCGCCAATGGCCGATCGCCGAGATCGCGCCCTATATCCGCCTAGTCGAGGCGATCGAGCATGAAGTCGACGGCGATACCTATCGCCTGTCCGACGCGCAGGTCCGCGCGATCCTCGATCTGCGCCTGCACCGCCTGACCGCGCTCGGCCGCGACGAGATCGGCGACGAGCTAAAGGTGCTGGCGACCAGCATCGGCGCGCTGCTCGAAATCCTCGCCGACCGCGTGAAGCTCTATGCGGTGATGCGCACCGAGTTCCAGGCCGTGTTGGCCGAATTCGATACGCCGCGCCGCACAGAGATCGCGCCTGCCGCCGACGGCATCGACGATGAGGATCTGATCGAGCGCGAGGACATGGTCGTGACCGTGACCATGGGCGGTTATATCAAGCGCACCACATTGGACACGTTCCGCGCCCAGAATCGCGGCGGCAAGGGCCGCGCCGGCATGGCCACCAAGGACGAGGATGTCGTCACCGAGCTGTTTGTGACCTCGACTCACACGCCGGTGCTGTTCTTCTCGACGCTCGGCCGCGTCTACCGGATGAAGGTGTGGCGCTTGCCTGAAGGCGGCGCGAACACGCGCGGCCGTCCGATGATCAATCTCCTCCCGCTGGCCGAGGGCGAGACCATCTCGACCGTGCTGCCGCTGCCCGAGGACGAGGCGGAGTGGGGCAAGCTCCACGTCATGTTCGCGACGGCCAAGGGGTCGGTGCGCCGCAATTCGATGGATGCCTTCACCAACGTCCCCTCGAACGGCAAGATCGCGATGAAGTTCGAAGGCGAGGATGAGGATGACCGGCTGATCGGAGTCGCCTTGCTCGACGAAAGCGACGATGTCCTGCTCGCCACCCGCCAGGGCAAGGCGATCCGCTTTGCCGGCGACGAAGTGCGCGAGTTCCAGAGCCGCAATTCGACCGGGGTGCGCGGCATGCGGCTGGGCAAGGGTGATGAGGTCATTTCGCTCTCTATCCTCCACCGCGTCGGCGTGAGGGATCAGGAAGAGCGCGAGGATTATCTGCGCCACGCCCCCTGGAAGGCGGAGAAGGACAGCGAGCCGCAAATGACGCCGGAGCGCTTTGAGGAGCTGAAGGCAAAGGAGCAGTTCATCCTCACCGTCTGCGCCAACGGCTACGGCAAATTGTCCTCCGCCTATGAATATCGCCGCACCGGGCGCGGCGGCCAGGGCATCACCAATATCGACAATATCGCGCGCAACGGGCTGGTCGTCGCCAGCTTCCCCGCCACGCGCGCGCACCAGCTGATGCTGGTCACCGATCAGGCCAAGATGATCCGCATGGGGCTCGAATCGCTGCGTGTCATCGGCCGCGGATCGGCCGGTGTCCGCCTGTTCAACGTCGCCGACGACGAGCACGTCGTCTCCGCCGCGCGCATCGAGGAAAGCGACGACGAGCCGGAAACCTCCGAAACGCCGGAAGAATCGCAGCAGTGAAACCGGCTTGGCTGAGCTTGTCGAAGCCCTTTCCTGCTTTCTTTGCGGACTCCACAAGAAAGGGAAGGCTTCGACAGGCTCAGCCAAACCGGCGTTGAGGTTGGAGGCTGGTTTTTCGTATGCGTCGCTTTCTGGTTCCCCTCTTCCTCGCCCTCTCCGCCCCCGCCCTCGCCGCGCCGCGCGTTGCGATCAAGACGGGGCTGGGCACGATCGTCGTGGAGCTGGCGGACAAGCAGGCGCCGATCACTTCGAAGAATTTCCTGCGCTATGTGGAAAGCGGGAAGTTCGACGGAACGACCTTCTACCGTGCCGCCCGATCGAAAGGCGATCCGTCGCGCGGGCTGATCCAGGGCGGCATCGATCACAATTACCGGCGCGCCTTTTTCTCGATTGATCACGAGCCGACCAGCAAGACCGGGCTGAAACACGGCGATGGCACCATCTCGATGGCGCGCAACGCGCCGGGCACGGCGATGGGCGATTTCTTCATCACCGTCGGCCCCTCGCCCTATCTGGACGCGCGGCCCGGCAACCCCGGCTATGCGGCCTTCGGGCGCGTCATCAAGGGCATGGACGTGGTGAAGAAAATCCTCGCCGCCCCGACCTGGATCGGCCGCGGCTCCGGCGCGCTCAAGGATCAGGTGATCATCAAGCGCGTGCCCATCATCAAGGCGACACGCCTGAACTAGCCAAACGAAAAGCGGCGCCGGTTCAGGGCCGGCGCCGCTCCTCACCCCCCGTGGTGATGCGCTTAGGCGAGGACCGTCACGGTCCGGGCGCGGCGGCGCGACGCCGCGCCGATCAGGCCGAAGCCGCCGATCATCAGCGCCCAGCTGGCCGGCTCGGGCACGCCTGCCGCCAGATTGTCGAACTCGAACGAGTTGGCCGAGGAAGTGAAGGTCGCCCCCGTCAGGCGCGGCCCGTCGGTCACGCGGTAGGTGACAACACCGTTGGTTTCGCCGCTGATCTGATTGCCGCTCGGGAAGCTCAGATCGTTGATGATCTGGCCGCCGGCATAGGCCTGGCTGGTGCCGTTCTCATAGTGCAGCGTCAGCGTGTTGTAGGTGTCGAGCGATCCCAGCACGAACGAGAAGACATTGGTCGCGGCGAAGTTCACCGTATAGCTCCCGCCCGTCAGCACGGTCGCGAAATTGCCGGTGCTGCCGAAAGCCGGACGCGCGGAGGCCCCGCCGATGCTGTCGTTATACACATAGGCGTTCGGACCGATCGAGGCACCCGGCGTGCCGCCGGCCAGCGCTTCGAAATCCTGGAAGACGGTGACGCCGGCGGGCAACGCACCCGAACCGCCATTGAATGAAACGGTGGTGGCGGCGGACGCCGGGACGGCGACCAGAGCGGCCAGCAAAGCAACATACTTGTTCATGACATACCCCTTCACAAGCAACAAACCCGGAAGGCAGCCTATACAGAACGCAGGGGGCCGTTACGAACTTGTTAACTAAGGTATTTTTGACCTGTCCCACACCGGATCATTAACTATGCCCATTGTCGAAGCGGTGTTGATTCCATTGAAATAGATCAGGGAATAAGATGCGATACGTCCGCTTCCGGTACTGCTGCCGCCACGAATAGGGAGCGATGGCACATGGCGGGATCGCGTTCGAAACACAGCAAGGCGGTCGGCTTTTCGGCCGCCATCGCCTTCAGCATGTCCGCCTCCGCCTGAGCTTCAGGGAGCTCCAGCTGCCCGGCATAGACCCGCTCCAGCGTCGCACGGTCGCCCTTCTTCGCGGCGTCGCGGCCTTCCTTGGGCGTGCCGAGCGCGCGGAAATGGCGATAGCCGATGCCGACGCTCGCCAGGTTGGCGGCGAGCGCCGATTTGGCGAACCCCGGGCGGCGCGACGCGGCGACCGCGCGGATATCGGCCACCTGCTGCACGCCAGCACGGGTAAGCGCTGCAAGGAATTCGTCGACCGTCGCGTTTTCATAGCCGATCGTGAAGATGCGCATGTTCAGGCCTCCCCGGCGTGCAGGTTGCGATCAACGTCCCAGGCGATCATCGCCTGCCCCGCGAAATAGAGCGGCCAGATCAAAAGATCGGGGATGAAGGAATCGGCCAAAGGCCCCAGCCGCGCGAAGATGAGCAGATCGGAGGCGACGAACATCCACGCGCCAATCGCCGCCCGGCGGAAGCGGCTCATCAACGCGGTTGCCGCCATTGCGCCCAGGCCTAAGCTGTAAACAGCGATGCCGGGAGCGGCGGTGCGGTCATCCGGCAGCAACGCCCCCGCCAGCACAACGACCGGCACCAGCATCAACCATAGCCAATGGACGCCCGCGCGCCGGTTTTGCATATAGAGGAGGATTGCGACGATATGGCCGGCCAGAAAAGCGAGCGCCCCCAGCTGCAGGCTCACTGCCTCAAGCAAAACGTCGCCCAACGCCCCGAAACTCATCACCGCCGTCAGCAGCCAGCCGTCGCGGCTCCGCGCCCGCAACCCCGCCCAGAGCGCGAGCAACCCCACCCCCGCTCCTTTCCACACGACCAGCAGCACCGGATCGAACGGCAGGTCAGACGCCGGCCAATAGGTCAGCCCCGCCAGCAACGCCGCGAGGAACAGGGCTGAATATCGCGCCGCCTTGACTTCTGATATTTCTGTCAATACAGAAACTCCTGATGAAACTCACCGATCATTCCGCCGCCAAGGCTTTTATTCTCCATTGGGGAGAAATGGGCACGCAATGGGGTGTCAATCGGTCGGTCGCGCAAATCCACGCCTTACTTTACCTTTCCGACCGGCCTTTGCCAGCCGACGAGATAGTCGAGGCCTTGACGCTCGCCCGATCAAATGTCTCGACGGCACTGAAGGAATTGCAGGGTTATGGCATCGTCCGCCGCGTCCATGTCGAAGGCGATCGCCGTGACCATTTCGTCGCCGAAAGCGATTTGTGGGAAATGCTGATGCGAATCGTGGCGGAACGTAAACGCCGCGAGATCGACCCGACGATCGCGCTTCTCGCCGAACTCGCCGATAGCCTGGCCAATGACAAAAGCGCTCCGCCTCAGGTTCGCGAGCGTATCGTGCGCATGCACGAATTCATCGCGACGCTCGGCGATTGGTACGATCAGATCCGTACCCTGCCCAAGCCGACCCTCGTCACGCTGATGAAGTTGGGCAGCAAGGTCGCCCGCTTCATCCCCGGCTCAAGCAAGAAGTAAGGAGGGCAGGCCTCAGCAAATTTATCTGGCCATGTATTTCTCTTTTTTCAGAAATAACGAAAGGAGTTGAAAATGACCGAGACTGTCTATGCGGCCTATCTGCTGATCACGATCGGCATCACCATCTGGGTCGCGCGCACCCTGTCGAAGAACGGAGAGGTCTTCCTGATCGATTGTTTCGGACACAATCCTGAACTGGCCCGTTCGACCAATCACTTGCTGGTGGTCGGCTTCTACCTCGTCAACATCGGCTTCATCACGCTTACGCTGAGCCTAGGCAGAGAACCGACGACAATACCTGAAGCGTTGCGCTTTCTCAGCAGCAAGGTCGGGTTGGCGGTGCTGGTGCTCGGCGCGATGCACTTCTTTAACATGAGCGCAATCGCGCAGTTCGGCCGCAAGGTGAATCGCTGGTTGACCGAGAACGCCGCCGTGGCGGAGGGGGTGTGATGGCTCGGACAAAGTGCGCGGCGGGCGTGGCGTTGGCCGCGGTCGCCGCCGGTCCGGCCTTTGTCGCTGCTACTGGGATCGCCTTGTTGATGAGCAATCCGGACCCGGTGCCGGTCAATGCGTCGTCGGCGGTGATGTTGCTTCTATTCCTGCCGGCCATTCCTTTCGGCGCGATAATGGCATGCCTGCCTATCTTTCTGGGTGCCCTCGCGCTCAGTGCGATCGGTTGCTTCGATGAAATCGCACGCCTTCCTGTCGTATGGGCGCTTGCAGGGGCAGGGATGGCAGGAATTCCGGCGCTATTGCTCATTGGCGGTTCCCCGGAATCGGCTGTTTTCGTGGCGGCTTTTGCCTGGACGGGTGCGATCTGCGCACTTATCGCGCGCGCCGGAACCCAATGGTACGACGACTGACCGTTGCCCCGCCGCATCACGCCCCCTAGGTGTCTCGGATGAATCACGACATTCAGGTAATTGGCGGCGGGCTGGCCGGCTCCGAGGCTGCGTGGCAGTTGGCCGAGGCGGGTTTCCGGGTGCGGCTGTCGGAAATGCGGGGGGTCGAGAGCACGCCCGCGCATCACACCGATGGCCTTGCCGAACTGGTCTGCTCGAACAGCTTCCGCTCCGATGATGCCGACAACAATGCCGTCGGGCTGCTGCATACCGAGATGCGCGCGCTGGGTTCGTTGATCATGCGGGAAGGCGATCGGCATAAGGTGCCCGCCGGTTCGGCGCTGGCGGTGGATCGCGATGGATTTTCGAACGGCGTGACAGCCGCGCTGGCGGCGCATCCCAATGTCGAGATCGTGCGCGAGCGGATCGACGACCTCCCCGCTTCCGGTCCCGTCATCGTCGCCACCGGGCCGCTGACGGCTGCGCAACTCGCCGGATCGATCGGCGCTGCGACCGGGCTGGACAGCCTCGCCTTCTTCGATGCGATCGCGCCGATCGTGCACCGCGACAGCATCGACATGGGCATCGCATGGTTCCAGTCGCGCTGGGACAAGGGCGACGGCCATGACTATATCAACTGCCCGCTCGATCGCGATCAATATCATGCCTTCGTCCAGGGGTTGCTCGACGGCGAAAAGACCGAGTTCAAGCAGTGGGAGAAGGACACGCCTTATTTCGAAGGCTGCATGCCGATCGAAGTCATGGCGTCGCGCGGGATCGAGACGCTCCGCCATGGGCCGATGAAGCCGTTCGGCCTGCGCGATCCGCGTACCGGCAAGGGCGCCTATGCCGTCGTCCAGCTGCGTCAGGACAATGCGCTCGGCACGCTCTGGAACATCGTCGGCTTCCAGACCAAGCTGAAACATGCCGAGCAAGTGCGGCTGTTCCGCACGATCCCGGGCTTGGAGAATGCCGAGTTCGCGCGGCTGGGCGGCATCCATCGCAATACCTTCATCCGTTCGCCCGAGCTGCTCGACGGCCAACTGCGCCTGAAACGCGCGCCGCACATCCGCTTCGCCGGCCAGATCACCGGCTGTGAAGGCTATGTCGAGAGCGCGGCGATCGGCCTGATCGCAGGGCGGTTCGCGGCGGCGGAGCTGCGCGGAGCACCGCTTGCGCCACCGCCACCGACCACTGCCTTGGGCGCTCTGCTCTCGCACATCACCGGCGGGGCGGACGCCGAGAGCTACCAGCCGATGAACGTCAATTTCGGCCTGTTCCCGCCGCTGGAAAGCAAAGCCAGAAAGGCTGAGCGCAAGGCAGCGCTCACCAGCCGTGCGCGCCGCGATCTGGCCGAATGGATGGCCAACCAGGCCCCGATTGCTTCGAGCGAAGTCGAAAAGCCGCTTGCCACCGCATAGGCGTTTCCCGACTTTGCTCGAAACGAACGGAGATTTTAGGTTTCCTCGTCCTCCTTCGGAGGCTGTGGCGGGCAATCCCGCTTTGGCGGCGTCTTCCTGACCAGCTTCGTCGTCGCGAACTCGGCCCGGCTCAGTGCCTTCGACCCATCCGCGTCCGCCTTCGCAAATTTGTCGGTCGTCTTCTTCGCCCATTCCTCGAATGTCAGGCGGCCGTCGCTGTTCAGATCCAGCTTCGCAAAGGCCTTGTGGCGGCTCATCAGATACTCATCCGGCGAAACCTGTTCATTGCGATCCTTGTCGTAGCGGTCGAACCTCTTCTGCTCGCGCGTCCGCTCGTCGGCCTCGGGCGGTGTGGCATCCGAACCGTCGGTTGAGCGCGCCAATGGCGGCTCGATTGCGGACAGCAAAGGCGCATGCTGCCTGCCATTGGTCCACCACACCAGGCCCGCACCGCAGAGCAGCAGTGCCGAAGCGACGCCCGCGAGAAATCGCCACATAGCTCTTATCCCCCTGTTGCCGGAGCGGAGCTTAAGTAGCGCTAGCGACCGGTCAACCCCGCCAGCATTGCCCGCGCGATCCTTAAAGGCGCACCTTGCCGGCGCGGCTTGTCCAGCCCGCGCCGCCGATCGTACATTGCGAGAGCCGTCAGCACCGCAAGGGGTTTGGGCAGGCGTCCGCCCGAATATGATGCGAGCGCCAGGGCGCGACGCGCCGTATCCCGGTCGCTGACGTGGAAGGCGAGATCAACAAGCGCCCAGGATCGCCCGGCCTCTCCGGCGTTGCTATGGCCGAGCAGCTTTGCGGCCACGCCGAACAGCGTGGCGCCGCGCGCTTCCGCGAACCGGATCAGTGCCTCATCCGGCAGCGGCAAGGGGTCGAGCAGGATTTCCCAGCCGTCGATCAACGGCAGCAGGGCATCGCGGTCGATCCCCGGCGTCCGCGCGATCTCGACCAGGATCGGATCGACCTGGGGCTCGGTGGAAAGGTTGCGCAACGCCTCGTGCCACCAGGTCAGCTGCATCTGGCCCACAGCCGGCGTCTCCGTCCGCGCGACTATTTCGCCCAGTCGCTCGTCCAGTCGCCACAACATGGACAGCGCCGGCCGGACGGCGGGCGGCGCGTAAGCGAGCGACAGGGCGCGTTCGGGATCGGCCGGCAACTTCAGGGCGACAATGTCAGCCACGCATTAACCTTCCCTGTTCAACGGGTCTTAGCGTTGTCCGTTCATAGACCGGGCAAGTTCGCCCGAGGTGCACATGATTTTCTTCAAGCGGAAGCGGCGAGTCATCGCCAAGGTCGGCTTTCTTCAGCGGCTTGCCAAGGATGTCGCCGGTAACACTGCGGCGATCATGGCGGCCGCGTTGCTGCCGCTTGCCGGCTTCACCGGCGCCGCGCTTGATACGGCGCGGCTATATGTGGTCAAGGTACGTCTTCAGCAGGCCTGCGACGCCGGTGCCCTTGCCGGCCGCAAGATGATGACCGGCACCGCGCTGGACGACACTTCGAAGACGGCGGCGCGCACTTTCTTCAGCAACAATTTCCGCCAGGGCTGGTTCACGACCAAGGCCGTGAGCTTCGAGCCGACCGACACGGCGGACGGCCAGGTTCAGGGCAGCGCTTCAGCAACCGTGCCGTCTACGCTGATGAGCATGTTCGGCGCCGGCGACACCACGCTCAGCGTCACCTGCGAGGCGCGCAAGGAAATCGGCGACGTCGACGTGATGTTCGTGCTCGACACGACCGGCTCGATGGTGTGCAATACGTCCGAAAGCTCGTGCACCCAGACCCCGATCTCGGTCTCGACGCCGTCCGGCACGCGCTATTATCTGCAGGAAAAATCGGATTCGAAGATCAAGGCCCTCCGCTCGGCGGTGATGACCTTCTACGATACGCTGGCGGCGGCGGCCGATCCCAACTCGCGCATACGCTATGGCTTCGTGCCCTATACCTCTGCAGCCAATGTGGGGCCTCTTCTGCCTTCCGATTACCTCGTCGACACAGCGACTTATCCGTCGCGGCGAGTCTATGCCGACCAAGCGAGCGGCAGCGTCAGCACCAGCACCGTAAACAAGGTCGATTCGGCCACCTGCAACACCTATGCGGGCCGCAGCGTGCCGTTCCCGCAATACCCGGCCACCAAAAAGACGGTGTCCTGGGCATCCACATCTGGACCCAATGCGCCGGGAGTCTGCACGATCAGCACTCAGTCCCAGATCCCGATCTGGCGCTATGAGCAGGTTTCACTCGACGTCAGCCAATATAAGACCGGCGCCAGCGTCACCAATCCAACCCGGGTTGATGGTGCAACCTCGGTATGGGACGGTTGCGTGGTCGAGCGCGACACGGTCGGCTCCAGCAGCTTCTCGCAATCGAGCCTGCCGCCCGATCTGGATATCGACCTGCCGCCGACATCCGATAGCACGCGCTGGCGGCCGGCCTGGATCGACGTCGTGTACGACCGGCCGAACGTGGCCAGCGACGATACCACGTCCGATTATTGGCCGAGCTCGTCCAGCGTCTATCGCTCGCGCAACGTCGGGGATTTGCTCGACTCCGGCTATTATGTCTGCCCAAAGCGCGCCCAGCGCCTGAAGGTTATGACGCGCAGCGATGTCAGTAACTATGTCAACGCTTCGGATTTCCGGGCGATCGGCGGTACGTATCACGATGCCGGAATGATCTGGGGCGCGCGATTCATCTCGCCCACCGGCATGTTCAAGGACGATACTGATTGCCGCGCGAACCGGACCTGTGGCCGGCATCTTATCCTGATGACCGACGGCGCCATGTCTCCCAATCACTGCATCTACGGCTACCAGGGCTTTGAGCGCCTGGAAGGCCGGGTGGAAGGCAGCACGCCTGTCGGCACCTGCACGACCGCGAGCAACCAGACAGGCGCCAGCGGCATGCCGAGCGATCTGACGGCGCGGCACAACGCCCGCCTCCAGGCCATCTGCACTCAGGCCAAGAACAAAGGCATCACGATCTGGGTCGTGGCCTATGCGCAAACGCTGACGCAGGACATGAAGGACTGCGCGTCGAACAGCGACACCGCGATCTACGCCCCGACCGATCAGAAGCTGCAGGATGCGTTCAAGCAGATCGCGGGCAAGATCGCCGAGCTGAGGATCTCGAAATGAGCCGGATGCCGTTCCTCAAGCGGCTCGCCCGCGACGAAAAGGGATCGCCCATTGCCGAGTTCGCAGTGGTCGCGCCGACGATGTTCCTGCTGATCATGGCGTCGATGGACCTCGCCTATCGCAGCTACACCACGTCGTTGCTGGAGGGCGAAATCCAGAAAGCGGCGCGCGATTCCGGCATGGAAGGATCGCAGGACAGGCTGGACGCGATCGAGGCCAAGGCGAAAAAGCAGGTCCAGCTGATCGTCAAGAACGCGACATTCACCCCGCTGCGGAGAAGCTACACCACTTATCTGAACGCCAAGCCGGAGCGGTTCACCGATACCAACGGCAACGGCGTGCGCGACGGCGGCGAATGTTTCGACGACGTAAACGCGAACGGCCAGTGGGATTCGGACCCCGGCAATGTCGGCCAGGGCGGCGCAAACGATATCGCCGCCTATACGATGACGATGTCGTTTCCGCGGCTCTTCCCGCTCTACGGCATGCTCGGCTGGCCGAAGGACGAGACGATCACCGTCAAAACCTATCTGCGCAACCAGCCCTACGGGGCCCAGAACCTCCCGGTGGTGAAGCAAGTATGCACCTGACCAGCATTTTGCCGCGGCTCCGCCGCGATCGCAGCGGCGTCGCCCTGATCGAGTTTGCCTATGCCATGCCCGCCGTGATGGCGATGGGCATGTACGGCGTCGAGAGCGCCAATCTGGCGCAGACCCACATGCGCGTCAGCCAGGTCGCACTCATGCTCGCCGATAATGCGTCGCGCGCGGGCGTGGACGCCACCGGCGGCACTATACAGCAGCTGCGCGAAATCGACATCAACGACATCATGCAGGGCGTCCGCCTGCAGCAGAACCGGCTGGACCTTGCGAACCGCGGCCGTGTTACGCTGTCCAGCCTGGAGACGAACAGCGACGGCGGTCAGTGGATTCACTGGCAGCGCTGCCTGGGCATGAAACAGGGCGCCGGCTGGGATTCGAGCTACGGCAAGGCGGGTGACGGCAAGACCGGCACCGCGTTTCCCGGGATGGGCAATGCTGGTTCCGAAGTGCAGGCGCCTGCCGGCGAAGCGGTCATGTATGTCGAGATCAACTATCAGTACCGTTCATTGTTCGGCACGATGACGGCGATCGTGGGATCGCCAGTGATCCAGTACACGGCATCATACATTGTCCGCGACAAGCGCGACCTGTCGGGCAACAGCGGCTCCGGCATCTACGACCCGTCGCCGTCCGTCGGTTCGGCGAAGATGACGTGCGATAAATATACGACGTGAAAATGCTCAGGCCGTCATTGCGAGCGGCGAAGCAGCCTCGCGATGACAGCCTTGTAAAAGGTCAGCGGTAGCAGACCTTCTTCACCGCAGCGACGACGCGCGCGGTGTCGATCAGCGCCGCTTTCTCCAGATTGGCGGCATAGGGCAGCGGCACGTCCTCGTTGGTGACGCGCAACACCGGCGCGTCGAGATCGTCGAAGCCCTGCTCCATCACCACCGCCGAGATTTCGCTGGAGATCGAGCAGACCGGCCAGCCTTCCTCGACAACGACGAGGCGGTTGGTCTTGGCGACGCTCTTCAGCACGGTGGCGGTGTCGAGCGGGCGCAGCGTGCGCAGGTCGATCACTTCCGCGTCGATCCCCTCGCCGGCCAGCTGCTCTGCCGCTTCCAGCGCGACGCCGACGCCGATCGAATAGCTGACGATCGTCACGTCCTTGCCAGGCTTCATGATCCGCGCCTTGCCGATCGGCAGCACGAAATCGTCGAGTTTGGGCACGTCGAAGCTGCGGCCGTAGAGCAGTTCGTTTTCCAGGAAGACGACCGGATCTTCGCTCCGGATCGCGGCTTTGAGCAGCCCCTTCGCGTCCGCCGCGTCATAGGGCGCGATCACGATCAGGCCGGGCACCGCCGCATACCAGGGGCCGTAATTCTGGCTGTGCTGTGCTGCCACGCGGGAGGCGGCACCATTCGGACCGCGGAACACGATCGGGCAGCGCATCTGACCGCCCGACATATAGTTGGTTTTGGCGGCCGAGTTGATGATGTGGTCGATCGCCTGCATGGCGAAGTTGAACGTCATGAATTCGACGATCGGGCGCAGGCCCCCCATTGCCGCGCCCGTGCCGATGCCGGCAAAGCCATATTCGGTGATCGGTGTGTCGATCACGCGCTTGGCGCCGAATTCGTCGAGCAGGCCCTGCGTGACCTTATAGGCGCCCTGGTATTCGGCGACTTCCTCGCCCATGACGAAGATGCGCTCGTCCGTGCGCATTTCCTCCGCCATCGCATCGCGCAGGGCCTCGCGGACGGTGGTGCGGACCATCTCCGTGCCTTCGGGCACTTCCGCTTCGCCGATAGTCGCGTCATGCGTTGCCGCTTCGAACAGCTTGCGGGCGCCGGTTTCGACCTGCTTCGGCTCGGGCGTCGGCTCGGTCTTCTGCTCAGCGGGCGCCTCGGCCTTCGGCGCGGTCTTGGCAGGCGCGGCCTCCTCGCCCTCGCCTGCCAGCGTGGCGATGACGGTGCCGACTTTCACGCCGTCCGTACCCTCGGGAACAAGAATCTCGGCGATCGTGCCCTCGTCGACCGCCTCGAATTCCATTGTCGCCTTGTCGGTTTCGATTTCGGCCAGAATGTCGCCCGACTTTACGTCGTCGCCGACTTTCACCAGCCATTTGGCGAGCGTGCCCTCTTCCATCGTCGGCGAGAGCGCCGGCATCTTCAGTTCGATCGCCATCAGTAAACCATCACATTAGAGTTGTCTGTCGTTGCGAGGAGCGCAGCGACGAAGCAATCCAAGGGAAGCGCGTCATAAAGCTCAGCGCTGGATTGCTTCGCTGCGCTCGCAATGACGGGAATGGCCATCAGTAGGTTTCCACCAGCACGTCGGTATAAAGTTCGTCGAGCGCCGGCTCAGGCGAAGTCTCAGCGAAGTCGGCGGCTTCGCTCACGATGCGCCGGGTCTCCTTGTCCACTTCCTTCAGCGCCGCTTCGCTGACACCCATTTGCTCAAGCTCGCGCGCGGCATGGTCGATCGGATCGGACTTTTCGCGCACCGACTGGACCTCGTCGCGGCTGCGATATTTGGCCGGGTCGGACATGGAATGGCCGCGATAGCGATAGGTCTTCATCTCCAGGATGATCGGCCCCTTGCCGCTGCGCACCCATTCGGTGGCCGTCTCGCCCGCGCCGCGGCAGGCGAGCACGTCCATGCCATCCACCTGAATGCCGGGAATGCGGAAGCTTTCGCCGCGCCGGTACAGCTGGTCTTCGGCCGAGGAGCGGTTGACGCTGGTGCCCATCGCATACTGGTTGTTCTCGATCACATAGATGATCGGCAGTTTCCAGAGCTCCGCCATATTGAAGCTCTCGTAAACCTGGCCCTGGTTGGCGGCGCCGTCGCCGAAATAGGCCATGCACAACCCGCCGTCGGCAGCATATTTGTGCTTGAAGGCGAGGCCGGTGCCGAGACTCACCTGCGCGCCGACGATGCCATGACCGCCATAGAAGCGGTGATCCACCGAGAACATGTGCATCGACCCCCCCTTGCCGCGGGAGATGCCGGCCTCGCGGCCCGTCAGCTCGGCCATGATGACCTTGGGATCGATGCCGTAAGCGAGCATGTGGCCGTGATCGCGATAGCCGGTGATCACACTGTCATGACCGCCCTTCAGCGCCGATTGCAGCCCGACCGCGACCGCTTCCTGGCCGATATAGAGGTGGCAGAAACCGCCGATCAGCCCGAGCCCGTAAAGCTGCCCCGCCTTCTCTTCGAAGCGACGGATCAGCAGCATCTGCTTGTAGAGCTCCAGCAGCTCGTCCTTGCTCGCCTTGTACCGTTGCGGTTCGGGCGGGCGTTCGCGGTTGGGCGTTACGGGTGGCGCGCTTTGCGGCGCCTTCGGCTTTGCGGCTCGTGCCAAGGAACTAGACCCCTTCTTGGGTGAGGATTGCCCCAGCCTATAGGCGGGGGAACGGCGCTTCCGCAACCGCCGCGCGACAGTACGGCAATCAGGTCTGCGACAGGCTCAGTACATTGCCGAACGGATCGGGGAACCAGGCGACCTTGGCGTCGCCGCCAGGCGCGGTCCAGACGCCGTCCGCATCCTGACCGAGCCCATCGTAAATAGTGAAAACCACACCCTTGTCGCGAAGGCTGCGGAGCGTCGCCGTGATGTCGGTAACGTCCCAGCCGACCACCGGATGCGGCCCGGCCTGAAAGTCGGGCATCGGCGTCATCCTGAGCAAGCCGCCGCCCATGTCGAAGAAATCGCCGAAATCGTCTCCGCTTTTGTGCGGCAGGCCGAGTACGTCTTCATAGAAGGCGCGGCCTTCCGCCCGATCGCGCACGGAGACGAACGAAACCGGCGTCGCATCTGAAAGACTCATGACGTTCCTCCTGTCAGCCCTGCTCCGCGTAGGCCCTTTCCACATCCCGTTCGTGCTGCACCGGCGGCTCGCCGGGCGGCAGAGACACCGGCGGGCCCAGATCGGTGGCGATCACGAAGCCGCGCATCAATGTCCGGTGGACAGGGCATTTGTCCGCAATCTCCAGCAGCTTCAGCCGTTGCTCGGGATCGATCGTCTTTTCGAAAGCGATATAGCGGTTGAATCGGTCGCGTGGCCGTCCGTCGCCCCCATCGGGCACGATCGCGTGCGTCACGGACACGGAGAAAGGCGGCAACACCCAGCCCTTGCGCCGGGCGTACATCCGCAACGTCATCGAGGTGCATGCCGCCAGCGCGGCCGAGAGCAGCTCATAGGGCGTCGGGCCTAGGCCATCGCCACCGACCTCCACGGGCTCGTCGGCGAGAATCCGGATACCGCGCACGTCGATCGCAGTCTGAAAGTCGCCCAGCGCGGCCGGGCGGGCTACGACGGCTGTGTCGCCGGTCTGATATTGGTGCAGGGCCATGGTAGTGGTTTACGTTGTCGCGTGCGTTGGGCAAGGCTGATCGCCGATCATGGCTGACGATGCGCCCTCCGGATTGGCCGCGCTCTTCGAAGCGCATCGCGCCGAGTTGCTGCGGTTCCTGGCCGCGCGCACCGGCAACGCGGTCGAGGCCGAGGATTTGGCGCAGGAACTTTGGCTTCGGGCTCACAGGGCGCCATCCGGCCCGGTCGCCAACGGCCGCGCCTATCTGTTCCGTGTCGCCAACAATCTGGTGCTCGACCAGGTCCGCGAGCGCGTGCGGCGGCAGAAACGCGATCATTCGTGGCACGCGGCGGAATATGGCGAGCCTGGCACGGCGGGCGATGCGCCCGATGCCCGCGCCGACATCGAAGGTGCGGCGTTCGAGCGCGAGGAAGCCGCGTTGCTCGCTTCCGCGATCGCCAATCTGCCGGAAGGCGCGCGGCGCGCGTTCCGGCTCCACAAGATCGACGGTTTAAGTCATGCTGAGGTCGCGGCCGAATTGGGGATCAGCAAAAGCGGCGTCGAGAAACATATCGCACTCGCCATGCGGCATCTGCGCGCGGCATTGAGTGACTGAGGTTGTCTGACGCGACGGCGTCTTAACGGGGAGAGGTCAAGGCATTGGAACGGGAGACAGTCACTCTGGAAGCGGTCCGCTGGCTCGACGCGCTGGAGCGCGACGATGCCGATTGGGACGGCTTCACCGCGTGGCTGGAAGCAAGTCCGGACCACCGCAAGGCTTATGATGCGGTCGCCTTGCTCGATCGGCGGATCGACGAGCAGCGCGAACGGCTGGCTGCGATCGTGCCCGATGAGGAATACGCCCGCCCCGCCCGGCGCTGGTGGGCATGGGGCGGCGGCGTGAGTGCCGCGGCCGCCGCTGCGATCGTCGGACTGGTTCTCCTGCCCGCTGGGCCAGCAGAGGCAGATCAGATTTATCGCACCGGCGTCGGCCAGACCCGCCAGGTCGCGCTCGCCGATGGGTCGCGGATCGCGCTCGCTTCAAGCACCACCCTCACCGTGAAGCGGGGCGGGCAAGAACTGGCGTTGGAAGGTACTGCGAGCTTCTCCGTCCCGCACCGCCCTGACCGCATGCTGACCGTGCAGGCTGCAGGCATGACGATCCAGGATATCGGCACGCGCTTCGAGGTCGCGACCGGCAACGGCATCGCGCGCGTGGCCGTGGCGGAGGGTCAGGTTTCCGTCGCCGCGCCTGAGCTGGCTGGCCCGGTCAGGATCGAACATGGCAAACGGCTGGTCATCGACCGCGCGGCCGGCGTGGCGGAGCTGAAGCCGGCGGCTGAATTCGCGAGCTGGCAGCGCGGCCGGCTCGTCTATGAAGATGCACCGCTGCCGCTGGTGGCTGCTGAAGTCGGGCGCTATGCGGGCCGCCATGTCGCGCTTGCCCCGGGATTGTCCGGCCGGCGCTTTTCGGGTGTGCTGACGATTGGGGATGGCTCTGCACTGGTTGAGAATCTGGCCCGGCTCATGGACCTGGACGCGCGTGCCGACGGCAAGGCGTGGCGCCTGGCTGCTCATAGCAGCCGCTAGCGCGCCGCTGCCCGCCGCAACGCGGGCCGATTACGCGATAGACATTCCCGCCGGCCCGCTCGCGCAAAGCCTGGAAAGACTCGCCGCGCAGACTAGCATTTCCGTAGGCGCGGCCGGTCCCCTGCCTGCCGTCCGTGCGCCTGCCGTAAAAGGGCGGATGAGCGTCGAGACGGCGCTTCGCCGCCTGCTTGCGCCATCGCGGCTGGAAGCGATACCCGCCGGACCGAACATCTGGCGCCTGCGCTCGAAAATCGGCGCGATACCGCCGCAGATCGTAGCACCGCCAGCGCCGCAACCCGATCAGCCGCTCGCCGACATCATCGTGACCGCGAGCAAGCAAGGCACACCGCTATCCGCTTATGCGGGTTCAGTGGTGCGCCTGGACCTCGCAGAAGGCGCTGGCGCGCCCCGAGGCGACACGGACGCCAGCGCCAGTCTGGTCGCGCATGCATCGTCGCTCAGTTCGACCAATCTTGGTCCGGGCCGCAACAAATTGTTCGTGCGCGGCGTCGCGGACAGCAGTTTCAACGGGCCGACACCGGCGACCGTCGCGCAATATTTCGGCGAGGCGCGGCTGAATTTCGCCGCGCCGGACCCCAACCTCAACCTCTACGACATGGCGAGCGTCGAGATTCTCGAAGGTCCGCAAGGCACGCTCTACGGCAGCGCGGCGATCGGCGGGATCGTCCGCCTGATCCCCAATCGCCCGATCCTGAACGAAGCTTCCGGAGCGGCGGAAGCGGGCCTGATCCACAGCGGCAGCGGCGATATCGGCGGCGATGGCGCGGCGATGCTGAACCTGCCGCTCAGCGACCAGGCGGCAGTGCGCGCGGTCGGTTATGGCGTTCTCAACCCAGGCTATATCGACAATATCGGACTCGGTCGGACCGACGCCAACCGCACGCTCAGCTATGGCGGGCGCCTCGCCGTCCGTTTCGATCCCTCCCCTGCCACCAGCATCGAAATCGGCGGCATCTACCAGGATATGGAAAGCCGCGACGGCCAATATGCGGAGTTGGGCCTGCCCCCGCTGACCCACAGCACGGTGGTCGCGCAGCCGTTCGACAATGATTTTCGTCTGGCCTACGCGACGATCCGCGCGCCGCTGTTCGGTGCTTCGCTGACATCCTCGACCAGCTTCGTGCGGCAGGAACTCCGCACCGAATTCGATGCGACACGACTTGCGGATGTACCCAGCGCCTTCATCGAGGATCTTGGCTTTTCGGTGCTCAGCCATGAAAGCCGCATCACCGGCGGCGATCCGTCACGAACCCACTGGCTGCTGGGCGTTTCGGGCCTGCTTAGCTTCACCACCGCCCGACGCCAGCTGGGTCCGGTAGACGATCTCGTCCAGATCACCGGCGTCCGCAACGCCGAGCGTGAGGTGGCGTTGTTCGGCGAAGGCACGATCCCCGCCCTTCGCCACGTCAACATCACCATCGGCGCGCGCATCAGCTATGACGAGGCAAGCGGCCGCCTTTTGAGCGTGCCCAAGGACACCAAAGCAGAGCCGAAGCGCCGCAATTGGCGTTTCCTGCCCAAGGCGGCGATCGCGTGGCAGCCCGGATCGCGCTGGCTGGTCTTCGCTCATTATCAGGAAGGCTTTCGCCCCGGCGGCCTGTCGATCACCGGACCCACCAGTGCGGAGAAATTCCAGTCGGATACTGTCTGGACGCTGGAAGGCGGCGTGCGCTTCAACGATCCGGGCCGTGACCGGCTGTCCGCGTCGGTCATCGTTTCGCGGACCCGCTGGCAACGCATTCAGGCCGACCTGATCGACGCGCACGGCCTACCCTTCACGACCAATATCGGCAGCGGCCGTGTGAACAGCCTGGAAGCGGCGCTCGATTGGCGACTGAACCGCGCCGTGTCATTCGAGACAGGATTGTTCCTCAACCAGGCAGATCTTGACGATCTCCAGACCGGTACGGGCGAACTGCTCGACCGCAATTTTCCCAACATCGCGAACGCTGGTGGCCGGGCCGCGATTCGTTACGACCAGGAAATCAGAGGCGCGGTCACGCTCAACGCCCAGGCCGCGCTCCGCTATGTCGGCCGGTCTTTCCTCGGCGCCTTGCCGCCGATCGACTTGCCGCAAGGGGATTATGTGCTCGCTTCGGCCGATGCCCGGATCGGCACTCCCCGCCGCGGGGTGCGGTTGTCGGTGGATAATCTGTTCGACACGCGCGCCAACCGCTTCGCGTTCGGCAATCCCTTCTCGGTCGATAATGGGCGCCAAATCACGCCGCTGCGCCCACGCACGATCCGGATCGGCTTCGACGCGCGCTTCTAGGCTGCGGTCAGCCGATAGCGGACGACGAAGCCATAATGGTCGGACAGGCTGCTTCCGTCCGCTTCCCGGCCGAACGGGATCGTGGCCTGTAGCGGTTCCAGTCTCACCGTGCTGCCCGAATAGAAGAATTGGAAGTCGCGCGAGCGGCGGATGATAAAGGCCGCCTCGTCAGCGCGATCGACCCGCTGCGCCGCAATGCAGGCCCGAAGCGCTTCGTTGCCCAGCGACCCCTCCGCCGCGCCCCAGCCCGCGGCGCGGGCCAACAGTGCCGGCCGCCGGCCCTCGGCATCGCCGACGTTAAAGTCGCCAGCTACAATCAGCGGCAGCGCCGGATCGGCCTCGCGCCGGATGAAATGGTCGAGAATGTCGACCTGCTCGCGATAGGCGAACAGCGATCGCGCGTCGGGCACGCCGGAGGCCGCGCGCGAATTGAGGTGCGTGGCGGCGACCTGCACCCTGCCTTGTCCCGGCACGTCCAGCGTCACCAGCAAGGCGCCCTTATTGGCCAGGCAGTCGAAGCCCGCGCACACGCCGGTATAGGCCACGCGCTTCACGCTCACGATCGGGAAATCGGAAAAGACGCGCAGGCCGCTCCCTTCCCATTTCCCTTCCGTTTCGCCTTTCACCAAGCGGGCGCCCGGCTGCGCCGCCTCGCCATTTGGGTCACGCTCACCGGCTGAAGGCCCGATCGCGGCGAACCGGTAGCCGCCCAGGGCGCCGATCCGCGCGGCCTGCGATGTAAAGGCTTCCTGCAGCACGACGACGCTCGGCTGCTCGCCGGCGCTCCGCATCAGCGCGAGCCGCTGCCCGATCCGCGTCAGCTCCGCGGATCGATCCTCGACGATAGGCCAGGGCAACCCGTGGACATTATAGGTCAGAATGGAAAACGGCTCATCCGGCACCGGGTGGGCGGCGACCGGCAGGGTCGCGTTGCTGGTTCCTGACGCGAGCAAGCTGCCGAGCAAGGCTGCAATCAAAGGCCGGGATTGAATCGGGATCATGGCCATGAGACGCCGCGCAGTCGCGCCTGCCTCAGTTCGGCCACATTCTCACAAGCCGGAAATCTCCTCGTTGCGCCTGTCGGTGTAAAGCCGTGACTCCGCGAGCCGCTGATCGGTCTCCTGGATCAGCCGGTCGCTTTCGGCGATTTTTTTCCTGAGCAATTGCTGGTCACGCTCCAGCTCGCCGGCTTCGCTATTCATTCCGTCCATTCCGCCAACCGGCCTCGCTCTGTGAGGTGCGTAAACTTTCTGGGCTATGTTCGGTTTCCGACATATAGGCCGGGGCGTTGGATTGGACATTCAATATCCGGAAATCCTTCATCATTTTTTGCGGGCATGGCTGACAATCTGATGCTATCAATATGCGAAGGCCGGGGGGTCTAAGACGATAGACACAGGGCGGGGGGAAGCCAGGAGCCGTCCTTGAACGTCCATACTTCGCGCGACTTCACCGATCGCCGCCAGCTTGTCAGTGCGCTTCGCAGCCTGCGGCGCGGCGATTTCTCCGTCAGACTTCCCGAAGACGATCCCGGTTTCGACAATGAGATCGCGACTTTGTTCAACGAAGTCGTCTCGATGAACCAGGAAATCACCGACGAGCTGCAGCGGCTGTCGATGGTCGTCGGCAAAGAAGGCAAGATCACCCAGCGCGCCCGGGTGCGTGGCGCCATTGGCGGGTGGGAATCGAAGCTTCGTGCCGTCAACGAGTTGATCGACGACATGGTCCAGCCGACGGCCGAAGTCAGCCGCGTCATCGGCGCGGTGGCGAAAGGCGATCTGAGCCAGGCAATGGCGGTCGAGATCGAAGGGCGGCCATTGCGCGGCGAATTCCTGCGCATCGGTAAGGTCGTGAACACGATGGTCGAGCAGCTCGCCTCGTTCGCGTCCGAAGTGACGCGCGTGGCGCGC
>JAFEEY010000045.1:8721-18367 GCA_018240865.1 Pseudomonadota bacterium | reverse complement strand
GTGCGCGGCGTCGCCGGCACCTGGAAGGATCTGACCGACAACGTCAACGCGATGGCGACCAACCTGACAGCCCAGGTCCGCAACATCGCCGAAGTGACCACCGCCGTCGCCTCGGGCGACCTCTCCAAGAAAATTACCGTCGACGTGAAAGGCGAGATTCTCGAGCTGAAGAACACCATCAACACGATGGTCGATCAGCTCAACTCCTTCGCCTCCGAAGTGACGCGCGTGGCGCGNNGAGGTCGGCACCGAGGGCAAGCTCGGCGGCCAGGCACGAGTGGAAGGCGTCGGCGGGACGTGGAAGGACTTGACCGACAATGTGAACCTGATGGCGGACAACCTCACCGGCCAGGTCCGCAACATCGCCGAAGTGACGACCGCGGTGGCTTCGGGGGACTTGTCGAAGAAAATCACCGTGGACGTGAAGGGCGAGATTCTCGAGCTCAAGAACACCATCAACACGATGGTCGATCAGCTGAACGCCTTCGCTTCGGAAGTGACGCGCGTGGCGCGCGAAGTGGGCACCGAGGGCAAGCTCGGCGGCCAGGCCCAGGTGCCCGGCGTTGGCGGCACCTGGAAGGATTTGACCGACAACGTCAATCTGATGGCCGATAATCTCACCGGCCAGGTCCGCAACATCGCCGAAGTGACCACCGCCGTCGCCTCAGGCGACTTGTCGAAGAAGATCACCGTCGATGTGAAGGGCGAGATCCTCGAGCTGAAGGACACCATCAACACGATGGTGGATCAGTTGAACGGTTTCGCATCCGAAGTGACGCGCGTGGCGCGCGAGGTCGGCACCGAAGGCAAGCTCGGCGGCCAGGCGCAGGTGCCGGGCATCGCGGGAACCTGGGCGGACTTGACCGACAATGTGAACCTGATGGCGGCGAACCTGACCGGCCAGGTCCGCAACATCGCCGAAGTCACCACCGCCGTTGCCCGCGGCGACCTCTCCAAGAAAATCACTGTCGAAGTGCGCGGCGAAATCCTCGCGCTGAAGGATACCATCAACGTGATGGTCGATCAGCTGAACGGCTTCGCTTCCGAAGTGACGCGCGTCGCCCGCGAAGTGGGTTCGGAGGGCAAGCTCGGTGGTCAGGCGCAGGTCGAAGGCGTCGCCGGCACGTGGAAGGATTTGACCGACAACGTCAATCTAATGGCCGGCAATCTGACCGGCCAGGTCCGCAACATCGCCGAGGTGACCACGGCCGTGGCGCGCGGCGACTTGTCGAAGAAGATCACCGTCGATGTGAAGGGCGAGATTCTGGAGCTGAAGAACACCATCAACACGATGGTCGATCAGCTCAACTCCTTCGCCTCCGAAGTGACGCGGGTGGCGCGTGAGGTGGGGTCCGAAGGCAAATTGGGCGGCCAGGCGCAGGTGCGCGGCGTCGGCGGCACGTGGAAGGATTTGACCGACAACGTCAACCTGATGGCCGAGAATCTGACCGGGCAGGTTCGCAACATCGCCGAGGTGACCACTGCCGTGGCGCGCGGCGATTTGTCGAAGAAGATCACGGTCGACGTGAAAGGCGAAATCCTCGAGCTCAAGAACACCATCAACGTGATGGTGGACCAACTCAACGGCTTCGCCTCCGAAGTGACGCGCGTGGCGCGCGAGGTCGGCACCGACGGCAAGCTTGGCGGTCAGGCCAATGTGCCCGGCGTCGGCGGCACCTGGAAGGATTTGACCGACAACGTCAACCTGATGGCGAACAACCTCACCAACCAGGTGCGCGGCATCGCCGACGTCGTGACGGCGGTGGCCCAGGGCAATCTGCGCCGCAAGCTGACGCTGGACGCCAAAGGCGAAATCGCCGCGCTTGCCGAGACGATCAATTTCATGATCGAGACGCTGTCGACCTTCGGCGACCAGGTGACCAACATGGCCCGCGAAGTCGGCATCGAGGGGCGGCTGGGCGGTCAGGCGCGCGTGCCGGGCGCCGCCGGCCTGTGGCGCGACCTCACCGACAACGTGAACCAGCTCGCGGCGAACCTCACCAATCAGGTGCGCTCGATCGCCGACGTGGCGACATCGGTGACCAAGGGCGACCTCACCCGCTCGATCGCCGTCGAGGCGTCGGGCGAGATGGCGGCGCTCAAGGACACGATCAACGAGATGATCCGCAACCTGAAGGAGCAGACGCTCAAGAATGCGGAGCAGGATTGGCTGAAGACCAACCTCGCGCGATTCAGCCGGATGCTGCAGGGCGAGCGCGACCTGACGACCGTCTCCAACCTCATCATGTCGGAGCTCGCGCCGCTGGTGAACGCCCAATATGGCGTTTTCTACGTCACGCAGCGCGAGGAGAATGAGACGCGGCTGGAGCTCGCCGCCAGCTATGGCGCCGAAAGTCGATCGGAGCTGCGCGAGAAATTCGGCCTGCGCGAAGGCCTGATCGGCCAGGCCGCCGCCGACAAGCGCGCGATCGTGCTGAAGGACGTGCCCGGCGATTTCATCCGCATCGGCTCGGGCCTTGGCCATGCAAAGCCCGCGACCGTGGCGGTCCTGCCGGCCTTGTTCGAAGATGATGTGAAGGCCGTGATCGAGCTCGCCTCGTTCGGCGAGTTCAACGAGACCCACCAGACCTTCCTCGATCAGCTGATGGAATCGGTCGGCATCGTGTTGAACACCATCGCCGCGACCATGCGCACGGAGGGACTGCTGAAACAGTCCCAGCTGCTGACCCAGGAATTGCAGGCCCGCCAGACCGAGCTCACCACCAAGCAGGAAGAGCTGCACGCGACCAACGAGGAGCTGCAGGAAAAAGCGCAGCTGCTGGAGAACGAAAAGCGTCAGGTCGAAGCGAAGAATATCGAGATCGAGATGGCGCGCCGCGCGGTCGAGGAAAAGGCCGAGCAGCTCGCGCTCACTTCCAAATACAAGTCCGAATTCCTGGCCAATATGAGCCATGAGCTGCGCACGCCGCTCAACTCGCTGCTGATCCTGTCGAAGCTGCTGTCCGACAACCCGCAGGGCAATCTCAACGAGAAGCAGACCGAGTTCGCCCGCACGATCCATTCGGCCGGTTCTGACTTGCTCAGCCTCATCAACGACATTCTCGACCTGTCGAAAATCGAATCAGGCACCGTCTCGATCGAGATCGGCGACATGCCGATGTCGACGCTCAAGCAGCATATGGAGCGCACCTTCCGCCAGCTTGCCGCCGACAAGGGCCTGCGCTTCGACGTCGATTTCGACCCTGCCCTTCCCGCCGCTCTGCGCACCGACGAAAAGCGGCTGCAACAGGTCGTGCTCAACCTTCTCTCCAATGCCTTCAAATTCACCGCGCATGGCGGCGTGACGCTGTCGGTAAGCCCGGCGACCAGCGGCTGGAGTCCGAACCATTCGGTGCTGCGCAATGCCGACAAGGTGATCGCGATCGCCGTGACCGACACCGGCATCGGCATTCCCGAGGACAAGCAGAAGCTGATCTTCGAAGCGTTCCAGCAGGCGGACGGCACCACCAGCCGCAAATATGGCGGCACCGGCCTCGGCCTCTCGATCAGCCGCGAGATCGCGCGGCTGCTGGGCGGTGAGCTGCAGGTCAGCTCCAGGCCCGGCGAAGGCTCGACCTTCACGCTGTTCGTGCCGTCAGAAGCCGGCGCCGTCACCGCCAACACGCCGGGCACCCCTGCCCGCTATGACAATAGCGGCGCCATGCTGCCGAATGCCCTGCCTGCCCAGCTCGACGTCAGCGATGACCGTGAAGCGCTCGGCCAGTCTCCATTCGTGCTGATTGTCGAGGATGATCCGACCTTTGCTTCGATCCTGCTCGATCTCGCGCGGGAAAGCGGGCTCAAGGGCGTGATCTCCACCGCGGGAGCCGGCACTTTGGCGATGGCGCGCAAGCTTCAGCCGAATGCGATCACGCTCGATCTCGGCCTTGCCGATATTGACGGCTTCGTGCTGCTCGATCTGCTGAAGCACGATCCCGAGACCAGCAATATTCCGGTGCACGTGATTTCCGGCGCCGAGCAGGCGGAATCCGCACGTCATCTCGGCGCGATCGGCATCACCGAAAAGCCGGCCGGTCATGATGCGCTCGCCGCCGTGTTCAGCCGGCTCGCAGCCTCGGTCGGCAAAAAGAAGCGCAAGCGGTTGCCTGCCGCGAACGAACCGCTCGCCCGCGAAGTGACCGAACTGCAGGGCGCCAAAATCCTGATCGTCGACGACGATATCCGGAATATCTTCTCGCTGACGAGCGTGCTCGAAAGTTATGGGGTCGAGGTCCAGCATGCCGAACGCGGCGCCGATGGCATCCGCATCCTGGAGAATTCGCCGGGTATCGATATCGCCCTGATCGACATCATGATGCCGGAAATGGACGGCTATGAAACGATGCAGCAGATCCGTCAGCGGCCGATGCTGGCGGACGTCCCGCTGATTGCCGTTACCGCCAAGGCGATGAAGGGCGACCGGCAGAAATGCCTCGATGCCGGCGCGTCGGACTATATCGCCAAACCGGTCGATATCGACCTGATGCTGGCATTGCTGAGAGTCTGGATCGAACGATCAAGGGCGCAGACGGCGTTGATTGCCGAGCCGATCGCGCGAACGGCAGCCGAGTGACGTGGCGCAGTCGCAGGTCTTCGTCATGGATCTCTCGCCCAGCGAAACGCCGCGCCTGACCAGGCCCGACACGGATCCCGACCGGGCCCGGGTGCTGGTGGTGGACGACGACGAACGCAATCTGCTCGCGATCCGCACAGTGCTGGAAGATGTCGCGGACATCGTCACGGCCCGGTCGGGCGAGGAAGCGCTGCGCCATTTGCTGAAGGATGAGTTCGCGGTCATCCTGCTCGACGTCTATATGCCCGGAATGGACGGCTATGAGGTCGCGCACATCATCCGCGGCCGCGAGCAATCGAAGCGCATCCCGATCGTCTTCCTCTCCGCCGTCAACAAGGAAACGGAGCATTTGATCCGCGGCTATGCCATGGGCGCGGTCGACTATGTGTTCAAGCCCGTCGAACCGGTCGTGCTGCGGTCCAAGGTCGCGGTCTTCGTCGATCTCTACCGGATGCGCGGGGAGATCGAGCGCAAGGCCCGCGAGCAGGAAGAATTGCTCGAAGCCAATCTCAAAACGACCGGTGAGCTTATTCGTGCCGAACAGGAATTGCGTGTCGCGGAACAGCGCCAGGCGGCAATCATCAATTCGCTGCCGATCGTCCTGTATCTGGAGCCGCTCGATCGCCGCCCGCGCTGGCCCGCCTTTGTCTCCGGCGACCTGGCGGCGATTACCGGTTATTCGATCGAGGAGATCGCGGCGAATCCGAGACTCTGGGAAGAGCGGCTGCATCCGGAAGATCGCAACCATGTGCTTGCCGCGCTGGCCGAACGGCGCACGACCGGGCGCCAGTCGATCGAATATCGTTGGCGCACGCGCGACGGCAGCTACCGGCATTTCCTCGATCAGGCCGTGCTGTTGCCGGATGATCGCGGCGGTGCGGGCGAGTTCGCGGGCACGCTCCTCGACGTGACCGAACGCAAGGCGCTGGAGACGCAATTGCTCCAGGCGCACAAAATGGACGCGATCGGCAAACTGACCGGCGGCATCGCGCACGATTTCAACAACCTGCTCGCCGCGGTGCTTGGCGGCATCGGCCTGATCGAGCGCCGCATTGAGCTTGGCGAGGAGCAGAAGAAAATCCTCGGCATGACCCGCCACGCGGCGGAACAGGGCACGGAGCTGGTCCGCAGGCTGCTCGCTTTCGCCCGTCGCCAGAAATTGCAGCCCGCGCCGATTGTGCTCGCCGAACTGTCGCGGCGGTTGAATGAGTTGCTCGCCCACACTCTGGGTGGGCTGGTCGATATCCGCTGGGACGGCATGGCCGGCGGCTGGAATGTCTTCGCGGACGAGACTCAGCTGGAGCTGGCGCTGATGAATCTCGTCATCAATGCACGCGACGCGATGCCCGATGGCGGCACAGTCACGATCTCGGTCGCCAACCACGCGATCGGCGAAGGCTCACCGCTCGGTTTGTCGGCCGGCGATTATGTGGCGCTGTCGGTCCGGGATACGGGTGAGGGCATCGCGCCGGACGTGCTGGAGCAGGTGATGGAACCCTTCTTCACCACGAAGCCGGTCGGCAAGGGCACGGGCCTCGGCCTGTCGATGGTCTATGGTTTCGCCCGCCAATCGGGCGGCGCGGTCGAGATCGGGAGCGAGGTCGGAAACGGGACGATCGTCACGCTCTGGTTGCCGCGCGTGCCAGGCGGAGTCAGAATCGAAGCATCGGCGGGCGAGGACGGATCGCTCCGCGATACCCAACGCCCGCTTCATATCCTGCTGGTCGACGACCATGAAGGTGTGCGTGCGATGACCGCGGCGATGCTCGGTGAGCTCGGCCATCAGGTCGAATCGGTGCGCGATGGCAATCTGGCCCTACGGCAGATGGAAGCGGCAGATTCGCGCTGGGATTTGCTGATCACGGACTATGCGATGCCGACGATCTCCGGTTCCGAACTGCTGCGCAAGGCGCGCGCGCACGCGCCCGATATGCCGGCGCTGCTCATCACCGGCTATGCGGATCCGGAGACGATCGGCGCCAGGCCCGAAGACGTGCAGGTGCTGGTGAAGCCGTTCACCATCGAGCAATTGCGCGCAGCGATCGGCCGCTGCGCCGGCTAGCTTCAGCCCTTCGCGTTCTTGCGGATGATCGCAACGATAATCAGCAGGAACGCCGTCAGCCGCAGCAGATAAAGAGGGCTGCGTTCCTCGACCGGGATGCCGGAAAAGACCAACAGCGCCTGGTTGATACCGAGCAGCACGAAGGCGGCTGCAAAGGCCAGGAACAATCCGTCCCGCGTCTTCCGCCAGAAGCGGAGGAAGAACAGGCCGGCGACCAGAAAGCCGAAAGTGATCGCGCCGCTGAAAAAAGGGACAATCGGATCCGGGGCCGGCGGCATCACGCTTCGTCCTCTTGCCAGATAAAGCCGTAGAGCAGGACCGCGACTGCGGCGAGCGAGACGCCGAGGCGATACATGATCAACGGGCGATCCACGATGATGTACATGTCCAGGATGACGATCAGATTGTTGATCGCGAGCAGGGTGAAGCACAGCCCGCTCCAGAACAGCATCTGGCTGCGCCATCGCAGATAGCTTCGCATCAAAAGCCAGGCGCACAGGCTGCTGGTCAGGAAACAGAGCGAATAGACCGCGGTCGCAAACCAGCTATCCGTCAGCACCGTCATCAATCCCCCTTCCGAAACAGGAACGCATCCGCGAAACGCGCGGCCGCGTCGCTCGTACCGACGATCAATCTGCGCACGGCCGCCGGCCGCGTCGCGTAAAGATTCGCCACCACTCCAACCATTTCCTCCCGCTCCGGCGAAGCCGGCGCGTATCGGATCCCCGCGCTATCGGTAGCGATCAGGCCCGCCGCGCGCAAATCCGATGTACTCCGGGCGAGCACTTCCTCGCTGGCGCGAAGCGCGGCGATGACTTCGTCATGTGACCAGCTTTGATCGGGCCGCGCGCGCAGCACGAGCAGTAGCTCCAGCGACCAGATCGATCCGAAAGAGGAACGGATGAAGCGGCTGGTCTCGCCCTCAGTCATGCTTGGCAGGCATATTCGGGAACATCCCCGCCCTTTTTGCATGCACGGGCGGTCAATCCAAGCCGTCAGGCCACTTTTGCCATCGACGAGGCAGCGCGCCGGTAGAGACCGCGAAGCTCCGGCGCCGAAATGAAGGCGTCGGTCTGGCCCAATACCGTCTCGCCCGCCCCCAGCATCAGATAGCCGTCGCCGACCAGCGAGGAGGCAAGACGGTCGAACGCCTCGCGCCGCGTCTCGGGAGAAAAATAGAGCAGAACATTGCGGCATAGAATCAGGTCGAAGCTGCCGGTCTGTGCGGTCAGCAGATTGTGCTGGCGGAAACGCAGATATCGGGCGAGCGAGCGTTTGACGCGCCAGTCTTCGCCGACCTGGTCGAACCAGCGCAGCATCGCCGCCACCGGCAGCCCGCGCTGGATTTCGAACTGGCTGTAGAAACCGCCCCGGGCCTTGGCGATCGCGGCTTCGGATACGTCAGTGGCGGTAATGTCGATCATCCACCCGTCCCAGCGGGCCGGCGCGTCGGCAAACATCATTGCGAGCGAATAGGCTTCCTGGCCGGTCGAGCAGCCGGCGCACCAGATGCGCAGCCGCTTCGAATGCGCACGGCTCTCGCGCAGCGCCTCCAGCGCGCCGTTGCGGAGCAGGTCGAAAGCCTGGGCGTCGCGGAAAAAGAAGGTTTCGTTGTTCAACAACGCTTCCACCACCTGGTCGGCCAGCGCCGGCTGGCGCCCGTCCCGCAGCGCGGCGACCAGCGCTTCGAGATGCGGGATGCCGCGCTCGCGCATCAGCGATTTCAGCACTGTTTCCACGCGCCAAAGGCGGTTCGGCCCGATCTGCTGGCCGGTCCGCTGCTCCAGCACCGCCGCCAGGTGCCGCAGTGCCGCCCGGTCGATCATCATGCCGCCACCCGATCGCGGCGCACGAGTATGTCCGCGATCTGGAACGGCGGCAGCATCGCCGACGCAAGGCCCGCCTGGGCGACCGCGCCCGGCATGCCCCATACGACCGAGCTGTCGCGGTCCTGTACGAAGATGTCGCAGCCGGCCTTGGCCATATGGCCGGCGCCGCGCAGCCCGTCCTTGCCCATGCCGCTTAGCACGACGCCGACCGCGCCGCTGCCGAATGCTTCCGCGACGCTTGCGAACATCGGGTCCACGGAGGGCTGGCAGCCGCTCTCATAGCGCTCATTGGTAATGCGGACGCGCGGGATGCCGCTGCCGGATTCGATCGACAGATGTCCGTCGCCCGGCGCAACCAGGATGCGCCCGCGCGCGAGCGGCATGCCCGGCCGCGCGACCGCAGTCGGACGGCTCGCCATTTCCTCCACCTGCATCGCGAAGATGCTCATGAAGGACGGCGGCAGATGCTGAGTGATCAGGATCGGCGCGCCGAACGATGGCGGCAGGCCGCGCAGCAGATCCGACAGCGCATGCAGGCCGCCGGTGGAAGCGCCGATGGCGAGGCAAGCGATGCGCTGTTCGCTGATCGGGCGGAAACGAAGCTGAGGCAGAGGCTCGCAGCGGGGTGTGGTGGCCGCCTGCGTTTCCCGGGCGTGGCCGATCCGGATTAATTTCTCGGCGAGTATCTGGGCGAAGCGCCCTCCAAAGGCCCCTGCCCCCGGCTTGGCCAGCGTGTCGGCGGCGCCAAGCGTCATGGCCTGGATGGAAGCGGCGGCGCCCTTTTCGGCCGATGAGGAGACGATCAGCACGCGCGCGCCGTTGCTCGCGCGGATCAGGGCCGGCATGGCGGAAAGCCCGTCCTGCCCCGGCATCTCGATGTCGAGCAGGATGATGTCGACCTTCTCGCGCGCCAGGAACGCCAGTGCGGCTTCGGCGCTGGCCACGGTCGCCGCGATCTCGAATTCGTTCCGCTCGCCCACCATGCGCGAAAAAACCGCGCGGGCTACCGCGGAATCGTCGACGATCAGCAACCGGATCGGCCGCGGTTCGCCGGTGGTCGGACTCGCTTTCTGTTGGGCGCGATGCGGCATCGCCGGCGAAACGTCAGGCCAGGCCGACGATCTGGAGCTTGCTCGCGATGGTATCGCGGTCGAACGGCTTCATCACATATTCGTCGGCGCC
>JAFEEY010000045.1:0-8649 GCA_018240865.1 Pseudomonadota bacterium | reverse complement strand
CCGCTCATCACCGGCATGTTCCAGTCGAGCAGCACGACATCGGGCACTGACGCTTCGCAGGCGGTCAGCGCGATGCGGCCATCTTCTGCTTCGGTAACCTGGAAATCGAGCGTTTCCAGAATATGGCGGGCGACCTTGCGAATGACCTTGGAGTCATCGACGACGAGGCAGGTTTTCATAAGACTCTACTCAACCCTTGTTCTGCAACGTCCGCCTTTACCGTGAGAGAGTAAGGACGGAGTTAAAGATATCGTGCGGTTCAGGCCGCCAGCGCTTCTTCCGGGCCGGCCAGGATCCGTTCCGGGTCGATCAGCAGCAGGGCATCGCCATGATATTCGAGCATGCCGATCGCGCAGCGCGCCCAGCCCGGCTCCAGCCGTGCCCGGATCGGCTGCGGCGCCTCGTCGATCACGCAGGCATCCTCGATCGACCCGACCAGCAATCCGTAGTGATTGCCGTCTATGCTGACCACCACCGCGCGGCGCGTGCCCGGCGTCAGCGGGAGGCCGAGCGAGCATTCGCAGCAGATCACGGTCAGCACTTTGCTGCGCAAGGCGGCGAGTCCAGCGACATGCGGGCGTGCGAGCGGCACCGGCGCAATGGCGCCGAGATCGACCACCGAATCCACCAGGGACGCACGGATCGCCACCGGCTGGCCCGCGATCGTCGCGATGAGATACAGTTTTTCCATCAGGCCCTCCGCTTCACGACCTGGTTCTCGATCGCGGCCAGCAGCCCCATGCGATCGTAACGATAGACACTGCCGTCATTGCTGCCGATCATATCCGGGCGCAGCCGGATGACCGGGGCCGAGGCAGCCGTTACCGACCCGGGTCCGGCAATCACCACATCTGCTTCATCCTCAACGCCTTCCCCGCCGAAGCCGACGCGGTAGCCGGCGGCTTCGAGCAGCGGGCGCAGGATTTCGCGCGACCAGCGATCGTCGGGATCGGCCAGCAGGCACAGCGGACGCGCGGTGGCGACTTTCGCGCCCTCGCTGGCCTGGGCGAAGTGCCAGAAAATATCGACCAGTTCGACTTGCTCGCCCTCGACCAGCGCGACGCCTGCGACCGGCCCCTCAGAGGTTGCGCGTTCCAGCACGGGCGGCAGCTGAACGATGTCGATCACATCGTCGATCGCATAGGCGAGCTCGGAGGCTCCGTCGCTCAGTCGCAGCAGCTTGACTGTCGACGCAGCCGCGAGCGCCGTCATATCGCAGCCGGCCAGTGGCAATAGCCTGTCTTCAATCGCGACGCGCATCCGGCCGCCGGTCAAGGCCACACGCTCGGCGGGCACATCCTCGAGCCGCTCGACGACACCCAGGCGGATGCCGCGGCGCTGGCCGGCCAGGTCGCGGAACAGCAGAGTCGAGACCAGTTCAGGGCCTGTTTCCGCCGCGGTTTCCTGCGTAAGCGTGGCGATCGGGTTCGCTTCTTCCGCCTGAACGCCGGCGCGCTGGGCGATTCCGGCCGCATCAAGCAGCAGCATCGGAACGCCGCTGTCCGGCAGCGACATCCCGGCATAGACGCCCGCCGCCATCACCGCCGGAGACGCCGGCTTGATCACGAGCTCCTCATGGTCGTGCACCGCCTGCACGCACAGGGCGTAGGAGAGGCCCGCGCCGGCGCTGACCACGACGATCGTGCGGCCCGAAATATCCTCAATTCGTCCTGTGCCCATGACCTGCTCAAGATGAAGCAGCGGCAAGGTGCGGCCACGAATGGTCGCGAAGCAGGCATCGCCCACCGCGTCGACGCGGATCGAGGCGCTGGAGACATGGATGATTTCCTCGATCGCGGCGCGCGGCAGCGCGAAGCTCTGTCCGGCGGCCGAGACTGTGAGCGTGGCGATGATAGTGAGCGTCAGCGGCACCCGGATGGTGGTGCGCAGGCCGGCGCCCGGACGATTGTCCAGCTCGATCGAGCCGCCAATGCGTTCGATATTCGACCTGACCACGTCCATGCCGACGCCGCGGCCGGAAATGGCCGTCACCTGCTCGGCGGTCGAGACCCCCGGCGAGAAAATCAATGCGGCGCGCGCCGAGGGCGGCAAAGCGTGCGCCAGTTCCTGAGTGATGACGCCGTTAGCGATCGCCTTGGCGACCAATTTGCCTTCGTCGATGCCGTTGCCGTCGTCGGCAATCTCGATGACGATCTGGTTGCCGGACTGGCGCGCCCCGATCGACAGACGCCCATTTTCAGACTTGCCGCGTTTCCGGCGCACGTCGGCCGCTTCGATCCCGTGATCAATCGAGTTGCGCACCATGTGTGTCAGCGGATCGCGGATCAGCTCGATCATTTCGCGGTCGAGCTCGACATCGCTGCCGTCGATTTCCAGATCGACGGATTTGCCGAGCTCGCCGCAGGTGTCGCGCACCATTCGCGGCAGCGCCGAGAATAATTTCTCGATCCGCTGCATGCGGGTCCGCGTGATCGAATCGCGCATTTCCGCGAGGCAGCCGGACAAGCGCTCGAAGGCACCGCCCAGTTCGTTTTCCGAACCGACTTCGCGGAGGCGGCGGGCCAGTTCGTTGCGGGCCAGCACCATGTCCGATACGCCGCTCATGATCCGATCCAGCAGGTCGAGCGGCACGCGAATGCTGCGGGCCGGCGCCTTGTTGGCGGACTGCGTGACTTGCGGCGCGGACCCGGTGACCGGGCAGGCGGCCGCTTCGGCGGACAGTGCCGCGACCAGCATTGCATCGTCGCCGTCGGGAACCGCGGTGCCGCTTTCCAGCGCCTCGGCCAGTTCGCCGATGCGATCGATGATCGCGAGCACGGCGCTCACCAGCGTGGAATCCGCCGTCCGGGTGCCGGCGCGGAGCTCCGCCAGCACATCCTCGGCGGCGTGGCTCAATTTCTCGAAGCGCGGCAGATCGAGGAAGCCGCAGCTCCCTTTCACCGTGTGCACGAAGCGGAAAATCGCGTCGAGACGCCCGCGATCGGTGGGATCGGCTTCCCATGCAATGATCTCGCCGGACAGCGCTTCGAGCGTCTCGCGCGTTTCGGCAAGGAATTCAGCCAGAAGATCGTCCATCAGGGCCCACTCGAATATTCGCGGGCCAGCTATGGACAGGAGGAGTTAAGGCCGGGTTTACCCCGCCCGCATCTGTGCGCCGAACATCACGAACGGATCGTCGGGCGCAGAAACCTGAATGGAGCCGCCCGATTGCCGGACCAGCTCCGACGCCAGCCAGGCAGCGGCGGCGCGCGGCGTTACGTCCGCCTCGGCGGTGCGACCTTCGAGTGCCTGACGCAGCTCGGGATCGAGTACCAGGCGCGGCCCTTCGGCTTTCACGACCATCTCAACGCCGTTCGCGGTGTTTTCCGCGCCGATATCGAGCCGGCCGCCGCGCACCAGTGCGTCGCCGGCAATCAGCGAGAGGTTCAAAAGCACTTTGATCGCCGGCTTGCTGAGCGTGGCCGCCTCGACCATCCAACCGATCTCGATCCGGCCGCCATCGCCGAACATACCCTCGATCGCGACTTTGGCTTCACGCGCATCGACGCTGTCGCCGAACCCGCCCGCCGCGCCGAATGCAAGGCGGAAGAATTTGAGTTTGTTGGCCGATGCCCGCGCGCTTTCGTTCAGCAGGTCCAGACACCGATCCCGCATCTCGGGATCATGTTCGTCGGCGAGCAGCTCCAGCCCGTTGTTGAGCGCCCCCACGGGGCTCAACAAATCGTGGCAGAGGCGGGAGCAGAGCAGGCTGGCGAAATCGATGGCGCTGGTCGTCATGGCGCTTCTGTGGCGGACGTAACCGCCGGGGGCAAGAGGCGGTCCACTGACTCGGCGGCGGAGCGTGCGGCCAGGGAATGTCCCATTTCAAAACGGTCGTGGCATCATGACGCCACTGCCTTCCGCGCTTCTATCATTCGTGATATCAACCAAAAATAAAAGAACGCAGGCGTCGCGGCAGTCTAAGTCACTGATTAACAAGGGGGTGATCGATATGTTTTGGAAAACGCGATTCGCGTTCGCGGCAGCGGGTGTTACGGCGATCTTTTCTGCCTCACAGGCCAATGCCGCGCCCTGCAGCGCGACCTTTGGTGCCGCTTTCGCAGCATCCTATAGCTGTAATAATCTCGGCACCCCGACTGGGGTCACGGGCCTGCTCGGCGGTGTGGCCTTTCTGGACAACAATACGCTCCTGGTGGGCGGCGAAGCGAATGGCGCCAGTGGTTACATCGCGCAGATCGGTCTGACGCGAGACGCCAGCAATCACATTATAGGCTTTTCCGCGCCATCCACGGTCTATGCGCCCGCCCCGTTTATTGACGGTGGCCTGACTTTCGGCCCGGGCGGCGTATTGTTTGCAACCGGCTATCCGAACAACACAATCCTGCAATTCAAGCCCGGCAGCCACACGCCCGACAAAATCATATCTGCAACAGGTGTCGCGAGTTCGGTTGGGGCTCTGCAATTCGTTCCCGCCGGATTCGGCGGTGCGGGCCGGATGAAGATCGTCAGTTACAACGGCGGCGGCTTTTACGACGCCACGCTGACGCCCGACGGCGTCGGCACCTACGACATCAACGCGACCTTCACCGCGCAGATCAACGGCGGGCCGGAAGGTCTGGTGTACGTCTCCGGCGCAAATGCGGGTTTCGGCGTCAACAGCATCCTCGTCTCCGAATATGGGCTCGGCAGCGTGGCGGCATATGATGCGGATGCGAACGGGGATCCGATCGCCGCTTCCCGCCGCGTTTTCCTGTCGGGATTGAACGGCGCCGAAGGTGCGGTCATCGACCCGCTGACGGGAGATTTCATCTTCTCGACCTTCGGCGGTGGCAACAGCCTCTTCGTGATCAATGGTTTCGTGGCTCCGCCGAACCCCGGCGTGCCCGAACCGGCGACCTGGGCGATGTTGATCGCGGGCTTCGGCATGGCTGGCGCCTCGGTACGGTTGCGCGTCCGCAAGGTTGTCATGGTCTGAACTGAGCGGGCGGAGGCGCTGGGCCTCCGCCCGCTTAGTTTATCAGCTTTCGATCATCACAACCGGTTCGAAGGCGCCCGCGCGAAGCCGCCAAGCGGTAACTTGGCCCGCTGACGTGATCAACCACACTTTGCCGTCTTCGCGGGCATTCGCCACATCTTCCTGTGAAGGACTGGCGCACCCGCCCGGGTGAGAATGATAATAACCCGTCAGCGGCGGCCCTCCCGCCCGCTCGGCCCGGATTGCCCGGAACAGAGCGGCGGGGTCCAGCTCGAAGCGCCGTGCGGGATTGTCCGCGACGTTGATCACAGCTTCTGCGGCTTCGATCCGTTGCACCGACCCGAACAGCAGTCCGCACACTTCGCGTGCCGGATCGGACGCCGCGTGACTTCGGATCGCGTCCAGCGCGCGCCTTGAAATTTCCAACATCATCCCCATCTCCCGGCCTATAAGATGAGCCGGGGGGTTTCCATATTAGAAGCTGTGATCGGCGCCGAAGCGGAAGGCTGGCGGCTCGATCGCGCGCTCGCGTCCGCGCTGCCGGTCTTGTCGCGCGAGCGGATCAAGGCATTGATCTCGGCCGGCAATGTCCGTCGCGGTGACGGCGCCCTGCCTCGCGACCCCGCGATCAAGGCGCGGGCTGGCGAAAGCTTCGCGGTCGAAGTTCCCGCCCCACGCCCCGCGCATAACGAGGCGCAGGATCTGGGGCTGAAGGTCGTTTTCGAGGACGATCATCTGATCGTGATCGACAAGCCGGCGGGCATGGTCGTTCATCCCGCCGCCGGCAATCCGGACGGCACTCTGGTCAATGCGTTGCTCCATCATTGCGGCGGCAGCCTGTCCGGCATCGGCGGCGTCGCGCGGCCGGGCATCGTCCACCGGATCGACAAGGACACATCCGGCCTGTTGGTGGCGGCCAAGACCGACCGCACGCACGAAGGGCTCGCGAAGCAATTCGCGGCGCACAGCATCGACCGGCGCTACAAAGCGATCGTCGCGGGCCTGCCGAAAGGCTCCGGCACGGTGGAGGCCAACCTCGCCCGCTCCGACGCGAACCGGAAAAAGGTCGCGATCGTCGGCGAAGGGCGGGGCAAGCGCGCCGTAACGCATTACCGGCTCGAAAAACCGTTGCGCGACTCGGCGCTGGTCGAATGCCGGCTGGAGACAGGGCGCACGCATCAGGTCCGCGTCCACATGGCCTCGATCGGCCACCCGTTGCTTGGCGATCCGGTTTATGGCCGCAGCCGGCCGGCCACGCGCGAGATATTGAAACGACTGGGTTTTGAACGCCAGGCCCTGCACGCGGCACGGCTCGGCTTCATCCACCCCATCAATAGTCAGGCTTTAGCGTTTGACAGTGCGATGCCCGATGACATGCAGGAACTGTTAAGCGCACTATCGGTATAGGTTTGTTAAGTTTTCGGCCTCGCCCGCATTAAGGGTGGCCGCACGGCAGGGAGAAGAGAAAAATCATGGCGAACGGCAAAAACGTCCCCGCGACCATTCCGGCGCTGGGCGGCGAGGCCAGCCTCAACCGCTACCTCGCCGAGATCAAGAAATTCCCGATCCTGGCGCCCGAGCAGGAATATATGCTCGCCAAGCGCTATCAGGAACATGGCGACCCCGAGGCAGCTGCGCAGCTGGTGACGTCGCACCTCCGCCTCGTCGCGAAGATCGCGATGGGCTATCGCGGCTATGGCCTGCCGGTGTCCGAGCTGATTTCCGAAGGCAATATCGGCCTGATGCAGGGCGTGAAGAAATTCGAGCCCGATCGCGGCTTCCGCCTCGCCACCTATGCGATGTGGTGGATCAGGGCGTCGATTCAGGAATTCATCCTGCGCAGCTGGAGCCTCGTGAAGATGGGCACCACGGCCGCGCAGAAGAAGCTCTTCTTCAACCTCAGGCGGATGAAGAACCAGATCGACGCATTCGAGGATGGCGACCTGAGCCCCGAAAACGTCACCAAGATCGCGACCGATCTGGGCGTTTCCGAAGACGATGTCGTCAGCATGAACCGCCGCATGGCGATGGGCGGCGACACGTCGCTGAACGTCTCGATGCGCGACGACAGCGAGAGCCAGTGGCAGGATATGCTGGCGGATACCGATCCGCTGCAGGACGAGCTGCTGGCCGAGGGCGAGGAAAAGCAGGTCCGCCACGAATTGCTGCTCGAGGCGATGGACGATCTGAACGACCGCGAGAAGCACATCCTGACCGAACGCCGCCTCGCCGAGGAACCGAAGACGCTGGAAGAGCTGAGCCAGGTCTATGGCGTCAGCCGCGAGCGTGTCCGCCAGATCGAGGTCCGCGCCTTCGAAAAACTGCAGCGCGCGATGATGCGCCTGGCCGGAGAGAAGCGCCTGCTGGCGATGGCGTAAGCCCTGCCCTTACCGTCATCCCGAACTTGTTTCGGGACAAGAGGCGGGCATGCGTGGCGGTCGCGGATAACCTCTGACTGCCACCCAACGTCTCGCTTGTCCCGAAACAAGTTCGGGATGACGGCGATAAGGGATCAAAACCGCCGCGACACGCCCGCGATCAGCTCCAGGTCCGGGCTGGCGCGGTTCAGTCCTGCCACCGCGCCCATATCGAACTGCACATTCTTCCCCGGCTGCCAGGCGAACGAGACTTCGCTCAGTGCCTGGGTCGAGTGGCCTGACGGGTCGCGGTCGCGGATCAGCTGCACCTCGATCGCGAACCCGACGGCTTCGCTGATCCTGCCTTGCACGCCAGCGGTACTTCCGAAAGCAAGATGCCGCCCCGACCGATCCTGATCCGGCAACGCATTCAATTCCGGCGTCAATGCAAGTTGCAGGCCTGAGCCGAGATCAAAGCTCACCGGCACCAGCAATCCCGCACCCCACGTCCCGGCACCGATCGCCCGCCCGCCCGCGGGCAGCGTCACATAAGGTTTCAATGCGATCGACGTTCCACTTCCGTCGGGATGGACAAGACCGAATTTCAACGCTGCCGTCACATCGCCGATGCCGGACTGGCTGGACATGCCCCGCGCATCGCGGGTCCGCACATGGCCATAGGTGGTCCAGCCGACCTGCCCCTCGACCCGATCGGTCAGCCCGAGGCGCAGCAGCGCATCGCCGATCAACACCGTGTCGGTCCGCACGCCGGTCTGCCGGTCCCGTGTCCAGTCGATCGCGCCGACCTCAGCCAGCACACGTCCGGCATCGACGATGCAGGGGGGCGTATCCAGCCCCGGCCGTTCGGGGCAAAGATCACGCTCATCCGCCAGCGCCGGCACCCCCAGCAAGCCCAGCATCAAGATGGCGTGACGCACCGCCCCTTTCACGCTAGCAAAAGCCATGGCCACAAGCGCGCGCTCCCGTCCCACTCGCCGCCGTTCCGGCGCCAGAATGAAGTTCCGCCCTTTCCGGTTGCTGATCAAGCTTTTGCTCGGCTTTTTCGTCGTCACCCTGCTCTGGGTCGCGCTCTACCGCTTCCTGCCGCCGCCCTACACGTTCACGATGCTGGGCGATGCGATCTCAGGCCGGGGCGTCGCGAAGGATTGGATGCCTCTGTCCCGCATCGACCCGAACATGGCCCGCGCCGCGATCGCGGCGGAGGACGGCAAATTCTGTTCGCACCGCGGCTTCGACGTCGATGCGATCGCCGCGGCGGCGATCCGCAATGCGAGCGGCGGCAAGATCATCCGCGGCGGCTCCACGATCAGCCAGCAGACCGCGAAGAATGCCTTT
>JAFEEY010000044.1:12795-32397 GCA_018240865.1 Pseudomonadota bacterium | reverse complement strand
ACGCCGTCCGGTCCGCAGCCGGCCGACGGCCCCGGCTATGGCGCGACGCTGTGGCTGTTCGGGCCGAAGCAGGGGCTGCCGGAGGGAAGCTACGCGGCGCAGGGCAATCGCGGGCAGTATATCATGGTCGTGCCGTCGAAGAAGCTGGTCATCGTCCGGCGCGGCGAGGATCCGGCCGGATCCCCCTTCGACATCGCCAAATTCTCCGCCGATGTGATCGCGGCGCTCAAATGAAAAACTGGGAAGACGTCGTCGCCCTCGCCTGTTCGCTGCCGGACGTCGAGATGGCGTCCTTCTACGGCAAGATGTGCCCCAAAGTGCGAGGCAAGGCGTTCGTCTCTCCCGGCCGCGAGCCGGACAGCTTCCATGTGATGAGCCCGCACGAGGAAAAGGCGGTGTTGCTGGAAACCGATCCCGACACCTTCTGGCAGACGCCGCACTATGAAGGCTGGCCGGGTTTGCTGGTGCGCTACGGCTCTGCCGATCCCGAGCGAGTGAAGCGCGTCATCACCCGCGCCTGGTGGGACCGGGCGAGCAAGGCCCAGCGCGCGGCTTTCGGGGAGCGGCCTTGACGCTCCTCCACGTCACCCCGGCGAAAGCCGGGGTCCAGCTTCTTCTTTTTGTTGGGCTGGGCCCCGGCCTTCGCCGGGGTGACGGATGAGATTCACCCATTTCGCCGCGATCGACTGGTCGGGTGCTACGGGCGCGCGGCAGAAAGGCATCGCCGTCGCCACCTGCCGCATCGGCGACACCGCGCCGGTGCTGGAACGCCCCGGCCATATCTGGTCGCGCAGCAATGTTCTGGACTGGATGCTGGGCCTGAAAGGCGATTGGCTGATCGGCCTCGATCTGTCTCCCTCGCTCGCTTTCACAGACAAAGGCGCGTTCTTCCCCGGCTGGGACCGCAGTCCCGCCGATGTGCGCGGCCTCTGGGCGCTGGTCGAGGAAATCAGTGCAGGCGAACCCAATCTCGGCGCCAACAGCTTTGTCGACCATCCCGAAGCCAGCCGCCATTTCCGCCGTCACGGCGGGCGGTGCGGCGACCTGTTCCCGCCGGGCGCGGGCCGCTTCCGCGTCGTCGAGGACGCCAGCCGCGAGCAGGGCCTGTGCAATCCCTACAGCAACTTCAACCTGGTCGGCGCGGCGCAGGTCGGCAAGTCGAGCCTGACCGGCATGCGCCTGTTTCACCGGATCCACGGCAGGCTGCCGATCTGGCCCTTCGACTTCGCTCAGGACAGGCCCTATGATCGAGTATCTGAAACCGGGCCGGTGGTCGTCGAAATCTATACCAGCATCGCCGCCACCGCAGCCGGGCTCAGGCGGGGCCGCACCAAGATCAGGGACGGCGCCACGCTGGACCGCGCCCTCGCCGCCCTTGGCAGCGCGCCGCATGCGCCCCTCGCGCGCTATGACGATCACGCGACCGATGCGATCCTGGCGTCCGCCTGGCTCCGGGCCGTCGCTGATGACCCGACACTCTGGCTCCCCGGCAAGCTGACTCCCACCCTAGCGCGCACGGAGGGCTGGACGTTCGGCGTCCGTTGACGCATGGGGGCGCGGCGCCGGTTTAGCTCAGCTGGTAGAGCAGCGGTTTTGTAAACCGAAGGTCGCGGGTTCGATTCCTGCAACCGGCACCATTTCAGTCGGCAAGCTCGATCCAGACCGGGGCGTGATCGCTGGTCTTCTCCCACCCGCGCACCGCCACGTCCACCTGCGCGTCGGTCAGACGGGCCGCCAGCGCCGGGCTCAGCAGCAGATGGTCGATGCGAAGCCCCGCGTTGCGGGCAAAGGCATTCCGGAAATAGTCCCAGAAGGTATAGATTGTCTCGCCGGGATGGCGCGTGCGCAGCGCATCGGTCCAGCCTTGCGCCAGCAGCCGCGCATAGGCCTCACGCACTTCGGGGGCGAACAGCGCGTCGTCCAGCCAGCGCTCCGGCTTATAGACATCCAGATCGGTCGGCATCACGTTGAAATCGCCCGCCAGCATGACCGGCAGGCCGCTCGCCAGCAGCCTCGCCGCATGCTCGATCAGCCGTTCGAACCAGCGCAATTTATAGTCGAATTTCGGCCCTGGCCGCGGGTTGCCGTTGGGCAGGTAAAGGCCGCCGATGATGATGCCGGCAACGGCTGCTTCGATATAGCGGCTGTGCGTATCGTCCGGATCGCCGGGCAGGCCGCGCCGCGTTTCGTGAATATCGCCCACCCGGCTCAGGATCGCGACGCCGTTCCAGCTCTTCTGCCCGTGCCAGATCGCGTCATAGCCCAGATCGCGAATGGCCTGTTCCGGGAATTTCTCATCGGGCGCCTTCAGTTCCTGCAGGCAAACGATATCCGGCTGTGATTCCGTCAGCCAGCGCAGCAGCACCGGCAGCCGCCCGTTGACGCCGTTGACGTTATAGGTGGCAACCTTCACGCGGGGTCGATCACTTGCCCTGGTTCTTGCGCCGCGTCACCCAGCCCTTGCGCGCCGCTGCCGAACGCTGCTCGAATGAACCGGATTTGTGGGCCTTGCCGCCGCGCGAAGACGATACGTGCGTATCTTTTTTGCCCCGGCCCGATCCGGATTTGTTGCCGCCCCCCGATTCCTTGTTGACCGTGGCCCAGGCCCGCCGTTCGGCTTCCTTCTTCGGAACGCCGCGGTCTTCATAGCCTTCTTCGATATGCTCGGCCTTGCGCTTCTGCTTGTCCGTATAGGCACTTTTGTCGCCGCGCGGCATGTCCGCCTCCTTTCCGGTGATGAAGGCACAACGCAGCAATGGCCAGGGGGATGCGCCGCTGATAAAGTGCGATCGCTCTTACAGGAGGTGGTGCATGCGCGCCCTGCCGATCGCATTGCTGTTTCTCGCGACCACAGCGCCGGCATCGGCGGCGACCCTGCTTGGCAATGCGCAGTGCCGCGCGACGACCGATCCGTCGAGCCGGGTGGTGCAGCAATTGTGGGGCGGCGACACGGTACGGATCGTCGACCGCACGACGGGCTGGGTGAAGCTCGATCGCGGCGAATATGGCTGCTGGGTCTCGGTCGGAATCGTCGGCGAGGGCGCGTCGGCGACGCCGCCTGTCGTGGATCGCGGCGCGGTCCGCGAATCCCGCTGCCGGTGCGATCGCGGCCCATATTGCCGGGCGGACCATGGACGGCGCTATTGCCTGACCCGGACCGGCAGGGTCCGCTGGCGGCGCTAACGGATTGGCGCACTAAACCCGCTACCAAAAGCCGTTCAATCGGCTAGATGGGCGGCATGAAGAGCGCGACCGATCTGATGCAGGACATCATCTTCTCCGCCGTGATCGATTCGATCCAGGCGATGAAGGCGGCGTCCAAGGGCCTGCCCAACACGCTGCTGCGCGACCTGAACGTGGTCCACGCGAACGTCACGCTCGCCGACCTGCCGGAAGAAGTGCAGGCCGCGATTGCGTCCAATGTCCGCGCCGCCTTCACCCGGCTGCTGAAGGAAGGCTATTCGGTGATGCCGGGCCGCGGCGCCATGCCGGAACGGCGCGGGCCGGCCCCGGCGCCGGTCGTCGGCCGGGGCCAGCGCCGCGCGCCGCCGCCCTCCAACAGCCCGCGCGGGCCCAAGCCTTCAGGCCCGGGCGGCCGCCCGTCCGGACGGCGCGGACCGCCCAAGCCGCGCGACTAGGTCCGTCCCGATGCCCGGCCCCGCGCGCATCCTGCTGACGGTTTCGGGAAGTCTGCTGGCCGCCGGCTGCGCCGGATCCATGCCGCAGCGGCAGTCAGCCGGCCTGCCGCCCGCCGTCATTGCCCGCGTCACTGCCGACGCGGCCGCGCAGGTGAAACGCTGCTACCGCACGCCCAAGGTGATGGGCGAGGGCCGGCGCATCGCCACGCGCCTCCACGTCCGCTACGCGCCCGACGGCTCCATCATAGGCGTGCCGGCGGTGGTCTGGCAGACCGGCGTAACGCCGTCCAACCAGATGTTCGCGGACGAGATGGCGCAGGCAGCGATCGAGTCGGTCGTCCGCTGCTCCCCGCTCCGCCTCCCGCCCGAACTTTATGCCTATAGCTGGAACGATTTCGAGCTGACCTTCAGCCCGGCAGCGCGGGGGTAGTAGCCCTCTCCCCGGCGGGGAGAGGGTTGGGTGAGGGGGTTCTGGGTTCGTTGTTCAAGCGCCGAGCCCCCTCACCCGCTCGCTCCGCGAGTCGCCTCTCCCCGCCGGGGAGAGGAAGAGATGGGCTAGTAATCCTTCTTGTACCTGAGCTCCACATTGGTGCCCGAGAAGGAGCTGACCTGCGACAGCACACTCAGCGCCTTCGAGAGCGAGACGCTGATCTGGGTCGCGGTGAAGCCGCGCGCGTCGGTCACCATCTCCACATAGATGCGGTTGGAAATGTGGGTGCCGGCAGCGATCGCGGTGCCGCGCCCCGTGGTTTCGTCAGCGCCGAGAATGCGCAGCCGGTCGATGCCGGCGACCGAGCGCAATTTGCCGAGCGGATTGAGGCCGCCGCCCGCCCCACGCAGGCTGTTGAGTGCGGCTGCCAGCTGCACCGCCTGAATCGCCGAGATATTCGTGATCGATTCGCCGAACAGGATGCGCGACAGCAATTCGTCCTGCGGCAGGGCCGGCGTCGAGCTGAACGTGATCTGCGGCTGATAGGCCCGGCCGCCGATATTGATCGTCACGTCCGTGCCGGTCACATCGCCGGTCGCACGGATGCTGAGCGCCGGGTTGGTGCTGCCCTCGAACGCGATATAGCTGTTGTCGTCCAGGTCGAAGCGGCGGCTGGCGAAGCTGTAGGTGCCGCGCACGACATTCGCCCGGCCGACGATGATCGGCGCGGCCGACGTGCCGGTCACGCGCAGGTCCGCCGCCCATTCGGATTCGAGCCCCATGCCCTGCACGTACAGCTCATTGTCGGCGCGCAGGCGCAGGTCGAGCTTGAAGCGGCTGGGCAACGCCGCCTGTTCCGGTTCGGTCGAAGGCGGCGGCGCACCTTTCCGCCGCACGCCTTCCAGCACCGCGACTTCGGCCGCACCCTGGCGGACGATCTGATAGCGCACTTCGGGCAGGCGCAGATCGCCCTGGATCAAGGCTCCGTTCTCGCGGCTGTTGGTCAGGCGCAGCGTGCCGGTCGCGGTCGCGCCGATTGCGTCGGACCGGGCGAGGCGCGCGCGATTGAGGGTCGCGCGGATATCGACCGGATAGCCCGCCGCCGCCGACAAGCCGATGCTGCCTGATCCGCTCACGGTCCCTTCGCCTGCCTGGCCTGCGAATTCGCTGATCTCCAGCCGGTCGCTGGTGAAGCGGCCATTGAGGCGGATATTGCTGATCCGCGTGCCGTAGGTCTCGTTGATATAGCCGAGCGCATTGGCGCGGACCACGCCGGTCAGCTGCGGCTGGTCGAGCCGCCCGCCGAAATCCGCCGCGACGCCGACCGGGCCGGTCAGCTGCTGATCGGCGATGCCGGTCAGCGACCAGAGCACACTCGCCGGGCCGTTATAGCGGATGCCGCCGGAGAGCGGCGCGTGCATCAGCCGCTCGGTCCATGCCGCGCCCGCGCCGATCGGCTGCAAACGCGCCTGCAGCCGTCCGATCGCCTGGCCGCCGCGCCGGATCAGCGCACGCAGATCGCCGCCCTCGGGCCGAAGCGTGCCGAGCAGGGCGAGATCGACCGGCTCCGACACCACTGCCGCGCCGGTGCGGGTGAAATTGTCGACATCGAGCCGCAGATCGGCGTGCGGGAAGGCGTTGCCCGTCTGCTCGAAATCCAGCCGGCCAGTCGCCCGCCCGCCGACGCCCGCGCCCGAGGCGAAGGCGTTCAGCACGGAAAGATCGAGATTGTCGAAGCGGCTGTGCAGTTGCAGTCCGGGTCCGTACCGCCCTTCGAGCCGAATTTGGCCCTGCGGCAGCACCACCGCCGTCTGCTCCAGCGTATAGCCGCCTTGCGCGGCGCGGATCACTGCCGGCCGTTCGGTATGGAAAGCGACCGAGTTCAACTTGCCCTGCGCGGCGACGCGGTAAAGACCGGGCTGGAGCGCTGCATTGGCGGCAATGTCGAACGCCGCGCCCGCGCTCCCCTTCGCGACCAATGCCGCGGTGCCGTGGCCGCCCTGATAATTGATTTTCGCCCGCGCAGCCCGGATCACGGTATCGCCCTGCCGCACGCCCGCTGCCTGAATGTCTGCCACCACTAACGGTGCGGTCGCGTAAAGGATGATCCGCGCCTCGATAAGCGCGCGGCCGATGCGGATCGGCGGTTCGCTCGGGATCGTCGCGTTGACGGCACGCGCCGACACCTGCGCGGTCTGCACGCTGCCCTGCGCGCCGAGCAAAACGGTGCCGGTAAAGCCCGATCCGTTGAGGCTCAGCCGCCCCACGAATGGCCCGGCCGCGCTCTTCATCACGTGGCCCGCGAAGTCGATGCCGGCGAAATGCGCCTTGCGGATATCGACCGCCATCGGCCCGCGCGCGGTGGTCACGAACAGGTCGGCGCTGAACGGGCCATAGGGCGAGCCGCCGTTCGCGATGATCGCATAGCCGTCGCCAACCGAGCGGATCAGAGCATCCACATTGGTCAGTTGCACGCCGATATTGGGCCGGGCGGCCCGAATGCGGATTTGCGGCCGCGCGGCGGTGCCAGTCACGAACACGGTCAGCGGCCCGTAATCCTCCGAAACGCCGGTGGCGCGGAAGCTGATCGTGCCGTCCGGGCGATAGGTGCCGCCGCCGTCGCTGATGCGGAGCCTGGGCGCGGCGAGGCGCAGGCGCGTGACCTCCGCCACGCCATCCTGGCCATAGCGGATGCGGCCGGTGACGAGCGTCCGCCCGCCGAGCAGGCCGCGCACGCTGTCATTGTCGATCCGCACACTCTGCGCCGCGAACCGCCCGGTCAGCGCGAAGCCGCCACTCTGCTTCGCGACCAGGTTCACATCGGTCTCGACCCCGATGATGCCGAAGCCCTGGATCAGATAGTTATTGATCCGGCCCTTCAGTCCCGCGCGGTAGATGCCGCTCGACAAGTCCGCGACCACGATCGCGACGCCGTCGATCTGCGGCGAGCGGATGCGCAGATTGTCCGACAGGATCGTGTCGCCGCTGAATGCGAGCTGCCCCTTGATCGAGACATTGGTGAGCAGGCCGCCAACCGACGGGCTCAGCCCCGTCACCCGCGCCGCCCGCGCATCGACCGGGATCAGAATGCGCTTGGCGTCCACCCGCGCCCGCCCGCCCGCCTGCAGCCGCTCGACGACTGTCGTGCCGAAGCCCAGCGCCTGCGCCGACAGCCGGTAATCGACCACCGGCTGTATGAACGGCCCGTCCAGCACCAGCGCCAGCCGCGCATCGCGCCCGTTAAGGTTGGGCGCGATTGCGGCGGGCTTCAGCAACTGCGCATTCACCCGCACCGCGCCGAACCGGCTGTGCGCCAGGTCGATCTCGCCTGCCGCGTCAACGGCCAGCGCATCTGAGCGGAGCGCCAGCTTCGTGTCGGCGATGCGTTTATCGAGCCTGGCGGTCAGATCCACGTCCAGCGCAGGCGCGGTGATCCGCGCGGCGGCGGGCGCGATCAGTCCGGGCTGTACCGGCCCCTTCAGCGCGAAGGTGCCGTCGCGCGCGGTCAGCGCCAGACCAGCGAGGCGCTGCCCACCCAGCATCGCGTCCAACCGCCCGTTCCACGCCCGCCAGCTGCCGCGTCCCGCGACCGAAGCCTCCAGCGGCGCTTTCAGCCCGGCCATCGCCGCGATCACGCCGCCCTGCGGCGCGGACAGGTGTGCGTCGATGTCCAGCTTGTTGTCATCGGGCACCGCGTCCAGCACCAGCTTCAGCCGGTCGCCGCCGCCGATCACGCTGGCATCTGCGCGCACCTGCGCCCGCCGGTCGGCGATATGGGCTCGGCCGTCGATTGTCGCGACCTGGCGCTGGCCCGAGACCGGCGCTTCCAGCACCAGCCGGTCGACCTTCAGCCGCCCGACATCAATATCCAGATCGGGCAGGAACGGCGCATTGGGCTCGCTCGGCACTGGCTTCAGCGCCGGCATCCGCTTCAATGTCACCAGCGGCGCGGTCGCGGAGCGCACATCGACATGATTGCGCACATAGGCAAACGGCCGCCAGTCGACGCGGATTGCTGGCGCCGTCGCGAACACGCCCTTCGGATCGCTCACCCGCACGTCGCGCAGCGTCATGACGCCATAGATCGACCCCTCGATCCGCCCGATCTGGACGCGCAAGCCCGATTGCGTCGAAAAGCCGCCGATCCTGTCGGCGATGAAGCGGCGGCCGGGATCGGTGTTCAGCCCGAGCAGCGCCAGGCCGAACAGGATCAGCAGCGCGACGACCGCGCCACCCGCCCAGAGCGCGATCCGCCGCGCGATCATCAGAAAGCCTGCCCGATCGAGACGTAGACCGTGATTTTGGCCTCGCCCTTGCGCCGGTCGATCGGCGTCGCGACATCGACACGCAGCGGCCCGAAATTGGTATACATCCGCCCGCCCACGCCGATGCCGTAGCGCATGTTCGAAAGCTTGGGCGTGCTGGACTGATAGACCTGACCTGCATCGACAAAGCCGACCACGCCGTAATCGCCGAAGCGGTAACGGGCCTCCGCCGCGAATTCGGTGACGCTCCGGCCGCCCAGCGGATCGTTATTGGCATCGCGCGGGCCGAGTTCCTGGTAGCCGAAGCCGCGCACCGACCCGCCGCCGCCAGCATAAAGCCGCCGCGACGGTGCGATGCTGTCACGCGGTGCACCGACGATCGAGCCGACCCGCACCCTTCCAGCCAGCGTCAGGCTGTCGGTCGCCGGATAATAGATGCTGCCGTCGATGAGCGCGCGGACATATTTGTCGAAATCGCCATGCGCGCGCTGCGAGACTTCGGGGCTCACCCGCGCGGTCAGGCGGAAGCCTTTGGTCGGATCGAGCAGACTGTTCGATCGGTCGTAACCGATCTGCGCGGGCAAGGCGGCGATGAAATAGGTGCCGTCGTCGCGCCGCCGGGTCGGATCACGCCGCGTCTCGTCGGTGGTGATCAGCTCGAACCCGTAGTTCCAGGTCCAGATTTTCTGCCAGATCGGCGTCGATTCGCGCGAGATGCGACCGATCAGCGAGGCCGTATACGCCTCATAGGCATCGTAATTCTCATGCAGCGCATTCAGCGACAGGCTGACCGTCTTGTCGCGTTTACCGGCATTGTTGCGGCGGAAGGTGACGCTCGCGCCCTGCTGCTGCGTGCCTGCGATGCCGGTCACGATCAGCGCCCCTTCGGGCGGGAACAGATTGCGGTGAGTCCAGCTCCCTTTGAGCGTAAAGCCCTGGCCGGTCTGATACCCCGCCGATGCCGCCAGCGTGCGCGGCGGGCCCGCTTCCTGCACCACGCGCAGATCGACCGCTTCGGTACCGTCCGGCCCCGGCTGGCCGGTCCTGATCGGTTCGATCGCGACCGATGAGAACAGACCCGTCGCGACCATCGCCTCGCGCAGATCGTCGATCCGGCGGCTGTCATACAGCTCGCCGCGTTTGAAGCGGGACAGCACTTCGATGTGCCGCGCGCCGAACGCCTGTTTGCCCTCCGTAGTGAAGCCGCCAAAGCTGCTGCGCGGCCCCGGCGTCACCGGCAGCGTATAGTCGCCGATCTGCGTCGCGGGATCGAGCAGCACGTCGCGCTTGCCGAGCGTGACGAACGGATAGCCCTGTTGCGGCAGGCGCAGCAGCACGTTCGCCTCGCCCGCTTCCACATCTGCGGCGACCAGAGCATCGCCCGATTTCAGCTTCAGTGCCTCGCGCGCGAGGTCCGGCGGCAGCGTGGCGGGGCCGGTGACCCGGATCGCACCCAATTTGTAGCGGGGCCCCGCCACGGCGCTGATCGTCGCGACCACCCGGTTCCGCGCGTTCGGCACCGGCTCGACCCGGGAACTGACCGTCGCGTCATAATAGCCTTCGGATTGGAGGATGGTCGCCGCCAGCCGTTCATCCTCGCGGGCACGCGCAGTGATCGCGGCGCCGTTCGCTGCCTCGCCGTCGCCCTTGTCCAGCGCCGACAGGCCACGGAATCGCCCCTCCAGCCCCACCTCGCGCAATCCCTCGACCACGACCTGGTAGCGGACATTCGCAGTAGCCGTCTGCTCTTCGGCTTTGTCCGGCGCCGTGGGCGTCGTCACATCGAATCCGCCAAGCGGCGGCAAGGGCTCCGTCAGTACCGGATCGGGCGCCGGCGCCGGCGGCTGCTCGAACGTCTGCAACGGGGCCAGCGGCGCATTCAGATCCGCATCAATTTTGGGCAGCGCCGCATCGAATTCCGAATCGGGAACGATCGTGTCCGCCGGCGGCTGAGCGGCGACGCACGCTCCCCACAGCCCAACGGCGACCGCGAACCCTAATCTTCTCAACAAGAAACCCCTTTCCGCTTCCGAACGCTATGCGCGCTACCCTAGTTCCGCCAGCGGTACGACCGCAGTGGCGGATTAACCGGAATTAAGGTGAATCCATCTATCGGGAGATGCCATGACCTCCCTTGCCTGCAGCTATCCTCTCGAATCGGAACTGTCGGACCGCCGCGAAGGAGCGCGCCATATCTCGGTGCTTCGCGTCGGCCGCGCGCTGTGGGACGGCAAGGACCAGCTCTGCGTAGTGCGCAACCTGTCGATGGGCGGGCTGATGTTCGAATGCCTGCATGTGCCGAATGTCGGCCAGCGCGTCGCGATCGAGCTTCGCTCCGACAAGGAAATGACCGGCATCGTCCGCTGGGCCAAAGACGGCAATGTCGGCGTCGAATTCGATCAGCGCGTCAATGTCGAAATGATCCTGAAGGAAGAGCGGAACAGCCTGCTTCGTGTCCGCCCGCGTGCGCCGCGTTTCGCGCGCCGCGGCCAGGCCAGGCTGATCTATGGCGGCGAGACGGCGACAGGCGAGATCGTCGACATTTCGATCGGCGGCCTCAGCTGCCGCGTCGATCAGCCGATCCGCAAAGGCGAACCGATCGTCGCGTCGATCGAAGGCATCGGCGCGACCAACGCCGAGGTGCGTTGGGAAAAAGGCGACGTCGTCGGTATCCGCTTCGAAAAGCCGCTGCCCTGGAAGCCTTTTCAGCTCTGGCTCGATCAGGCGCCGCGCGGCTAGCCATCGCCCCTCGACGGTTATCCAGAACACCCAAATTCGTCATCCCGAACTTGTTTCGGGATAAGCGGGATGCAGCGTAGCGATAGCGATTATCTCCGGCCCTCACGCGGCCCAACTCTTATCCCGAAACAAGTTCGGGATGACGAAGCAAGCTAGGTATTCGCCCGCAACGCCGGGACGAGCCGGCGCATCGTCCACACAATCGCCATAGCAATCACGATCCCGATCGTATCGGCGATCCAGTCCTTCGCATCCTTGTCGCGGCCGAAATAGGGCTGGATAAACTCGATCATCGCGCCGAAGCCCGACAGGATGAACGCCTGCGCTGCAAGCATGGCGCGCGGATAGGCCGCGATCGCGAGCATCGTGAGCGCGACGAAGGTCACCACATGTTCGGTCTTGTCGGAGACCTCCGCAATCATGACCGGTTTTCTGAGGCACATGTACAATGTGACCGCCAAAGCGAACCAGAAAACAAACTGAAAAACGCGCACGATTCCGTTCCATAATGGCTGCGGGGCCGCCCTAGCGATCGCGGCCGCGCTTGGGGAGGGTAGATCGTGTCGCATTTTGTCGCGGCTTGGCACCGCTGGCGGGAAGGCATATTTCCGGTACATGCGGGCCATCGATCCAAACCTGCTGCTCCGCGCCTATGCTGCCGGTATCTTCCCAATGGCGGACAGCCGGGCCGCGCGAGACATCTATTGGGTCGAGCCCAAGATGCGCGGCATCCTGCCGCTCGATGGCTTTCATATGTCGCGTTCGCTCAGGAAAACGCTGCGCGGGGACGTATTCACGGTGACGGCCGACCGTGCCTTCGCGCAAGTTATCGCTGCCTGCGCCGACGTCCGGCAGGGCGCAGACGGCACCTGGATCAACGCGCAGATCGAGTCAGCATGCAACACGCTGCACCTGAACGGCCACGCCCATTCGATCGAGTGCTGGCAGGGCGACCGGCTGGCCGGCGGCCTCTACGGCGTCAGCCTGGGCGGCGCTTTTTTTGGCGAAAGCATGTTCTCGCGCGCGACCGATGCTTCGAAAGTCGCGCTTGCTCATCTGGTCGCGCGGCTGCGGGTTGGGGGCTATCGCCTGCTCGACTGCCAGTTCCTGACCGAGCATCTCGCATCGCTGGGGGCGATTGAGATGCCGCGGACGGCCTACATCGCGTTGCTTGGCGAAGCGCTCGCGGCCGGTGAAGGCGATGACGCCGGCGCTGTCGGCGCCTCGTTCTGGGCGCTCGACCGGCTGGCCGGGGGTTTGCCCGAAGAAGCAGGGCGCGAGGCGACCCGGGTCGTGCCGGGGCCAATCTCCGGCCGCGTCATCGCGCAGCTCTTGGGCCAGACGTCGTAGACCGGGTGCTCGACCACGTTCAGCGACGGCGACTCCTTATAAACCCAGCCGGAAAACACCCGGCGCCACTTCTTGTCGACGCCCTCTGCATCGACCTGGAGGAATGCGCCGGTCAGTTTCTGCGCTTCCCAGGGGGCCGTCGTCTCGCAGGCACGCAGCCGCACGATCACATCATTGATCCGAAATGCCTGGCCGGGCTTCATCGTCAAGTCGCGCGAAATGCCGTTCCGTTTGTTGAGCAGACCGATCACCGCGACCCGCTCGTTCATCGGCGTTTCCTTGCCCGAAACGGGGGGCGCGGCGTCCTGAGCCGGGCGGGCCGCACGCGGCGTAGCGGCCGCCGCAGTCGCCGAAGGCGAGGGTTCGGGCGATGGCGGCGCCTTGGGCGCCTCCGTCGAGACGGGATCGCTCGTTTCGTTCTGCAGCGCGATGGCCGCGCCGCCGACCCCGGCCAGCGCGACAGCGATCCCGGCAAGCGCCCAGCGGTTCATGCGGCGTCCGGGCTCCACGCCTCATAGTCGCCGGTGGAGGCAGCGCGCAGCTTGCCCGATTCGAGTGCGCCGGGCGGGCGGTAAGCCTGCGCCGTACCGGTCAGATTCGGCACCGGCGGCTTCTCCCAGGCGCGCGCGGGCGGCAGCGATTTATCAGGCACGTCCTCAGCCTGGCCGTAAAGCCAGCTCTGCCATTCGGGCGGCACCCGGCTGGCGTCGTTCGCGCCTTTGTAGATCACCCAGCGGCGTGTCCAGCCCATCCCGTCCGGCTTTTTCGCCTGGAAATAGACATTGCCCCACTGGTCCTCGCCGACCTTGCCGCCCTTGCGGCGCGTGAAGAGCGCGGTGCCCCAGGTGGCACCGTTCCACCAGGTGAAGATCGAAGACAGAAAGCCCATAGCCCGCGCGTTTAGCGGGGGATGGACGCTGACGGAAGGGCCTTGCGTGTCAGGCGCGCGGCTGGACGGCGACGGCGAGCGGACCTTTGCGCCCGTCGGCGATGCGGGCCATCAGCTCCTGCTCGGGCTGCACATCGACGATGCCCGCCCGGCGGAGGGTTTCCATGTGCACGAACACATCGGCCGAATCGGCGTTGCGGATCAGAAAGCCATAGCCCTTCAGCCGGTTGAACCATTTGATCCGGACAAGTTCCGGCGGCCCAGCCTTGTCGGTAAGGTCGAGCGGATCGACGCGGTCGCGCGGCGCGCTCAGCAGGTCGAGGTCGGGGCCGGTCGCGGTGCTGAGGTCGAAGCTGATCAGACGACGCGCCTGCAGGCCGCGCTCGCGGCGTACAGCGAGACATTCGACCCGCGCGCCTTCGGGGAGGCTACGCCGGCCATGGTCGCGCAGGATCGAGAAGTGAATCAAAATGTCACCGCTGTCACCATCGGCGACGACAAAGCCGAAACCGCGGGTCGCGTCGAACCATTTCACGGTCCCGCAATGCCGCTCCAGCTCATGAATCTCGCCGGACTCGGCATTGCCGTGCCACTCATCCGCCACAGGCGGATCGAGCAGAGTTGCTGTCCTCTCCATCGTCACGCGACTACCCCCGAAGTCCCACAGCGCAACATAGCGTGGATGTCGCAAAACAGAAACACAGATTCACGTTTCATTAACGTTGGTCCATTCCGGGACATTGCCCGGCTCGGCCCAGACAATTTGTCTCGAAATGCCAAAGTCATGACCGGCGCGCAGCATTGCCGCGAGCGCCTTTCGGCGGCCAGCCGGATCCGGCTTGATCGACGCGAACGGACCGATCTTCTTTCGGTTTGCGAAAATCAATGCGGCATTGAACGCTTCTTCGCGGGCCGTATCTTCGGCCGGCGCTGCATCGTCCTGCGCGATTCCGGCCGCCCTCAGAGCAGCGGAAACACGGCGCGCGCCATAGCCGCGCCTGGTCAGACTCGCGCCCTTCGCCACGGCAAAGGCGGCATCGTCGACATAACGGCGCTCAGCGAAGCGCTCCACGATCGCTTCGACCGCGGGCGGATTCTCGCCCGTCCACCCCCCTTCACGAATCTTGCGATTGAGATAGGCGGCAAGCTTCGCGCGTGTCGTCGCATAGCGTTCGACATAGCGCAGCGCGAATCGCTCCAGAGCGGCCTCATCCAGCGGGCGCGCGGCTCTTGCGTTTCCGCCGCTTGCGCCGCTACGCCACGATTGTGCCACAGTCAGGACCGATTTTCACCGCCGCCGCGTTGGAAGAGGGCAGATTGAAAGGCCTCATGCCCGGCGTTTTTCGGGCCTAAGGGGTGGTGAGGCAAGCAAAAAGGGCTACGCGATGTTGCAAGCGCCCGCCGCAATCGAAGCAGGGTCTTACGCGAAAGAAATGACAGATTTAATCGCAACGCCGACCGAGGACAGCCTTCCGCGCCGTTTCTCGGATTTCTCGACGCTGCCCGAAGCGCTCGATTATGCGGCGCGCGGGGTGCGCGGCATGAACTTCTGCGATGCGCGCGGCACGCTCGCTCGCGCCTATCCCTATGCCGAGCTGCGTCATGACGCGCTGACCTATGCCTATCGTCTGATCGCGCGCGGCGTGAAGCCGGGCGACAGGATCGCGCTGATCGCCGAAACGGGCCCGGATTTCGCGGCGCTGTTCTTCGGCGCTGTTTATGCCGGTGCCTGGCCGGTGCCGCTGCCGCTGCCGACCTCGTTCGGCGGCGCCTCGGCCTATGTCGATCAGTTGAAGGTGCAGCTGGAAAGCTGCGATCCGCTGCTCCTCGTCTATCCGGGCGAACTGGCGAGCATGGCAGACGAAGCCGCGCGCCTGGCCGGCGTCGATGCGATTGCGTGGGAAAACCTCGGCGCGGCCAAGGCGCCGGAAGCGCCGCTACCCGAGGCGCAGGCGGACGACATCGCCTATCTGCAATATTCGAGCGGATCGACTCGCTTCCCGCACGGTGTCGCCGTCACGCATCTGGCTTTGCTCAACAATCTCGCCGCGCATTCACATGGCATGGAAGTGTGCGACACCGATCGCTGCGTCTCGTGGTTGCCCTGGTATCACGACATGGGGCTGGTCGGCTGCATGCTCTCGCCGGTCGCGAACCAGGTCTCGGTCGATTATCTGAAGACCGAGGATTTCGCCCGCCGCCCGCTCGCCTGGCTGGACCTGATCAGCCGCAATCCGGGCACTACGCTTAGCTATTCGCCGACCTTCGGCTACGACATCTGCGCCAGGCGGATGTCGAGCCAAACCAAGGCGTCGGACCGGTTCGATCTGTCGCGCTGGCGCGTCGCCGGCAACGGCGCGGACATGATCCGCCCGGATGTGATGCAGTCGTTCGTCGATGCCTTCGCCGATGCCGGCTTCAAGGCGAGCGCGTTCCTCCCGAGCTACGGCCTCGCCGAAGCGACGCTCGCCGTCACGATCATGCCGCCGGGCGAAGGCATTCAGGTCGAGCTGGTCGAAGAGACCGAGCTGTCGGGCGGCCTCGCCGCCAATGACGGCCCGCAGCGGTTCCGCGCCGTCGTCAATTGCGGCAAGCCCGCGCGCGACATGACCGTCGAAATCCGCGACGAGGACGGCGGCGCGCTGCCCGAGCCGGCGATCGGCAAGGTCTGGTGCAAGGGCCCGTCGGTGATGGTCGGCTATTTCCGCGATCCCGAAGCCACCGCCGCCTGTCTGGTCGACGGCTGGCTGGATACTGGCGACATGGGCTATATGTCCGGCGGCTATCTCTACATTGTCGGCCGCGCCAAGGACATGATCATCATCAACGGCAAGAACCACTGGCCGCAGGATATCGAGTGGGCAGTGGAACAATTGCCGGGCTTCAAGGCGGGCGATATCGCCGCCTTCGCGATCACGACCCCGGGCGGCGAGGAAACCCCGGCGGTGCTGGTCCAGTGCCGGACCTCCGACCCCCAGGAGCGCACACGCCTGCGCGAAGCGATCCGCGATCGCGTGCGCAGCATTACCGGCATGAACTGCGTGGTGGAACTCGTGCCCCCGCGCACCTTGCCCCGCACCAGCTCGGGCAAGCTCAGCCGCGCCAAGGCCCGCAACCTGTACCTATCGGGCGAAATCCAGCCGCTCGCGGCTTGATATCAAACCCGTCATGCCAGCGAAGGCTGGCATCTCGAACGCCGGACCGGTCATAAGATGCCAGCCTTCGCTGGCATGACGGAATGGTCAACGCGCGCGCCACTTACCGATTGCTAACGAACTCCACCTAATCTGGCGCGGTGAGAAAAGTCCGCGCCGTATCCGCAGAAGGCTCGTTCCCGGCAAGCTTTGTGGGGACGATCGCCGCGACCATCCTGCTTGCCTCTGCACTGCCACTGGCGATCATGACGCTTGTCGCCGTCAGTGGCGTGCCGTTCGGCTGGCCGCTGCTGGTCCTCGCGATCGGCACCGCTGCGTTCGACTCGCTGCTGATCGCGCGCTGCCTGGCCCACATCCGGGCGCTGTCGCTCAGCCGCCACTCGCCGTCCGTCCTCACCAACGCGATCGAGGGCGTGCGCGTCGCGCTGCTCGACCATCCCGACGATGATTCGGATTGGCAGTGGCAGATCGATACCGCCAAGAACCTGACCGGCGTCTCGCCGCGCCTCGCTTACGCGCTGGGCGACGACGCCCGCGCGCTCGAAGGCCGCTCCTTCCTCCAAATCCTGGCCGGCGAGACGTGGGAGACCGGCAATTTTTCCGCCGCGTTGCGTACCATCGCAGACCAGATCAAGGCCCGCGCACCATTCCGGAGCGTTATCCTTCCCGTCGCCGTCAAGGGCGACATTTTGTGGTGGGAGCTGTCCGGTGCCCCGGTTTTGGACGATCGCGGCCAATATTGCGGCTATCGCGGCACGGGCAGCGACGTCACGGCGGAGCACCATTCGGCCGACAAGATCAACCGCATGGCGCGCTATGACACGCTGACCGGCCTGCCGAACCGCCTCCATGTTTCCGAAGCACTGACCGAAGAACTCGCGGCCGCCGACAAATGGCGCAGCCGCTGCGCCTTCGCGATCGTCGGCCTGGACCGGTTCAAGGCTGTCAACGACACGCTGGGACATGCCGTGGGAGACCTGTTGCTGGACCGGGCTTCGGAGCGCCTGCAGGCGATGACTGGCCCGAATGAGCTGTGCGGGCGCCTCGGCGGCGACGAATTCGGCATTATTTTCAAGGACGGGGCCGATCCCGCCAAGATCGAAGCCGCCGTGCAGCACATCGTCGCCGAATTGTCGATGCCCTACGATATCGACCAGCACACGCTCTATGTCGGCGCCAGCGCCGGCATCGCGATCGGCCCGCGCGACGGCCCGACCGCCGAGATGCTGATCCGCTCCGCCGACCTCGCGCTCTACAAGGCCAAGGATCTGGGCGGCGGCCTGGTCCAGGTTTACGAAGCTCAGCTTCATGTCGATGCGCAGGAACGCCGCGTACTCGAGATCGCGCTGCGCCGCGCGCTCGCCAATAATGAGCTGCACCTGCAATATCAGCCGGTCGTCGCCGGCGAGAGCGGCGCGATCGAGGGCTTCGAGGCCCTGTTGCGCTGGACCAACCCGCAGTTGGGCAGCATCTCGCCCGCCAAATTCATCCCGCTTGCCGAACAAGCGCGGCTGATCGGGCCGATCGGCGAATGGGTGCTGCGCACGGCCTGCGAGGAAGCGATGAACTGGCCCGCAACCGTTCGCGTCGCCGTCAACGTCTCCGCGGAGCAATTGCACGATCGCAATTTCGCGCAGTCTGTGTCCGCCGCGCTCACGGAAACCGGCCTGCCGCCGCACCGGCTTGAGCTGGAAGTCACCGAAAGCGTGTTCATGACCGAAGCGCCGCACGCGATCGCGGTGCTGCGCGAAGTGCTCGCACTCGGCGTCAAGCTCTCGCTCGACGATTTCGGCACTGGCTATTCGTCATTGGGCTATCTCAGCCGCACCAAATTCTCCACGATCAAGATCGATCGCAGCTTCGTGGCCGGTGCGTCACGCAACACGGCGGAAAGCATCGCGATCGTGCGCGCGGTCGTGGCGCTCGCCGACAGCCTTGGCATGTCGACCACGGCCGAAGGCGTCGAGACCGACGAGGAACTGGCGATGATCCGCCGCCTCGGCTGCCGCAAGATCCAGGGCTATCTGTTCGGCCGCCCGATGAACGCGGCCGACGCGCGGGCACTCTTCAACAAAGGAAGCCGCAGCGTCGCTGCTTAGGCTTAAAGTCGCTAGCTGGATGGGCAGACGCGGGAGTAAACCCGGCGTCGTCGGTCGCGCCTGGCGCGCCGGCCGGCTGTTCGCGTCGCCGCGCGACTGGCGTGTTGTTACGCGCCTCGCTTCGGCCTGGCAGGAGTGGAGGGACTCGAACCCCCGGCCCTCGGTTTTGGAGACCGATGCTCTACCAACTGAGCTACACTCCTAGGCCTGCCCTGAGCGTGACGAACGGGCCGGCGCGGGCTGTAGCGGCGCACTTCGCGATCCGCAAGCACCGCCGCCATCTTGCGTCCGTCCGCCACTGCTTTTATAGCGCATAACTCTCACTACATCGGTGATGCTTTCCTCGGGCGCCGGCCCGGACGGGGGCGTTCACCCGGCAGACGGAAGAGACATTCACGGTGGCACTGAAGATCGGCAATATTCCGCAATTCATCAATCAGGTGAAAGTGGAAACCGCGAAGGTCGTATGGCCGACCGGCCGTCAGACGATGATGACCACGCTGATGGTGATCATCATGACGACGATCCTGGGCGTCTTCTTCTTCGGCATCGATCACATCTTCAGCCTGATCGTGAAGATGCTCCTCTCCCTCGCCGCCTGACCCTTTCGAAAGAACGCCCAATGTCCCGCTGGTACATCATCCACGCCTATTCCGGTTTCGAGAACAAGGTCCGCGACGCGATCGTGTCCGAAGCGACCCGCATGGGCCTTGAGCAACTTGTCGAGAAGGTCGAAGTGCCGACCGAGACCGTCACCGAAGTCCGCCGCGGCAAAAAGGTGCAGTCGGAACGGAAATTCTTCCCCGGCTATGTGCTCGCCAAGCTGGAGATGAACGACGACGTCTATCACCTGGTGAAGAACACGCCGAAAGTGACGGGTTTCCTCGGCGCCAGCGGCCGCCCGCAGCCGATCAGCGAGGCCGAGGCCGCGCGCATCCTTTCGACCAAGGAAGAAGCCGCCGCCGCGACGCCCAAGCAGAAAATCCGCGTCGATTACGAGATCGGCGACCAGATCAAGGTGCTGGACGGCCCGTTCG
>JAFEEY010000044.1:1635-12757 GCA_018240865.1 Pseudomonadota bacterium | reverse complement strand
GTCTCGATCTTCGGCCGCGCGACCCCAGTGGAGCTGGAATTCGAGCAAGTCGAAAGAGTAAAATAACGGCCGAAAGCCGCTATTTTACGTCCGCACGCGGATAGCGAAGCTATCCCCGAGACGGCTTGCGACCGGCCGGCCTCGGCCAAGCCGAGGACCGACGACGCGGGATTCACTCCCGCGTCGCAGCGTTCGTCGAAGCCCAGGCCGCCCGCTCGAATGCTTCCCGGAACTCTCCAAGACCGCCCGGCTCGGCGTCCGACACCGCCCAGAGCTCGAACCCGTGCGACCCCCAGCGCGCGAGGCTGTAACCGCCGCGCTTCGTGGTCAGACTCGCGACCGGCACGACCCCTTGCGCCGGCCGGATGAACAGGTTGATGCTGTGCAGGCCGCGGCGATAGACGAGCGCCGCGACCGGCCGCCCCTCCAGATAGTCGAGCCGCCCGCCGACCAGCGGGAAGCCCTGCGCGGCGAGTTCGACCACCGGCGGCGTGAAATCGATCCGGCCGCTGAACCAGGGCTTCACCACATGCCTGTCGGACGTCGCGACATCGACCAGATGCTGCGCCTGAAGCGAGCGGACATGGCTGTCGATCAGCTGATCCTGCAACGCCGTGGTGGTCAGCTGCGGGACAGCGAACAGCAGGGCGAGGCTCGCCGCGATCGCGCCGATGGCGCCCCCGCCGAACCAGGCGCTCGCCCGGCTTGCCGAGTTTGCTGGACGCGCAGGGCCCTGACCCGGCGCATCGGCGGCGATCATGTTTTCGATCCGTGCGCGCAACGCCGTCGGCGCCGCATAGCGCTGCTCGGCCCCGGCCAGCAGGGCGCGGACGGCCATCAGCCGCTCCAACGCCGCCGCACAGGCCGCGCAATCGCGCAGATGCACCTCCAGCGCCGCGCTCGCCAGACTGTCGAGTTCGCCATCCACCAGGGCCTGGAGCGCCATTTCCCGATCAGGACAGCCGGTCATCGCTCCGTGCCTCCTTCGCTTTCGTGCCCCAGCAGCATCGCCGCCAGCATCGTCCGCGCCCGTGCCAGGCGGGACATGACCGTGCCGATCGGAGCCGCCGTCAAGCCGGCGATATCCTTGTAGGACAGTTCCTCCAGCTCACGGAGCACCAGCGTTTCGCGGAAGGGCTCGGGCAGCGCCTCGATCGTCGCACGCACCGTCGCCTGGTCCTGGCGCCGCTGGAGGATCGTCGCCGGGTCTTCCGGATCGGCCGCTTCCTCCGCCGAACCTTCAGGGGCCGGCCGCCCGTTCGCTTTTGCCCAATCGATGAAGCAATGGCGCACGATGGTCAGCAGCCATGCCTTTTCGTTGCCGCGGCAGCCCGGATAGCCGCGATAGGCGCGCAGAAAAGCCTCTTGCACGACATCTTCCGCCGCGACGGGGTCGCGCGCCAGATAGCGCGCATAGCTATAGGCAGCGTCGAGGTGCGGCAGCACCAGCAGCCGGAACCGGTCCGGGTCAGGCGGCGGCGCGGCATCACGGCTGAACGCGAGCCGCAGCGGAGCGCGACGGGGGGAAGCAGTCATGCAAGGCCCTGCATGCGGGCGCTCTCCTCAGCGGTGCTGCGCCAGATAGGCGATGATGTCCGCCCGGCTCTGCGGATTGGCAACGGAAAAATACATTTTCGCGCCCGGCACCAGTTTTTGCGGATTGGTCAGCCAGCGATCGAGCATTTCCGGCGACCAGATGATGCCGGACTTCCTGAGCGCGGCTGAATAGGCATAGCCCGGCACGCTCGCCGCTTTGCGGCCGACGACGCCGCGATGCTTTGGGCCGACATCATTCTCGTCGAGCGAATGGCACCCCATGCAGCTCTGATAAAGCTTCATGCCGGTCGCTGGATTGCCACGCGGCGCGACGGCGGCGGCGGCGAGCACAATCAAGACTGTCATCGCCCGGTCCTCAAGCCAGGGTCGCATCGGTCAGAGCGATCGGCCCCGGCCCTTGCGCGACGCGCACGCTGGTCAGGCCGATTGCACCGCGCAGCCGCTCGGCAGGGAGGACGAGCGGCCCGGGGCCGGGGCCCTCGCCCGGTGCCGGCTGGGGGTAGGCCGTCGACCGGGCGGAGTGGAACGTGACATGGCCTTCCACTTTCTGCTGGATCTGGTGGATATGGCCGTTGAGGACCGTCACCGACCCGAAGCGCTTGAGCAGTGCCAGTGCCTCGGCGCTGTCGGCCGTGCCCCAGCCCCAGTCCGGATACAGCGCCCAGAGCGGAAAATGGGCGAAGACGACAATCGGGGTCGAGGCCGATTGCCCGGCCAGATCGGCGCGCAGCCAGGCAAGCTGGTCGGCACCCAGCGTTCCCGTGCCGCGATCGCCCAGGTGAATGGAATTCACCAGCGCCACGAAATGCGCCCCGCCTGCGTCGAAACTATACCAGCCTTCGCCTTTCGCGCCTTTGCCGAAACGCGCGAGGAACGGCCGCGGATCACTGCCGTCGACAATATCGTGCTCGCCGGGCACGAAGTGCACAGGCACGCCGACGTCGCCCAGCATCTGCTGCACCGTGTCGAATTGCTCCGGTGTGGCGAGATGCGTCGCGTCGCCGGTATGCAGCACGAAATCGGGCTTCACCGCCTTCAGCCTGGCGATCGTTTCCCGAAGCGTGGCGAGCGGATCGGGATTGGCCGGTTTGTTGAAGCCGATATGCGTGTCGCTGATCTGCACGAAACTCAGCCCGCGCGACCCGCTGCGCGGTTCCATCGCCAGCGCGGCCTCCAGCCCGATCGAGGCCGGCACGCCGCCGGCGAGCGCGAAGACCGCGCCCGTGCCTGCCCACCCCATGCACTGCAGCGCGCCGCGCCGGTCCATCTTGTCCATTGTCTGATGTCTCCGCCAATTTCGGAGCAGTGACCGGCCGGCGCGCGGCTTTATTCCCGAACGGGCGGCCAATCGCGTCAAGCCGACTGACGCGCGTTTCATAAAGCTGTATCACGGGCCCACGGCCGAAAGCCGTTGGAAAGCGAGCGAGTGATCCTCGATGGCCGCGACATGAGCATAAGCAGCCGAACGAACGTGACCGGCCTGCGGAGATTCCTGGATCTTCAGCAGCAGCATGACTGGATGCTGGGGAAGATAACCCCGCCCGACTCCGAAAAGCGCCCAGAGTCGCTGGAACTGCGTCTCCAATATCTTCCGCGCTTCGAGAAGCTTATGCGCCAGCCACAAGCGCTGGAAATTCTCGAGCTTCTCCAGCGCTACGGCCGCGACTGTCTTCCGATCCCGCGCCGGACCGAGCGGTATTACTGGTCCGTTTCCTGCCTGCCATCGACGCCGGGAAAAGCACTCGTTCGCGTCAACGCAAGCTGGATGGAGCTCTTCTCGCTCTATGCTGACGGCGACGGTGTGCGCGCCTTCTTCGTCGTGCATCTGTCCGACTTCACGACTGATCGCTCACTCGATCACGAACAGGTCGACGAGGCCTTTCTCGAAAGCTGCGCCGAGACGCCGGAAGATGTCAGCTATGCCTTCCCGCGCGGCGACGATATTTTCGGCCTCAAGGTTCGCGGTGCCGCCTCTATCCGCCAATTCCTCACCGCGCCCCGGGCATTACAGGCGATCCGGCGCTTTAACCTGACGCACATGAACCGCGGACGGAACGCCTATCAGGCAAGCCATTGTTATAGCCTGGCGGACTATATGCTGGGCGAAGAGGGCGCCAGATAGCAGCCCGCACCTGACACCGCCGTCAGGCGCTGAGCCCCGAAAACCGCGCATTTCATCGCCCCAAGCTTTTCTGCATTTAACTCTACCGTCACGATTGAGAAATGTTTGCTCCGAGGGAGATTCGACATGCTCAACCGTTCGGCGCGCCTGCTTGTCCTGTTGTTCGCGAACACATCGACGCTGGCGTTCGCAGCGGCGCCGCCGCCCCAGGGTCCGTCCGGCGTCGTCATTCCGGACACTGAGGAAGAAGTGATCACCGTCACCGCCCGGCGGCGCGAGGAGCAATTGCAGGACGTACCGATCGCGGTGTCGGCGGTCAGCGGCGCTTCGCTGCAGGCGACCGGCAGCGGCAATGTCGGCAAGCTCCAGCAACTGCTCCCCAGCTTCCAATTCTATTCGACCAATCCGCGCAATTCCGCCGCCAACATCCGCGGGCTGGGCGCGCCGTTCGGCCTCACCAATGACGGCATCGAACAGGGCGTGGGCATCTATGTCGACGAAGTCTATAACAGCCGCGTCGCCGCCACGACCTTCGACTTCGTCGATGTCGAGCGGATCGAGGTGCTGCGCGGGCCGCAGGGCACGCTTTACGGCAAGAACACCACGGCGGGCGCGATCAACATCACCACCCGCCCGCCGAGCTTCACGCCCGAGGCGCGGCTGGAGCTGAGCTTCGGCAATCTCGACTATCTCCAGGCCAAGGGTTCGGTTTCCGGCCCGCTGGTCGATGACAGGCTCGCGATCCGCCTCGCCGCGTCCGCGACGCAGCGGCGCGGCACCATCTTCAACGTCGCGACCGACCGCTGGGTGAACGAGCAGGATAATCTGGGCCTGCGCGGCAGTCTGCTCTGGAAAGTCGCGGACGGCTTCAACCTCACTTTGTCCGGCGACTATAGCCGGCAGAACCCGGAATGCTGCGCCCAGATCTTCGTCCGCGTCGGGCGGACGCAGCGGCCGCTCAACCGCCAGTATGACGCGCTCGCCGCGGCGTTCGGCTACGCCCCGCCCAGCCGCAATGCCTTTGACCGGCTGACCGATCTCGACACGCCGCTGCAGGCGAAGCAGACGCTGGGCGGCCTCTCGCTGCGCGCGGAATGGGAGCTGGGCGCCGGCACCCTTACCTCGGTCTCGGCCTGGCGCTTCTGGCATTGGGATCCGTCGAACGACCGCGATTTCACCGGCCTGCCGATCACCACCGTTTCGGCCAACCCGTCGAAGCAGGATCAATATTCGCAGGAATTCCGCTATTCCGCGACCGGCGAGCATCTCGACCATACGATCGGCCTGTTCGCCTATCACCAGAAGCAGCACACCACCGGCGCGCAGCAACAGGGCCCGGCCGCGAGCCGCTGGACGCTCAACCCCGGCAATGTCCCCGTCGGTTCAAGCGGCTGCGCGACACCCACCGCCAATGCCTGCAACCCGGCAGTGCTGAACGGCCTGCGCTCCGAGAACGATATTCTGCTGAAGACGACCAGCCTCGCCGCCTTCGGCCAGCTCGCCTGGCACATCACCGACCGGCTGACGCTGCAGCCCGGCCTGCGCGTCAACTACGACAAGAAATCCGGCTCCTATATCGCGATCGTCACTAACGGCGCGGGCCAGCCGATAACCTGCAACCCCGTTCCCGCCAGCAGCGTGGTCCGCGATCAGTGCGCGACGCTTGCCCCGCAAAGCTACGCGCCCCATTTCAGCGACTGGAACGTGTCGGGCGATTTCACGGTCTCGTACAAATTCAGCGACGATATCCTTGGCTATGCGACCTACGCGAAGAGCTATAAATCGGACGGCATCAACCTGGCCGGCCTGCCTTTGGACGCGAACAACCTGCCGGTCCTTGCCGTCACCACGGTCAAGCCGGAAGACGTCAATCATTTCGAGCTGGGCCTGAAGACCCAGTTTCTCGACAAGCGCCTGACCTTCAACCTGTCCGGCTTCTGGACCGAGATCAGCGACTATCAGGCGCTGGTGAATAGCGGCGCGATCAGCACCGTGCGCGGCTATCTCGCCAATGCCGACAAGGTGCGGGTGCGGGGCGTGGAGGCGGACCTGAACTGGCGCGTCAGCGACCGCTTCACTGTCTATGCCAACGGCGCCTTCACCGACGCAAAATATGTCAAATTCACCGGCGCGCCCTGCCCGCCCGAGCTCAGCGGCGGCACGACCGCCGGCGCCGGCCAGACGCCCAGCGCCCCCGGCACGCCCGGCGGCCTCAGTCCGGCGAGCTGCGACATTTCCGGCCAATGGCTGCCCGGCATCTCGAAATGGGCCTTTTCCTACGGCGCCGAATATAATCTTCCCGCCCACCTGCTCGGCCAGGATGGAGAGGTCTATCTGGGCTTTGACGGCAGCTCGCGCTCCAAATTCTCGTCCAACCCGTCGCGGTCCGTCTACATGGACGTGAACGGCTATACGCTCTCCAACTTCCGCCTCGGCTTCCGCACCGAACAGCGCTGGAACATCTTCGGCTGGGTGCGGAACGCCTTCGACACCCGCTATTATGAGCTGCTCGCCATCACCCCTGGCAGCACCGGCCTAATCGCCGGCCAGCCGGGCGACCCGCGCACCTATGGCGTGACCGTCGCGGCGCGGTTCTGATCTTCTGTCATTGCGAGCGGCAACGCCACGGCGGCGATGCGCCTCGCGATGACGGCCTCATCTCGCAATCGGAGCGCCGGGCCGGATCAGCTCCGCCTGATCCGCGCCCGGGCCAGCTTTCGGTCCTCCAGCGAATAATAGAGCCAGATATTGCCGTCAGCTACCACCACCGAGGCGGCGAAAGCTATGTCGGTATCGGCACGGTCATCGACCGGCGGCGGCGTGATCAGCGGCTGGATGCCGCGCGCCACCACTTTGCGGCATTTGCGGTCGAACGCGGCCCAGCCGATCCGCCAGCGCGCATCACGGGTCGCGCCGTTGTAGAACATCACCGGCCGCTCGGGATCGTCGCGCAGCATCGGCCCCGTCGAAAGATGCCAATTGTCCCAGCTGTCCTTGCGCGGCATGAACGGGGTCGGCTGCTCTTCCCACGGCCCGCCGACATCCGGCCCGGTCGCCAACCCAATGCGCGAGGCATTGTCGGCGGCATATTCGTAGAACAGCCGCCAGCCGCCATCGGGAATGCGCTCGACAGTCGCTTCCTTGGTGTTGCCTTCGGACTTGGACGATGCGAGCGCGATGCCGCTCTTGGTCAGCCGGCCGATGTCCGGCCCGCTGGCATAACAGAGCGAGCCATGGGCCATGTCGGCCAGCACGCCGGTATAATAGACGGCATAGCCTTCGTCGCGGACGACAACGGTCGGATCCTCGACGCCGCCGGTGTCCCGTTCCTCGGGGCCCGGCGTGATCGAGGGCTGATCCAGCATCGTGAAGCTGCGTCCGTCTATGCCCCAACCGCCCCAGATGACGCCGGTATCGACGATCTCGGCCCCTTCGCGCAGCACCGCGCGGACCATGATGCCGTAGCGGCCGTCCTTTTCGCGCCACACGAACGGGCTCATCAGATCGCGCGCCAAGAAGGCGGCCGGGCCGGTCAGCGTCAGCTCCTCGATCGCCTCGACATTGAGATCCAGCACGACGGGGTTGGTCTCAACCGCATCCTTGGCATGCGGATCGGCGACCGGGCCCTGGGACGGATCGGTCTTCATGCGCCCAGCGCCTGCAGCAGTGATAGCCCGCCGTCGATCACGATCCGCGCCCCGGTTATGTAGCGCGCCTTGTCGGATGCCAGGAAAACCGCGAGGTCGGCGACTTCGGATGCATCTCCAGCGCGGCCGAGCGGGATGTGCCGCTCCAGCGCATGGCGATAGGCCGCGTCGGTCTCGGCGCGTGCATTCATCGGGGTCAGGATCATTCCCGGCTCGATCGCATTGACGCGGATGCAGCGCGGCGCTTCCTCGATCGCCAGCGTCTCGATCAGATTGGTGAGGCCGCCCTTGGCCGCGCAATAATCGGCCCCGCCGGCGCGCACCGCATAGGCATGGATCGAGGAGATGTGCAGGATGGACCCGGGGCGCAATGCATCGCCGCGGCCGGTCAGGAAGCGTCGCGAGGTCAGAAAAGCGCCAGTCAGATCGGTGCCGATCAGCCGCTGCCACTGCGCCAGCCCCATGTCGCGCACCATGATGCCGCTCATATTGAGCCCGGCCGAGTTGACCAGCACGTCGCCCGGTCCCCAGGCCTGCTCGATCGCGGCGAAGGCTGCATCGATCGACGCTTCCTCATCGACATGCGCCTCGGCGGTCATTGCCTCCCCGCCCGCCGCACGCACCGCCGCCGCGCTCAGTTCTGCCGCGACGGCATCGCGATGATAGCAGATGGCGACCCGGTCCCTCTCGGCCCCGAACGCCACCGCGCACGCCGCCCCGATCCCAGATTCCGCGCCGGTAATAATGACGGTTCGTGCCACGCCCCTGAAAATGCGCGGGCCGCGCGTTGGTTTCGCGTCATGAGACCAACCCCGGAAGCTAAATCTGGACCTGACTTCCCAGTTCTACCACCCGGTTGGTGGGCAGCTTGAAAAACTCCATCGCGCTTTCCGAACTCTTCAACATCCAGGCGAAGAGCCGTTCGCGCCACAATGCCATTCCCGGTACTTTTTTCGATGCGATCAGCTTTTGCCGGCCAAGGAAGAAGCTGGTGCTCATCATATCGAAGGGCCTGCCGCATTGCTGAATGCCGGCGAGGTCGCGCGGAATATCGACCTCCTCCATGAAGCCATAGTGGAGAATCGCGCGATAAAAGTTCTGAGTAGCGTCGTGCAGTTCCACCCGCTTTGCCGGATCGATGTACGGCACCTCCTCGATGTTGACGGTCAGGATGATGACCCGTTCGTGCAGCACCTGATTGTGCTTCAGATTGTGGAGCAGCGCGGCCGGAATCGCATCCGCAGAGCTCGACAGAAACACCGACGTTCCGCGCACCCGATGCGTGGACGTTGCCGCGGACGCGATGAATATCGGTAACGGCAGCGCCGATTCCTCCAGCCTGCGCCGCATCAGCAACCGCCCCTTTGACCAGGTGGTCAACACCGTGAAGCTGATCGCCGCGACCAGCAGGGGGAACCAGCCGCCATCGGGAATTTTCGTGATATTGGAAGCGAAAAAGGCCCCATCGACGAAGAGGAAGAGCCCGATCGTCGCCGCAGCAAGCAGGCGATTCCAGCGCCAGACGAGAAAAACCAGCACGCCCAGCATCAATGTCGTGATCAGCATCGTGCCAGTCACGGCGATGCCATAGGCCGAAGCGAGCCGGCCGGATTCCCGGAAGCCGAGCACAAGCATCCCGACCATCAGCAACAGACCCCAATTGACGGCCGGGATGTAGATTTGACCGGCGGCGCGCTCGCTTGTGTGTTCGATCCGCAGGCGGGGCAGATAGCCGAGCTGGATCGCCTGATGCGTCACTGAAAAAGCGCCGGAGATCACCGCCTGGCTGGCAATCACCGTTGCCGCGGTGGCAAGCACGACGAGCGGGAGCCGGGCCCAATCGGGAGCCATCAGATAAAAGGGGTTCGCCGCCGTCGAAGGATCGCCCAGCATCAGTGCGCCCTGCCCGAAATAATTGAGCATCAGGCACGGATAGACGAGCAGCACCCAGGAAAAGCCGATCGCCCGGCGCCCGAAATGCCCCATATCCGCATAAAGCGTCTCGGCCCCCGTCACCGCCAGAAACACCGACCCGAGCGCGAGGAATGCGATTTTCGGATCATGGGCGAAGAATTGCAGCGCCATGACCGGGCTGAGCGCCAGCAGCACTTCGGGTCGCGCCGCGATGTTGGCGATGCCCAGCACCGCCAGCACCGCCATATAAGCAAGAATGACAGGGCCGAAGATTCCCCCTATTTTCGCAGTCCCTCGCGATTGCAGCAGGAACAGCGCGAACAGAATGCCGATCGCAATCGGCAGCACGAGCGGTTTCAGGCCCGCTTCCACGATCGTCAGCCCTTCGACTGCGGACAGAACGGAGATCGCCGGGGTAATCATCGCGTCGCCGTAGAAAAGGCAGGTGGCCAACACCCCCAAAAGAACAAGGGCAGGCGCCCATTTGCGATCGCTCAGGCTACGCGAGATGAGCGAGAGCAGTGCAAACGATCCGCCTTCGCCCCTGTTGTCCGCGCGCATCGCAACGCAGACATATTTGGCTGTCACCACCAGCATCAGCGACCAGAAGATAAGGCTCAGCACACCGAGGATGTGAAGCCGGTCGACGGTCAGCGGGTGGGGGCCAAGAAAGCTCTCTTTCAACGTGTAGAGGGGCGAAGTGCCAATGTCGCCATAAACCACGCCGATTGCACCCAGCATCAGCTTGGGAAGCGTTTCGTCTGGAGCATGAACCGGCGTCGGCTCGATATGAGCCGCACGGTGAGCGGGGATCGTTGCCATGCCCGAAAGTGCGGCGCGACCGTGTAAAGATTCCATGAGGTTTTTCGAAAGTCGCCGTAAAGAAAGCGCGCGATTCGCCCTTCCGCCTCTCGACGCGCGCGGTGAGACAGCGCAAGTGTCCGTGCATGAAACGCACCTTGTTCGCGGGCCCCCGGCCGCCCAATGGATTACCCGCTTATGCCGGCGCTCTTCTGTTGGTTGCAGGATCGACAGTTGTTGGACTGGGAATGGCGCCGCATTGGGGAACCGCGGCCGTGGATCTTGTCTATCTGCCTTCGGTACTGACGGCAGCAGCGTTTGCGGGCCGCGGTCCCGCATTTGCCGCAGCGATCGCTTCGGCGCTTTCGTACAATTACTTTTTTACGGCGCCGTACCACACGTTCCGCGTTCACAGCCCTGCCGACATCGTCACTGTCGGAATGCTCTTTCTTGTGGCGCTGGTAACTTCCCATTTGGCTTCCTCTATCAGGGCGCAAGCGCGGCTCGCCGAGGCTTATGCGGGGCGCAACGCTACCATCGCGGGCCTCGCCAGGCGCCTTTTGAGCTGCAGAAGTCAAAAAGAAATCGCGGAGACAAGCGTCGCCGAGATCGCTGAGATCTACGATTGCAATGCGGTCATGCTGACAAATCCGGCTTCTCCCCGCGTCATCGCGGCCAGGCCAGCCGGGGTGACGCTTGCGCCCAGCGACGTGGCGAGTGCTTCCGTGGTGCTGTCCGGCGGCGCAGCGATCGGCCGTGGCCTTGCCGGCGTCACGACGATCGACTGGCAGATCCATCCCGTGCGTTCGGACACGCAAGTGCTCGCGGCGCTCGCAGTCGCCCGCAACGATGGCCTGCCGCCCGTCACGCCCGAGGGCATATCGCTTTTAGGCAATCTGCTCGACCAGATCGCGCTCGCCTTCGAAAGAGCGCGGCTGGAAGAGGAATCTCGGGGGTTCGCGGCTGTGCGGGAACGCGACCGGGTCCGCACGGCGCTTCTCGGAACTATCGGCGAAGATTTGAAACCGCCTCTCGCGGCTATCGCGCAAGCCACGTCTGCGTTGCGGCGGACCGGCGGACC
>JAFEEY010000044.1:0-1621 GCA_018240865.1 Pseudomonadota bacterium | reverse complement strand
TGGAGCTCGGCCCCGCGTCCGACCAGCAACCCGTGGAAGCAGGCGGCGTCGTCATAGACCTGGTCCGCCGGACGGTGTTCCGGGATGGAGAGGCTGTTCATCTGACGCCGAAGGAATATGCGGTTCTGGCCGAACTCGCCAAGCATCATGGCCGGGTTCTTGATCATGCCCACCTCATGAAAAGCGCCTGGGGGCCGGCTCATGAGCGGCAAACGGAATATCTTCGCGTCGCCATTCGCGCGCTCAGGCAGAAGCTGGAGCAGAATCCAGCGCATCCCACGCTGATCGTCAATGAACCTTCCGTGGGATATCGCCTGGCCAGCTGATCCGCCGACCCTCAAATAGCGCTGTCCTACACGGCCCGCCGCATGTCACAATCAACGCCGGCTCTTTCTCTTCGCTGGCTTGCCATTAACTCGGCCACACTCTTTCCAGCCATTCTGGAAACGGACATTTTGGATGTCCGGAACGTCCGGTTTCAGAATGTCGGGAGTGCGCGCTGCCTCTCGCCCGCGCTACGCAAAATGCACGTTTTGCATGTGCCGAACGTGCCGTTTGCCAAATGCGCCGTTTCTCCGCCCCTTGGACAGTGCGAACATTCGTGACCATTCGGGCGTTGAGCTTGAAACCACCCTTCCCTTTCGCGCCCCGATCCGCTAAGGGCGCCCGCTTCCGATAGCGACAGCTTTGGGAAATATGCCGCGGGAGGGCGCTTGCGTCCGCTTGAACCGCTAAACTTGAAACGGGCGGCGGCCTCGTGGCTTTCCGCCCCTTCTAGAGAGTGACTTATGGCTAAGAAAATCACCGGCTATATCAAGCTGCAGGTGCCGGCCGGCGCCGCCAATCCGTCGCCGCCGATCGGCCCGGCGCTGGGTCAGCGNNGGCGTCAACATCATGGAGTTCTGCAAGGCATTCAACGCCGCGACGAACGACCTTGAGAAGAACGCGCCGATCCCGACGGTCATCACCGTCTATGCGGACCGCTCGTTCAGCTTCGAGACCAAGACGCCGCCAGCCTCCTTCCTCTTGAAGAAGGCCGCGAACCTGAAGTCGGGCTCCAAGGAGCCGGGCAAGACGGTCGCCGCCAAGATCAAACGCTCGCAGCTCGCCGAGATCGCCCAGGTCAAGATGAAGGATCTGAACGCGAACGATATTGAGGCTGCAACGAAGATCATCGAAGGCTCCGCCCGCGCCATGGGCCTCGAAGTGGTGGAGGGTTAAGACCATGGCCAAGCTGACCAAGAAGCAGAAGAGCTGGGACGTCGACGCGGAAAAGCTGCACGGCGTCGATGAAGCGATCGCGCTCGCCAAGAAATTCGCGACCGCCAAGTTCGACGAGACGATCGAAGTCGCGCTGAATCTCGGCGTCGATCCGCGCCACGCCGACCAGATGGTCCGCGGCGTCGTTAACCTGCCCAAAGGCACAGGCAAGACCGTCCGCGTCGCCGTTTTCGCCAAGGGCGCGAAGGCCGACGAGGCGAAGGAAGCCGGCGCCGACATCGTCGGTGCGGAAGACTTGCTGGAAACGATCCAGGGCGGCACCGTCGATTTCGATCGCTGCATCGCGACGCCGGACATGATGGGTCTGGTCGGCCGTCTCGGCAAGGTGCTGGGCCCCAAG
>JAFEEY010000043.1 GCA_018240865.1 Pseudomonadota bacterium | reverse complement strand
CGCCTGCCTCACTCTTGTCCCGAAACAAGTTCGGGATGACGGCCGCCCAGCTCAGTCCTCCGGCTGCGGATTCAGGCCGGTGGCGTCCGATTCCGTGTAGAAGCAGCTGACCAGGTCGCGCTCGAGCGGCGTGATGTACGGGTTCCAGACGTCGAAGATGAGCACGGCGCGCAGCTTGTCGCTGTCGTTCCAGGCCTCATGCTCGATCGTGTCGTCGAAGGCGAAGGCTTGGCCTTCCCGCCACTCGCGGACCTCGCCGCCGACGCGGAAGCCGCATTTTTCCGGCACGATCAGGCCCAGATGGATGATCGTCCGTGCATTGGTGACGCCTGTATGCGGCGGAATGCGCGTGCGCGGGTGGAGCAGCGAGAAGAATGCAGTCGGCGCCCGGCCCGAATGGTCGGCGAGGGGAAGTTTCGACAGCAGCGCTGCCGTCTGAGGGCAGCGCTCGCAGTGCGCGTCGATGCGCTTGCCATGCCGCCACAGGAAATAGGCGCTCCAGCGCTCGCTATGGTCCAGTTCGCTCCATTTGCTTTCCGGATAGCCGGACGGATATTGGACATAGGGGGCGAAGCCTTCATCGCCCTTGTCGAGCAGGTCGCGCAACTCGGCCTGGATCATCGGCGTCGTCGCTTCCACTTCGTCCATCCACGGGAAATGATCGCGATCGAAATATTCGTCGGCGGGCAGGAAGGGGAAGTGCATCCCCTCGCACTGATTGGCGTAAATGGCGCGGCGGCCCAGCGCGGCGTCGATCGCGGCGCGGATGCGACGTGTCTCCTGCGCGGAACGCCCTTCGAGATGCGGGGCCATCGCCGCGTCGATCGCGCTGCCGAAACGCTGCTGATGCTCGAACGCGAAGGCGCGGCCTTCGGTCAGCATCTTATTCAGGTCCGGGGTCAGCTGATTGGCGGGCGGCGCGACCGCGCTGGCTTGACCCCAATGCAGGGCGGCGCGAGCGGTGTCGCCCTTGCGCTGGAACAGATGCGCCTTGCGCAGCAGTGCCATGAAGTGGGTCGCGTCAATGCCAAGAATCCGGTCCAGCGCGGCGAGTTCGCCGTCCTCGTCGCCCAGTTCGCGGTGGGCGCGCGCAAGGTTCAGCCACAGCACTGGCTCGCCCGGATCGGCGGCGGCCGCGCGGGCGAAGAGATCGCGCGCGGCGTCGAACGCGCCCTGGCCGAGCGCGTGCGTACCGAGCGAGTTGAGGGCCTGAGGGTGATCGGGCGACAGCTGAAGAACCTGCTGCATATATTGGGCGGCTAAGTCCGGCCGCCCACGCCGGTGCTCCGCCGATGCCGCCGAAAATAGTTGCGCCATTCGCGCTTCGTTCACGACCAAATTCCCCAACCATCTAGCCTGGCGGCTTGATCCAGCATCCACCTTGTCTAGAGGTCTTAGGGAACATGATTTGATCTGGGAAGCGACATGAAATTCTTCGTCGATACGGCCGACACCAACGATATCCGCGAGCTCGCCGAGACCGGCCTGCTCGACGGCGTCACCACCAATCCCTCGCTGATCCATAAAGCGGGGCGCGATTTCCTCGATGTGGTGAAGGAAATCTGCGCGATCGTGCCGGGGCCGGTTTCGGCGGAGGTCGTCGCGCTCGACCATGAAGGCATGATGCGCGAGGCCGAGGTGCTCAGGAAGATCGCCGACAATGTCGCGGTCAAGGTGCCGCTGACGATGGAGGGCCTCAAGACCTGCCGCAAGCTGACCGATGACGGCACGATGGTGAACGTCACGCTTTGCTTCTCGGCCAACCAGGCATTGCTGGCGGCGAAGGCGGGCGCGACTTTCGTCTCGCCGTTCGTCGGCCGGCACGACGATGTGGGCTTCGACGGCATGCAGCTGATCGCAGACATTCGCCTGATCTATGACAATTACGATTATGCGACCGAAATCCTGGTCGCGAGCATCCGTCATCCGGTCCATGTGCTCGAATCGGCGAAGATCGGCGCTGATGTCGCGACAATGCCGCCCGCGGTGATCCGCCAGCTGGTCAAGCACCCGCTCACCGACAAGGGCATCGAAGGCTTCCTCGCCGACTGGGCGAAGACGGGGCAGAAGATTTCGTGATCGTCATCCCGAACTTGTTTCGGGACAAGAATCGGGTCCGCTGGGCAAAGGCGACCGATCTGAAAGCGCAATGCCTGCCTCGCTCTTATCCCGAAACAAGTTCGGGATGACGGGTTTGCAGCAACACTCACTTGCCACCGCCTTCGCCGACCATTTGCGACGGGATCGGCGGCGGTCGGTGCATACGGTGCGGGCCTATGAAGCGACGGCGGCGCGGCTGCTGGACTTCCTGTCCACGCATCACGGGCGGCTCGCCGATGTCAGTCTGCTGAAACAAATAGGTGTCGCGGACCTGCGCGCCTTCCTCGCTGCCCGGCGTGATGGCGGTGAAGGGATTGGCAATGCCTCGGCCGCGCGCGAATTGTCGGCGGTGCGGACATTTCTGGCCTTTGTGGGCGTCGAGACGCCGCGCCTCAAAGGGCCGCGCGTAAAGAAAGGCGTGCCGCGCCCTGTCTCACCGGCCGAGGCGGTCGCGTTGGCGGACGAGGTGGCGGAGGAGCGCGAAGGCTGGACCGGCGCACGTGATCTGGCGGTGCTGCTGCTGCTTTACGGCGCTGGGCTGCGCATCGGCGAGGCGATGGGGCTGACTGGCGCGGTGCTGCCGCTGGGCGCGACGCTCAGCGTTACCGGCAAGCGCAACAAGACGCGGATCGTGCCGCTGCTGCCACCGGTGCGGGAAGCGATCGAGGCTTATGTCGCGGCCTGCCCCTATGCGCCGGCGAAGGATGCGGCGCTGTTCCGGGGCGCGCGCGGCGGACCGCTGGAACCGTCGCAGATCAGACGGGCAGTGCGGCGGGCGCGCGGCCGGCTCGGGCTGTCGGAGCGGACGACGCCGCACGCGCTCCGCCACAGCTTTGCGACGCATCTGCTCGGGCGCGGCGTCGATCTGCGCGCACTGCAGGAACTGCTCGGTCATGCCAGCTTGAGCTCGACGCAAATCTACACCGCCGTGGATGCCGCACATCTGATGGACGTGTACCGGACGGCTCATCCAAGGGCTTGAGCGTCGTCCTCGTCATTGCGAGGAGCAAAGCGACGAAGCAATCCAGTGGCTCCGACTCCGAAACTGGCTTGCTCGCTTCGCCCGCAATGACGGGACGCTAGGAGCGCGCGGCGACTTTTCTTTCGATCGCGTCCCAGATCATGCCTGCCGTGTCGGTGCCGTTGAAGCGGTCGATCGCGACGATGCCGGTGGGAGAGGTGACGTTGATCTCAGTGAGCCACTCGCCGCCGATCACGTCGATGCCCACGAACAACAGGCCCCGGCGCTTCAGTTCGGGAGCGAGAGCGGCGCAGATTTCCAGTTCGCGCTCGGTCAGCTCGGTCTTGGCCGCAGTGCCGCCGACCGCGAGATTTGAGCGGATTTCGCCTTCGCCCGGCACGCGGTTGACCGCGCCCGCAATCTCTCCGTCGACCAGTACGATCCGCTTGTCGCCCTTCGCCACGCTGGGCAGGAACGCCTGGATCATGTGCGGTTCGCGATAGGCGGTGTTGAACACCTCGATCAGCGAAGAGAGGTTGGCGCCGTCGCGGCCGATCTTGAAGATCGCCTTGCCGCCATTGCCATGCAGCGGCTTGACGACGATTTCGCCATGTTCGGCCAGGAATTTGCGGGCGGCGCCGAGCGAGCGCGTGATCATCGTCGGCGGCATGAAGCGGGCGAAATCGAGCACCCAGACCTTTTCCGGCGCATTGCGCACGCTCTCGGGGTCGTTGACCACCAGGGTCTCGCCGCGAATACGTTCGAGCAGATGCGCGGCGGTGATGTAGCCAAGATCGAAGGGAGGATCCTGACGCATCAGCACGACATCAATATCGCGGCCCAGATCGAGAAGTGTCGGTTCGCCCGCCGTGAAATGGTTGCCCGGCTCGGGCCGCACCGTGACTAGCGTACCGAATGTGTAAAGCCGCCCCGCTTCCCAGGTCAGGTCGGGCGCCTCATAGTGATAGCAGATGTGCCCGCGTTCCTGTGCCTTCAGCATCAGCGCGAAGGTCGAATCGCCGGCGATGTTGATTCCTTCCAGCGGGTCCATCTGGACTGCGACGCGCAGGCTCATTCACTCAATCTCCCATCCAGGCGTTGCGGATGTGGCGAGGCCAGGCCCAGGGGGCAAGCAGGATCACGTCGATCCTGAGATCATCGCCCGGTTTGGCGTAGCGCGCGCTCAGCATTTGCGCAGCGGCGGCGACGCGGGAGAGGCGATAATGGTCGATGGCCAGGTCGCGGCCGGCGCGGGTGGCGCGGGTCTTGACCTCGACGAACAGCGTCGTGCGGCCCCGCCTCGCGACCAGATCGACTTCGCCGACCGGCGTGCGCAGGCGCCGCGCGACCACGCTCCAGCCCTGCAGGTTCAGCCATAATGCGGCGACCGATTCGCCGATTCGGCCTCGGCGTTCGGCGGCCTGGCGGTTGCGTGTCACCGTAAAGTCCGTTCGGGCTGAGACTGTCGAAGCCCTCCCTTCTTCTTGCGGTGCTTCAGGAAAGAAAGAGAGGGCTTCGACAGGCTCAGCCCGAACGGTGCAGGGGCGAAGTTCACTTTATGTCCTTCATCGCCATCGCGCGCGCGTAGAGCTCGCGCCTGTCGACACCGAACGCCTTGGCGACTTCGCCCGCAGCCTTGGCCGGGGGCAGGCGAGTGAGGGCTTCGCGGAGGGCCGCGTCCACATCGTCGGTGTTCGCCGGACCAGCCTCGCCGGGCGGCCCGACGATGATGACGATCTCCCCTTTGGTCGGAGCATCGGCATACCGGTTGGCGAGTTCGCTCAAGCGTCCGGTTACGGTTTCCTCGAACGCCTTGCTGATTTCGCGCGCGACGGCGGCTTCACGATCGCCCAAGCCATCGCGTAGTGCGCCGAGCGCCGCAGCCAGCCGCGGGCCCGATTCGTAGAAAATCAGAGTCGCACGGATTGGTGCGAGTTCGGCGATCGCGTCGGCGCGGGCCTTGGCCTTGCTCGGCAGGAAACCAGCGAACAGGAAACGATCGGTCGGCAGACCGGCGAGCGTGAGCGCGGCGATCGCGGCGCAAGGGCCGGGAAGCGTTGTAACCGGAAGCCCGGCCGCGCGGGCATCGCGCACCAGCTTATAGCCCGGATCGGAGATCAGCGGCGTGCCGGCGTCCGACACCAGCGCCACCGATTCGCCGGCCATTCGCGCGATCAGTTCCGGACGGACGCGATCGGCATTGTGATCATGATAGGGGGTCATCGGCCGCCGGACGCCGATATGACGGAGCAGCTTCGCCGTCACCCGGCTGTCTTCCACCGCCAGCACGTCGGCACGGGAAAGAATGTCGGCCGCGCGCGGGGTCAGATCGCCAAGGTTGCCGATCGGGGTCGCGACAATATAGAGGCCGGGAGGAAGAGAAGAAGACATTGGGGATCGTCATGGCAGAGGCAGCGGTCGCGCCGCAAATTTTGAGCCGTATCGCGAAGCAGGTGGGAACGGCCGCGGGCCTGCTTGCATTGGCGGCCTGCCAGACGATGGTTCCGCGCGGGGCTCCGCCGCCCAAGGCACCGGCGCCTGTCGAGACGCCGCGTCCGGTCGGCCCCGAGCTGCCCGAAGACCAGAATCGTCACCGCATCGCGCTGCTGGTGCCGCTGTCCGGTCCCAATGCGGCGGTCGGCCAGTCGATCGCCAATGCGGCGAACCTCGCGGTGCTCGATACCGGCGGCAAGCGCATCCGCATCACTTTCTATGACACGGCGACCGGACCCGCCGCCGCCGCCAGTCGCGCGGTCGGCGAAGGCAACAAGGTCATTCTGGGGCCGCTGCTCGCCGACGATGTGAAGCTGGTCGCGCCCGCCGCCGCGAAAGCCGGCGTGCCGCTAATCAGCTTTTCCAACGACACCAGCGTCGCCGGGCAGAATGTGTTCATCATGGGCTATACGCCGGCTCAGTCGATCGACCGGGTCGTGCGTTTCGCCCGCTCTAAGGGCATGAGCAAATTCGCGGGCCTGACGCCGACCGGCATCTACGGCCAGCGTGCCTCGAATTCGTTCCTGCGCTCGGTCGAAAGCGCAGGCGGTCAGGTCGTTTCGCTGCAAAGCTTCGATCGCAGCCGCGCGGGCATGACGAGCGCAATCGCCAAATTGAGCGGGCCCTATGATGCGATCCTCGTCGCCGATAGCGCGCGCAACGCCGCGCAGGCAGTGACTTTGCTGCGAAAAGGCGCGCCCGACGCGCAGGTGATGGGCACCGAGCTTTGGAATACCGAGAGCGCGATCACGACAATGGCGCCGCTGTCCGGCGCCTGGTTCGCGAGCGTGCCTGACGGGCTCTATCGTCAGCTCGTCAACAAATACCGGGTTCGCTATGGCGCTGCGCCCTACCGCATCGCCTCGATGGGCTATGATGCAGTGCTGCTGGTCTCCCGCATCGCGCAGGATTGGGCGGTGGGCAGCGCCTTTCCGGTTGCGCGGCTGATGGATGATGGCGGCTTTACCGGGATCGACGGCCCCTTCCGCTTCCGCCGCGACGGCATTGTCGAACGCGCGCTGGAAGTGAGCCAGGTCGGCGCGGGCGGGCTGACCGTGGTCTCGCCGCCGCCGGGGAAATTCGGGAACTAAGATCAATCTTCGACACCGGCTTGCCTGAGCTTGTCGAAGGCTTCCCTTCTTCTTGAGTCGCCGTGTTCAAGAAAAGGGAAGGCTTCGACAGGCGCAGCCAAGCCGGCCTAGAGGACGATCTCGGCGAGGATACGGTCCAGCACAAGCATTCCGGCCGGTGTGACGGTCAGGCGTTCGTTGCTCCGCGCGACAAGGCCGTGATCGGCGAGGCGCACGACTGCCGGCTCATCGACCAGCTCAATCAAACCAGTAGCAGCCGTGATCGCGGCGAGATCGACGCCTTCCTTCAGCCTCAGACCCATCAACAGTGCCTCGGCCGCGCGGGTTTCGGGCGTCAGCGCGTCCTCGCTTTCGATGCCGTGGCCATTGCGTGCGATCGCGCTCAGGAAATTCTCCGGCTTCTTGCGGCGGATGCTGACGGAACCAAGACGGCGGCCATGCGCGCCTGGCCCGACGCCGAGATAGTCGCCATAGCGCCAGTAAGTGAGGTTGTGCCGGCTCTCCTGACCGGGGCGCGCGTGGTTGGAGATTTCATAGGCGGGGATCCCCGCTGCCGCCGTGATCGCGCGGGTCAGTTCGAACAGATCGGCGGCGCGGTCGGGATCGGTTTCCGGCAGCTCGCCCTTCGCGGCGAGCGCGGCGAAGCGGGTGCCGGGCTCGATCGTCAATTGGTAGAGCGAGAGGTGCGCCGTGCCGAAGCTCAGCGCGCGGCGCAACTCGGTTTCCCAAGCGCCGGGCGTCTGGCCGGGCCGTGCATAGATCAGGTCGAAGCTCGTCCGCGCGAACACCGATTGCGCGACGTTCAGCGCCGCCAGCCCCTCGCTCAGCGAATGAGCGCGGTCGAGAAAGGCGAGTGCGGCATCGTCGAGTGCCTGCAGGCCGAGCGACACCCGATTGACGCCGGCCGAGGCGAGATCGGCGAAACGCGCTGCCTCGACCGATGACGGGTTCGCCTCCAGCGTGATCTCGATGCCTGGCGCGAAGCCCCAATGCCGCTCCGCCGCTTCGATCAGTGCCGCGACCGTTTGCGGCGGCATCAGCGACGGCGTGCCGCCGCCAAAGAAGATCGAGGTCAGCCTGCGCCCCGGCGTCAGCGCCGCTTCATGCGCGAGGTCGGCCAGCAGCGCGTCCCGCCACATTTCCTGGTCGACGTTCTCCCGGACATGCGAGTTGAAGTCGCAATAGGGGCATTTCGAAATGCAGAACGGCCAGTGGATATAGAG
>JAFEEY010000042.1 GCA_018240865.1 Pseudomonadota bacterium | reverse complement strand
CCTTTTGAACGCCGTTTGACAGTAAGAAGGGATTACGACGTGCGGGGCAGCCGTGGCCGCCCCGCACGCGCACAGATCATTCGGCAGCGATCGCGTAGGCGTCGTCGCTCTCTGCCTGTTCTGCATCGCCCGCGAGGAACTCGGGCAGGTCTGCCATTTCAGGCTCAACCGTCGCGGTCACCGGCAACCGCAGGGGTTCGGGGAGCCAGCCCGTGCCCTCGAGCAGGCGTTCGGCCTCGCGCGCCATGTCGCCCTTCTTGAGGTGCTCGATCAGCACGGCGGTGGCATCGCCCTTGGCTTCGCGCACGGCCTCGATGATCCGGGGCTTGGTCACACGGCCGAGATAGTTGTCGACCGTTGGCGTCCAGCCAGCCCCTGCCATGTCGAGCCCGACGACTGCTGCCAGAGCATCAGCCGCTGTAATGCGCTGCCCCACGCCATGCGCCGAGATGCGTCCATCGTAGCCCTTGCTTGGCTCAAACAGTGCGTTAACGCCGTGGCTGACACAGTGGGCGAGCAGCGCCATCTGCTCATCCTGCGGCATAGCGGCGAGGGCGTCCCACAGCGCCTGTGGTTCATCCGGCAGCCTTTCACCCCAATGTTCATGCCGCGCCTGGATCGACTGGCTCCAGACACTCTCGCGCAAGTTCGGTGCGACATTGCCGAGCCAGGCCTGGGTGACGCCGATCTGCACGCAGCCATGGGTGCCGTGAGGACGGAACACCGACAGGACTAGCGCATGGAGAAGGGCGACGAAAGCCGCTTGCGGAGCGTTGGCGAGTGCATCGCGCAGGGCGAGTGTGCGTTCAGCAGTGAGTTCGGAAACGAGCCTGTCAGGCAAAGGCTTGATCGCCTCATCTTCGTCGTCGTCACCACCGATTGGCGCCGCTTGCCCTGCCACGGTGACTTTCGCGCCATCGGACACGTCTGCGTAGGCACCGTTCGTACCGTCATTCTGGCCTTCAGCGACGGGTTCATCTTCAGGACGGACATAGCCGCGGTCGATCCGCAGGCGACCATCGTGGGTCAGCGAAATGAACACGCCGGCCCGCGCCATGTCGTCGGAATCGTAAACCGTGGGACGACTGTTCAGGGCGGTCAGTTCGGCATCGATCTCGGTCAGCCGCGCATCGACTTCATCGGGAAGGTCGCTGCCATCCCCGTAGTTGTCGCCAATACGATCATATTCGTCGACCAGAGCATCGCGTCGCGTCTGTTCTTCGTCGGTCAACGGAACGGTCGTGCCGACAATCCGTCGTTTGCCGCGCTCGCAGCCATAGGGCAGGTCAACCGCGGCCTCGACCCATTTCCAGCCTTCGGCACCGATTTCCTGAGCCAGCTCGTTGAGCTTCTCGCTCACCAGCAATTCTACCAATGCGGGATCTTGCATCCATCCATCCTCGTCCGACGAAAACAGGTCGCGCATCACATAGCCGCCAGCCTCGGTGTAGGCGTCAACGCCGATGAACCGGACGCGGCGGTCGCTTGCGGAGATCGCATCTTCGGTCAGCAATCGGCGGATGTGGTAAGCTGGCACATGGTGCCCCTGATTGACCTGTTCCCAGACCTGCTCCTGACGCGCGTGGTTGTCGGTGACCGAGAAGGCCATGAGCTGTTCGAGCGTGATGCCGTCCTCACCATAGATCTCGAGCAGGGTGGGCGAGACCGAGGCGAGCCGCAGGCGCTGGCGTACGGTGGAGACAGACACGAAAAACCGCGCGGCGATGTCTTCCTCGGACAGGCCCGCTTCGATCAGCGCGCTGAAGGCACGGAACTGGTCGAGCGGATGCAGCGCAACGCGCATAACGTTTTCAGCGAGCGAGTCCTCTTCGGCAATCCCGGCTTCACGCACGACGCAAGGGACCGGCTGATCCTTGGCCATCCTCTTGGTCCTCACAAGCAATTCGAGGGCCCGGAAACGGCGGCCACCGGCCGGCACTTCGAACATGCCGGTTTCCTTGCCGTCGGCATCGAGCAAGGGGCGGACGTTGATGCTCTGGAGCAGGGTCCGGCGGTAAATGTCCTCGGCCAGATCCTCGATCGAAAGGCCGGCTTTCACGCGCCGCACATTCTTCTGGCTCAGCACCAGCTGCGAAAACGGGATATCGCGCGAGGCGCTGAGCACGAGCTTGGGCAATGTCTTGGTCATGGGGTTTCTCCATGACGGGCCGCCCGAAAGACTCTCTCTCAGGCCCGAACCCGTCACGAAGCGAAGCGCCGCCCTCTCACTCTGAGAAGGCAGCGCAACGCAGGAGTAACAGGCTGGGCCCGGGCAGGCTTAGTGCACCCGGTCGAGCAACCTCTTGGCCTTGCCTTCCATGTCGAGCCGGGCGTCCTGATGGGCCTTGGACCGCGCCAACGCGGTGATGCCCTGAACGAAATCGAAGATCGATTCCGGCGGTCGGCCTTCCTCGGCGAGGACGGTCTCGATGATCCGGCCGGTTTCAGCCCTGGAGAATCCCCGTGCGCGCAGGAAATCATGCCGATCTTCATCGCTGCGGGCGACAATTCGCTCCCGGGCGGTCTTTATACCGTTGACGAACGGCTGCGGCGAAGAATTGGCAAAGTTCAGCAGCGCCGGTTCGGCTTCATGGGCAAAGCGGTTCGCCGCATATTTGCTGTGGCGGATGCTGATCTCTTCGAAGTCCTCCACGCCCCACAGGTTCCGGTTCTGGCAGATCGCGCGCAGATAGAAGCTCGCCATGCCGAGCGTCTTGGCGCCGACCTCGGAGTTCCAGCAATAGAACCCGCGGAAGTAGAGATCTGGCGATCCGTCGGGCAGCCGCCCGGCTTCGATCGGGTTGAGATCATCAACCAGAAACAGGAAGACGTCGCGATCCGACGCATAGAGCGTGGTCGTATCCTTCGAGATGTCGACGTTAGGGTTGTAGACCCCGGTCGACCAGTCGAGCACGCCCGGAACCTTCCAGCGTGTGTCGCCGGTGCCGTTGCCAGCGATCTTCTGCACCGCTTCGACAAGCTCATGGTCGTAGATCCGGCCGTATTCGGGGCCGGTCACGGCGCGCAGTTCGAGGCGGCCCTCGGAAACCGGATCGTCGGTTTCGAGCGTCTTGATCTGCTCGGCTCGGTTGGAGGTCAGCCCGTATTGCAGATTGATCGCGGCGAGCGGCGCCGGAAGTTGGCGCAGATAGGCAGCAGGAGCGCCTACCTGGCTGGCCAGTTGCCCAAAGCTCCAGTGGGTTGGCGTCACCGGTGCCTCGGCACCCGGCAACATGAGAGCCAGGTGTTCCGGATCATTACGGTCTGCTTCGACATGGATCAGCGCCGTTTCGACCACCCGCGTCCGGCTCCGGTCAGACCGACCGCGCACTAATTGGGCAAGATCACCCAAGGACAAAAACCGCTCATCATCGGGGCGGGAGAACCATTCCGACGACACCCGACCCACGCGCGAGCCGCGCGAGACATCCACCTTGTAACCGCCGCTTGAGTCGCGGCGCGTGTCGAGAACCTGCATATCCATGGGAGATCTCCATGACGGCTGGCCGGGAGCCTCTCTCTCGACCCTCATCCCGTCACGGCGCAGCCCGCCAGACTCTGACTCTCCCCCCTCAACGCTTACAACCGCGCGAGCGGCCAGCGAGATCGTTAAAGCAAGAAACTGCACCCTGAACGAGGCGGAGCATCGCGTCATTGCTCGCGCAGGCGGAAAGGCGGGGCCTGTCGGCTTTCCCGGCCTGCGCTTTGTTCCATGTCCGCCGGTTCAGAGTGCGTGCGGGGCCCTTGTCGTGAAACGCCGCGCCCGCAGGAGTGCGCCGGAACGGCGCACGGGACCGAGCGCGTCGCCAGCGCCGCTCCTCGTTTCGGGGCGTTGCGGGGTGTCCCCGCTGAGGTGGGTGTGAAGAAGGTGCACAGCGGCTTCGACCAGGGAGGAAACCTCCTCCCGCACATCGAAAATCAAGCTTCTACGCCAGGCTACGAAACACGTTGATTACGTGGCGATTAAGTGGCGCTCGACAGCCCCTTGGAAGGGGTGTATATTTGCACCTAAGTCGTTGAGAAGTTTGGTGGACGCACTAGGGCTCGAACCTAGGACCCGCTGATTAAGAGTCAGCTGCTTGACGGCAGCTTTAGCCGATTTCTCCCCAAAAGAGGACGGTCAACAATCGGCCCACTTTCTGCCGATCTGTGATGCCAGTCAGGCAAACGATGTATGTCGGCTCCAGACAGGAGCTGCCATCCGATCTATCAATTTGGAACGGCAGCACTGTCCCAAACTCAGTCATTCCAGCTTGCGAGACAGGCGACCAACCGCTCCTGCTTCGGCCGCTAAATTACGATTATAGGCGAGCGGCATGCGGGGACTTTTCCAGCGCAGCGCGTCCATGATCCCGGCCAAATCTTCGCCCGCGACGAACAGGTCCTGATTAAGACCCACCCGCGTCGAATGAGCGCTTATTCCCTTCAGCAGTCGGGCCAGATCGTCAGCGGTAAGGTCGCCCAATGCGCCGCGATCGAACGCACGCTGAATGATTGCCCGCCAGATCGGGCCGATCGATCCCGGATGGAGCGCCGCGGCGCCGATGTCATACTCGACCCGCGCCTTCACAGCGGGCTTGGACAGCGTCTTGCGCAGATCCCAAGTCTCACGGCCCGAGATGCTGTCGATCGAACGACCCTTCACAGCCGCCCGCGCTTTGTAGCGCCGTACCTGCACCCGCCGGAACAACGGCCCCGCGTCGATCCCAGCGGCCTCTCTCCACGCCGCGACAGCCCGCACAGAGCGGGGCGACAAATAGGCTGTGGCTCCCTCGCCCTCCTGATCGCCTTTGCTTCGCGCGATGGCGAGGAGGCGCGCTTCGGGATCAAGCGCCTCGAGAATGTCATTGATGCTGATTGCGACGAGCTCCGATGCACGGAGCCCCGTGTCATAGGCCACCGACAACAGGGCTCGGTCCCGCAGGCCTGGCAGATCGCCCGCGCACGCCTCCAGCAAAGCTCGCACATTCAGTCCGCGAGGACTGTCGCGCTCCACGTCTCGCACTGGCCCCTTGAAGCGCAAGGGACGCGCCTGAGCCTGCGCGGTGCCCTTCTCGCGCCGGATCGCGCGTAGCCGCAGCTTCACGAGATCAGCCTGGGTGGGATCCTTGAGATCAAGCAGCTGATGGATCTTGGCGATCGACGCCTTGTAGCGGCCAAGCGAGGCGGGCTTGGCCCCCTGCCCTGCCCGCGCGTCGAGATAGTCGGCGACGATCTCGGGCGTGGCCGGCAGTGCAATCCGGTTGTTGCGCCTACACCACGCATCGAACGCCTCGACGTCGGACTTGAGCGCACGGATGCTATGGGGCGATGAAGCGGCCTGATAGGCGGCGATCAGGCCCTCGTTGACGGTGATGCGCTCGCCGGCGCGCATCTGCACGATCGTCCACGCAAGGTCGGCCGGCGCCCTGACGGCCGGCAGGACAGCCTCAGGCGGCGCTACGGGGATTTCTGGCCCTTCCCGGGCGGTTTCGGTGCTCACGACGCGCCTCGCTCCTCAGCCGCGCTTGTAGCCCACCTTATAAAGAACGGTCAAATCTGCTTATGTGATAAGTGCAATTATCGCATATGAACTTTTCGACGATAGCATGAGGCGAAACCAACTGCTGACTTTGGTTTCCTCACGCGCTAAGCGTAAGAGCGATGCAGGAGATCGTCGACCGCCGCGCAAATGACCCAATGTTGCTGCTCGGCCGGCTCGACGGCCGGCTTCATCATAGTACAAGCGCCGACATTTTCCTTGCGCGATCGCGCCTTCACGGCGCCGCGGCGTTAGCAGGTCTCGCCGGCGTGCCGATCGCTGTCGGCGACCTGCAGGATTGGATCGCGGGGCGAAGCGCCCCTCCCCGCGCCTCCGAAGGTCTCAACGATCCGATATCGGTGGCGTCCATTTTCCACCTCGCACTAAGTCGGGACGAGGATGTCAGAGACCCGGTTGGCCGCGCATCCCTCAATGCTCTCCGAACCATCCTCGACGACCGTGCAGAGGCTGAGCGCTATGGTGGAGACGATCTCGCACACTTCGGCCCGCTCTGGCGTCAGGTGAAGTCTGCGGCGGATGCACCCTTCCCCGTCGCCGATCTCCGGTCCATCGCCGAGCGCGTGTTCGCTCTTGCCGAAATGACCGAGCGTCTTCCGGTCGGCGCCTCGGAGGTTGTTGCGATCGACGGACGCTCGTTGGAGCTTCCTCCCCGCTGCCGCGATCGCAACTGGCTCGTCGCGACCGCTCTTCCTCGCATGCTCTACCGCGCTGGCTTCACGAGCCGCATCATCCCCTCACTGGTGCCGCTCCCCAAGTTCATGCCCCCTTCCCCTGCCGCGCTGACCGGGTTCCTCGCTAAGGAGATCGGGCAGATCAGCGCGGCGGGGCTCCGCGAGCTTTCCGCAATTGAGCATGACGTCGCCAAGCTCACCAATTTGGGTGCAACTCAGCGAAGTCGCCTGCCGCTTCTCGGGCGCCTATTGATCGCCTATCCAGGGCTCCAGGCATCCTCCGTTTCGAAGCTGCTGTCTGTGACACCTCAGGGTGCCCGAAAGCTCCTCGCGGCGCTGCCCACCACGCCTGCCGCGCAGCGCCGGCTGCGGGCCGAATAGCGACCGGGACGCCCTCCGTACTGAAACGCCGTCTCGCTTGTTTTGCTCAGCTCGCCGGCAACAGTTCTTCGATCGCTTTCATGAGCTCGGCCTTCGTGGCGCCGGTCCGGGGCACGATCTTGATCGTGATCCCCCCACCTCTGGCACTGGCATAGCGCAGAATCGTCTTTCCGCCTTTGCCCGTGATCTCTCGCTCGCCAGTCTCCTTCTTCTTTGCCTCAACGGTCGCACGAACAAGTCGCTTCGCCACCTCGGGTCCGGTCAGACTGGAACCACCATTCCTACGCTCGGCCTCGATGCGCTCGGCCTCGTCTCGCATTCGCTTCAGAGTTTTCGGTTCGCTGGTCAGCGGTTTGATATCGCGCGCCACTCGAACGGTAATGTCGTGGGTGTCCGAAAATGCCGCCACGATCTCCTCAGGAAGCCTCGCAACATCCAGCAGGCGGCTCAGCCATGACCGCGAGAGGTTGAGATGCTCCGCCATCTGGGACTGGGAGTTCTCGTAAAACTCCGACAGCGCTCGCGCATATTCCTTTGCACGCTCCCAGTCTGAAATGTCCTTTCGCGACCGATTTTCAACGTCCGAAACCCGGAATGCCTCTTCATCCGTGACGGTCTGGATCGTGACGAGATAATCAAATTCTGGATGATGATGTTCGCGGAGCCACTGGACAGTCCACCACCGGCGAACGCCAGCGATGATCTCATAATCGTAGTCAGGATCGTCCTTCAGACGACGCACGATCGCCGGGATGCGCTGCCGCTTCGCCGCGAGAAAGGAGTCGATCAGATCGCGACAGCTCTCTTCGGACAAATGGTCCAGGTCGCGATTGTGCATCCGCCAGGGACGGCAACGAGCCGGGTCCACCCACTCCGTTCGATCGGTAACCGTCTTGCCGCTCGCTATCCGCGCCAGGGTCTGGCTTCGGCTCGCGATGATCCCTTCCGAGGGGCTCGCATTGTCAAGCTCGGCCTCATTATCCAGGCCTTCGGTGAACATCGAGCCGAAGCCCTTATTTCCTTTTGTCATCGGCTCGCTCCTACTCGAATTTCCGGCATCTTGGAGACCCGATTTGTTGGTCTGTTGCCACGTGGCAACAAACCGAAATTCGCCTCGCCTTCGGCTCCCCTTTTCTGAGGGAAAACTGATCCTGGAATTTGGCTCATGATACTGTTTATAAACGCTTTCCTTGCTCGGTTGCCACGTGGCAACAACGCATCATTCTTAGCAGATTTCAGCCCCATAGACGGCGAACAATTGCCCGCAGTTGCCACGTGGCAACTGCTGCTCAAAGCTGCCCCCCTGCCCGGCTCGGCCAGGTCCGCAAAACGTCTTCTTCGATGTCTCGGCAAACCTCATTCAGATGCCTCATGCACCGGTTGTAAACCTCGTGCGAAGTGACGGGCTTTTCCAGTTCAAAGACCGTCTTCATCCGCGAGCTGGCATTGTCGATCTCCGCACTGGTGACCATCACCGAAGAAGACATTGAGCCTCCGAAAACGCTCCGCATCATCGAAAGTATCTCACGATGCATCGACTTGCTGTCGTCGACCCGGCTGCCGACGAGACGGATGAAATTGTAAGCCGGGCGCCCCCTCCCCGCGAGCTGCTCGAGCTGCTTCATCGTGGTCTTCGCCATGTCGATAAACGACACCGTCGATGCGAAGTCGACCAGGCTTGGCGGCACGGGGATCACCATCGCATTGGCTGCTTGAAGGACCGCCATGGAGACCATGCCGAGTGCTGGAGGCGGATCCATGATCACCACATCGTAATCTTCTACCACCGAGTCGATGGCCTCGGCGATCAGGTCGATGATGTTCAGGTTCTGATTGCGCGCGAGGTAGCCGGCGATCTCGTATTCGAGATTGTAGAGCCGCAAATTCGCAGGGATCAGATCGAGCCCATGGAAGTGGGTCTTCCGAATGATCTTTCGCACACCCAGCAATTCCGGGTTATGGAAATGCCCATAGAGCGTGTCGTCCTCCTCCAGATCGACGTCTGGTCGGTAGCCGAACATCATTGTCGATGAAGCTTGGCTGTCGCAGTCGATAAACAGCACACGATAGCCGTTGATCGCGAAGTGCTGAGCCAGGTGCAGCGCGATCGTGGACTTGCCGACACCGCCCTTGAAATTGCAGACCGAGAGAATGGCGGGTGGATCTTCCGGGCTGCGCCACGGACGCGTTCCGAACACCTCACGCATATGATCGAGTTCTTCGAGCGTATATTGGACGCGATGACCGGAAGCCGTCCGCCCACGCTCCGGCAAACGCCCGTCGCGTTCAGCTTCTCGGATCGCCGACGCGGTGCGTCCGACAAGTGATGCAGCCTTGGAGATAGGGAAGGTGGGGGCTCGCTTCTGCCCTGTCTCTGGATCGACCGCGCTGTCGCGGATCCGCTTGAGGATCGTGAGCGCTTTACGGTGAAGCACATCCAGGCCACCTTCCAGAAGGTCATCGGCGGGGACATTTGTGGGATCAGTGGCCATGAGATTCCGCTTTTGTGGGTTTGATGGCCCACAATAGCGACGTTGGCAGTTTCGAGCAACGATTTGGCCATCGAACTTACAACTTTACCGATGATCTCCGAGCCGTTTCGGATTTCAAGGTAATGCCAATGCGCCCTGGTAGAGGCGCACCGATGATCTCCGAGTCGGTGCAAGCTTTTCGAAAACTTGCTGCGTCCGGCTGCACCGAGCGATGCCCTGTGGATAAATACCGATGATCTCAGTACCTTCCGATGATCTCGGTGCGTCCTACCAATGATCTCGGTGCCAACAGACCGATGATCTCGGAGCGCATACCTATTACATGAATCCCTGAATCAATCCGATTCGCGAATCGGCTTCAAAATTTCGATTTTTGAAAGTGGGAAGGGGCGATTCGGCAAAAGCGGCACCGAGATCATCGGTCGAATTGCAACTCTCACCCCTGATTTCCCGCCAAAACTGCCAACAGGGTTGATTTCGAAACCCAAACCTGTTGAGACAGCGCCATCACAGACCCCGGAGATTCGGGGAAGGGCGGAACAATGAACGGAGATCAGCATAGGCCGATTGGGCACCAATATGCACTCGCCATGATCGATGGCGGTGCAGAGAATGTCCGGAAGCTTGCCTCCACTGCCGGAACCCAATTGACGCTCGACGCCTTCCTGCGAGTCCACGACGAAGAGCCTGTCCCGGCATTTCTCCATTCCGCGCTTTGCGCCATGTCGCTCCCGACCAAGCGCCCGAAGGACGACACGCTCCCGATTATCCGGGAAGACGGCAAGTACGCGCTGGCAATCAACCCTCGGCCGGTTCTTCAAAATATCGATGGCAAGTCGGTCATGAGAAGCCTGGGTGTTCCATATGGGGCCTATCCCAGGGTTGCGCTCATCTATCTGCTTTCACAGGCGGTAATGAAGCGTTCGCGCGACGTCTATCTCGGCCGCAACTTCACGGAATGGATGCGGCGGCTTGGCTATCAAACGGTGTCCTATGGCCCCCGTGGCACCGCAAATCTGATGCGCGAACAGGTCGACCGCTTGCTGGCGTGCGAGTGGCAGATTCGCTGGGATGGCACCGAAACGGACGACAACGCCTTTGCGGTCCGCGATGTGAAGATCTCAAATGAATATGCTGGTTCACTCGACAAGAACGGCACCTTCGCGCGGGAAATCCGTATGTCGGAGGTCTTCTACAGTCACCTTATCGAGCACGCTGTCCCATTAAACGAAGTAGCGATCCGGGAGCTTAAAGGGACGCCAACGGCGCTCGATCTCTATACCTATCTTGCCTATCGCCTCCCACGGATCGGCTCCGACAAGGGGCAGATCATTTCTTGGGATCAACTGGCAAAGCACCTCGGCAACGAGGCTGACAGCAAGCGCTTTCGTCAAACGGTGCGGGAGACGATGCAGCTCGTCTCGGCGGTTTATCCCAACGCGAACGTCGATCTCTCCGGCAGGAAGGTGGTCCTTCATCCGTCTCCAGCGCCGATGGAGCGTAAATTGGTCGGACCCCATTTGCGACTTGTTGGGGCGCCAGGCGTCGAAACGGCACCGAGATCATCGGTTCGCACCGTTCCGCAGGCAACGAAACCCGCAGCGAAATCAGACGAACCGCTTCACGCATTCCCGCCGGGAACGCTTTCCTATGGCGACCGCGAACAGGCGTTTCGGAGTGTCGGTCTCACTAAGGGCCATCCTTGGTCAGTCGACGATATGGCCAACGCATTCCGCAAGGGATTCGCCGATATCAAGAGGCCCCGGACCGACACCGAATGGATGCGGCTCTGGGAGGCCTTCGTGATCAAATATGCGGATCGGCGGAAGAACCGGCCTGACGATTGACCGATGATGTCCGAGCCGTTCGTCGCCTGCGAACGAGCCCGAGTCGTGCCCGATGAAGCGATCAACGTGAGCGCGCCGACCCTCATCGTTGATAGGTCCGGGTCACAGCGCCATGCGCTGAAAGAGGGAAGGGGGGATGTGGCTACCGAGCAGGAGGTAGTCCTATGCCACTCACGGCCAAACGACCGACCCAGGAACTTGTTGACCTCGTAGGCGCTCTTGGCGGCACCTGGACCGGCTACAGGGCTATGGCCCGTTGCCCGGCACATGGCGACAACGATCCAAGTCTTTCGATCCGCCAAGGTGACCGCGGCATTCTGGTGACGTGCTTCGCGGGTTGCGCACGCCATGATGTTCTGCGGGAATTGCGTCGGGTTCGAACCGGCCAACATTATGCAATACCGGAACAGGATCGACCGCAAGGCAGCGCCAATGTCTCGCGCATCTGGGAGCAGGCCGTTGGCGTCAAAGGGACGCTGGCCGAGCGCTATCTTGAGCGACGCAACTTGTTGCCAGCGCCTGCCGACGTGCGCTTCCATTCGCGCTGCCCATACCTCCCGAAGCCGAAAACCGTTTATCGACCGGCTTTGCTGATTGCTGTTCGCGAGATCCGGCAGCTCGTCGCGATCCAGCGCAACTTTCTCGACCCTGCGACAGCGAAGTGCCTCCGAAAAGTCATGCTCGGCGTGCCTGGGACAGGCGCATGGCGGGGCCGGGCAGGGGGCGAGACGCTGGCGATCGCCGAAGGTTTCGAGACTGCCGGCGCCTACACCCGCATCAAGGACATCCCCTGCTGGGCCTCACTTGGCGCCAGGCGGCTCGATCAACTGGTCATTCCACCCGGCATTACGACCCTGCTGATCGCAGAGGACAATGATCCAGAAGGGCGTCGCGCCGCGGCGTCCGCCGAAGCGAAATATGCCCGTCCCGGGCTCATCATCCGCCGCGACCCGCCGCCGCCGGCTTTCAAGGATTGGGCAAAGTTCCTCGACGCGCACTGCCGGACCTGATCCCGGGGCGGAGAGAGGGGAGGGGGATCGAGGGTGTGTCGCTGCGACAGATGCAGCCGCGCAGGAGATTCCCAAATGACCGACCTTTTTCAGACCGCCGAGCGCGGCGACCGTGCCGCTGCGCACATCCTTCTATCCCAACTGGCGTCAGGCGAGCCGGTCACCCGTCAACATCTCAATCGGGCGATGGTGCAGGCGTTCGGCGGAACCGATGCCGAAGGACGCTGGACGCAGCGCTCAAGCTTCGAGGTGCTAGAGCACGCACTCGCCCTTCATCTCCGTGGATCATTGGCGCCTCTGGCCAGCCTCGCCGATGTCGCCGCGCGGATTGACCTCGCGCAGCGCCTCCCCACTCAGACCGTGCGGAGCGAAGACCAGATCGAATGGCAGCAATTCTCGACTCCTGTCGACATTGCGGCCGTCGCGATTCTGCTCGCAGATGTCCGGCAGGATGATGTCATTCTCGAGCCCAGCGCCGGCAACGGTTTGCTCGTTGCACAGCTTGGGGCTCATCGATCGCTGCATCTCAACGAGCTCGATCCGATCCGCCGCGATCGCCTGCACGGCGTTTTCCCCGGCGCAACGATCACCGGCCATGATGGGGCGATTCTTGATGCTGCTCTTGGCGACGCACCGCGTCCTTCCCTGATCCTCATGAATCCGCCGTTTTCGCGGTCGCTCGGCCGCGGCGTCGATGATCTTGCGGCCGTTCGGCATCTTCAGGCTGCACTTCGCCGATTGCAGACTGGGGGCCGCCTCGTTGCCATCATGCCCGACTGGTTCGGACCGACCACCCGAATGCGCGACCACTACGAGACCGTCCTTCGCGGATCGACAGTGCAAGCCTCTGTTCGACTTGAAGGCTGCTATCTCAAACACGGCACGTCTATCGACGTGCGAATCTTCGTCATCGACAAGGTCGCCGGCAGGCTCGCACCAGAAGTCATCCAGGGTGGATCAATCGCGGAACTGCTCGACGTTCTCACCGTGACACCTCGCCTGTCCCTTGTCGCAGATCAGCCGGCACCCGCGCCGAAGCGGGGCGGAGGCATCTCGCTCTTCAGAGCGGTCAAAAGCGCCAAGCCCATGCCCCGGGCCTTTCACGCTGCCGTGCGCAACCATGTCTTGCCGGTTGCTTACACCAGGCTCGAAACCCCGGCGCCGCTGCTCGAACAGACCGGCGTCTATCTGCCCTATCGGCCAAGCCGCCTGGTTTTCGACAAAGCCGGCGAACACCCGACTGCGCTCGTCGAATCCGTTGCCATGGGATCAATCCCAGCGCCGATCCCCGATTACGTCCCTTCGCTGCCGGAGCGGACTGTCACAGAGCGTTTGCTCTCGGCCTCCCAGCTCGAAACCGTCGTTTACGCCGGCCATGCCTGGGCTCAGACGATCCCTGGGCGCTTCGCACCGGACAAGGATGGTGTCGGCCTCGTTATCTCGGAGGAGGGCCGCGGCTACCGAAAGGGTTTCTTCCTCGGGGACGGAACCGGGGCAGGCAAGGGTCGCCAAATCGCGGCCGCCATTCTTGACAACTGGCTTCAGGGGCGGCGTCGCAATATCTGGGTCACCAAGAACGCGCCCCTCCTCGAAGATGCTCGCCGTGATTGGACGGCCCTCGGCGGGCTCGCCGGTGACATTCAGCCCATATCGAACTGGAAGATCGACGAACCCATCAGGCTTGACCAGGGCGTCCTTCTGGTCACCTATCCGACCCTTCGATCGATGCGCGGGGAACATAGCCGGCTGAAGCAGATCATCGACTGGGCCGGCGCCGATTTCGACGGCGTCATCGCCTTCGACGAAGCGCACGAGATGGGCGGTGTCGCAGGAGGCGAGGGCGCACTCGGAGCCAAGGAGGGATCGCAACAGGGCATCAGCGGCGTTCGGCTCCAGAACCATCTGCCCGCCGCGCGGATCCTCTACGCCTCTGCGACGGGGGCGTCCGAGGTCAACAACCTTGCCTATGCCGTGCGGCTCGGGCTCTGGGGACCGGAGACGGCGTTCGCCAATCGCGAGCAATTCATCTCCAGCATTCGCCAGGGCGGGATCGCCGCCATGGAATTGGTCGCACGCGATCTCAAGGCGACTGGGCTCTACATGGCGCGAGCGCTGAGCTTCGCCGGTGTCGAATATGAGATCCTGCGGCACGAACTGACGCCCGCGCAGATCGAGATCTACGACACTTACGCCAATGCCTGGTCCATCATCCACCGGAACATGGAAAAAGCCCTGGAACTCACCGGCGTCGTCGATGGTCTCGAGAACACCACTTTGAATAGCGGGGCGAAGGCATCGGCCCGCTCGCGCTTCGAGTCCACCAAGCAGCGTTTCTTCGGCCAGGCGCTGCTTTCGATGAAGCTGCCAACGGTCATCGCCGCGGTCGGCGAGCATCTTATGGCGGGCCAGTCGGTGGTGCTTCAACTGGTGACGACGGCCGAGTCCATCCTCGACCGGCGATTGGGCATGCTCAGCCCGGATGAGCGCGTCGACCTCGAAATCGACCTCAGCCCTCGTGAATATGTCATCGATTATCTCGAGCGCGCTTTCCCTACTCGCCAAATGCGCGTCTTCACCGACGACACAGGCACGCAGCGCTCCGAGCCGATGACGGACGAGACGGGTAATCCCGTCTACAATCCCGAAGCCGAAGCTGCCCGCGCGCTGATGATCGAGCATCTTTGCGCATTGCCGCCGATCATGTCGGCGCTCGACGGCATCCTGGAGCATTTCGGGCATGATCGTGTCGCGGAAGTCACTGGGCGGACAAAACGCCTAATCTCGACGGGCGACGGCCGGCAGAAGCTGGAAACCCGTTCGACCCGTACCAGTCAGGCCGAGGCCGCGGCCTTCATGCAGGGGCTGAAGCGCGTCCTCATTTTCTCGGACGCCGGCGGGACGGGGCGATCCTATCACGCATCAATGGACGTGCCGAACCAGGAGCAACGCGTCCATCTGTTGCTCGAGCCGGGCTGGCGCGCGGACCGCGCCATTCAGGGCCTTGGCCGAACCCATCGGACCCATCAGGCGAGCACGCCACTGTTCCGGCCCGTCACGACCGACTGCAAAGGCGAACTCCGCTTCACCAGCACGATTGCGAGGCGGCTCGACAGCCTCGGCGCACTCACACGGGGTCAGCGCCAGACCGGCGGTCAGAATCTCTTCGACCCGGCTGATAATCTGGAGAGCGAATATGCTTGCGCTGCGCTGGTGACGTGGTTCCACTTGCTGGTCGATGGCAAGCTCAAGAGCATCTCGCATTCGGAATTCGAGGATCGGACCGGTCTCGAGCTCTGCGACAAGGACGGCGTCCTGAAAGAGGAACTGCCGCCCATCCAGCGATGGCTAAATCGCATCCTCGCGCTTCCCATCGGCCTGCAGAACAGCATCTTCGATGAGTTTCTGTCCCTGGTCGAGACACGGGTATCGGCGGCGAGGGAGGCTGGCCGGCTCGATGTCGGTGTCGAGACGATCCTCGTCGATTCCGCCACCTTGATCGACGACACACTGCTCCGGACCGACCCGGTCAGCGGGGCGACGTCGCACTTGCTGACCATCGAGATCGCGCGGCGGCGGACCCCTGTCACCTTGGAGCGCGTGCTGCGTATCGCCGACAGCGATAGCACCGCCGTATTTCTGCTCAACGCCAAGTCGGGGATGGTCGCGCTGCAGACCCGCGCCCGAGCGCTCATGGAGGAGAAGGACGGAACGCCGATCCCGCGCTTCGAGCTGACGAGGCCGACCCGGCGGGAATATATCCGCGAGCATGAGCTCTTCGAGAGCGCCTGGAAAATAGTCGATCGGGACGCCTTCTGCGCGAAATGGCAGGCCGAAGCCGATGAAGCGGCGAACAAGGTCGACACCGAGACGATCCGCCTCGCGACCGGCTTGCTTCTGCCGATCTGGTCGGCGCTGCCCAGCGATCATCTGGTGGTCAACCGCATCGCTGACAAAGCGGGAAATAGCTGGCTCGGCCGCCTCGTTTTCGACGAGCACGTTGTCCAGCTTTTCACCAAGCTCGGCATCGATCGCGCCGAGAACCTGCCGCCCTCGGACATCATCAAATCGGCCCATTCCGGTCGAAGCGTTGATGTTGCCCGCCCATTCCCCATGACGATCCGCCGCGCGATGGTGAACCGAAATCATCGCATCGAGATAGTCGGGGCGCCGTCGGATCAGCTCGCCTGGCTGAAATCCTTGGGCTGCTTCACCGAGATCATTCAGTACCGGACACGGGTGTTCCTTCCGGTGAGCATCGCCGCCGACATCCTTGGGCGCATTCTCGCCGATCCTGGGTGAGCGCGGGTCGCCCTTGGTCAAACGACCGAGGCCGCTCTTGGGAAAGAGGGAAGGGGGAACGGGGTGGTGTCCGGGAATTGCCGGACGCCAAGAGGAGTGACCCCGGTGATCCAGACCATCAAACTCGCCAAGCTGCGGCTCTCGCCGATCAACGTCCGTACCGCACCGGACGAACAGCTTCAGATTGAACCCATGGCCGCCAGTATCGAGGCCAAGGGCGTCCTTCAGAATCTGCTCGTCACGCCCGCCAAAAAGCCGCGCGGCACCTTCGAGGTCTTCGATGGCGGACGCCGTTGGCGCGCGCTTCGCCTGCTCGCCGAGCGCGGTACGATCTCGGAAGCCGATTTCGATGTCCCCGTCATGATCCTTACCGGCGACGATGCCGAATTGTCCGAAACGTCCACGGCGACCAACTTCCATCAGCTCAAGATGACCCCCGCCGAGGAATGCCGCGCCTTTCAGCACTTCATCGGCTCGACCGGCGATCTCGATGCTGTCGCAAAGCGTTTCGGCGTGACACGTCGCTTCGTCGAGGGGCGCCTGCGCCTCGCCTCGCTGGCAGCGCCGATCTTCGACGCCTTGAGCAAAAGCGAGATCACGCTCGACATCGCCAAAGCCTATGCGTCGACCGAAAGCCACGACAAGCAGCTTCTGGTCTGGAACAGCTACCAGAATGGCCACGTAACGGCCGACACCATCCGCCGCGTCATCGCCAATGAGACGCTCAAGGCCAGCGATCCGATCGCGATTCTGGTCGGCGAGGAGCGGTATCGCGCGGCAGGCGGCAAGGTCGATGGCGACCTCTTCACCGACGGCAACGACCGCTGGAACAATCCCGAGATCGCGCACCGTCTCGCCGGCGACATCATGGAGGCCGAAGCGAGACGCATCGGTGAGGAGACGGGCCTTGCCTGGATCAGGCCGATCGCCAGCAACTACGCCCACAACGCCGCCCACGGCCTCTACCGTGCCATCCTGCAGCCGCCCGCGCTCACCGAGGAGCAATCCGCCCGCCTTGGCGAGATCGAGGCGCGCCGCGCCGAGCTCGAGGCCGAAATGCAGGACGAATCCATCTCGCCCGATGCCTACAAGGCCCTGGACCAGGAGGATGACCGACTGATCGCCGAGGCCGAGGCGATCGAGCATCGCGCGCCCGTGCTGCCAGATGAGCTGCGGCCGCATGTCGGCGCGTTTCTGCTTCTGACGCCGCAGGGCGAGATGCGTCTCGACACCCAATTTTATAGCGAGCAGGAGCTCATCGTCGAAGAACCCGACGCGATCGATGATGCGGGCGGCGGAAATCCCGGCGAACCCGACGAGGGCGGGGCGGGCAGGTTTCGCGTCGGCGTGAAGGATTCGCCCGAGCCAGCTCGCCGACCCGAAGCTGTGGCACCTGGCGGCAAGCCGCTCAGCAATCGGCTCTACGACGAGCTTGCCATACAACGCCGCGATATTCTCGCATCCTGTCTGCTCGCTCAGCCGGCGCTCGCGCTCGATTACGCGCTGTTCGTCATGATCGACGCCCGGGTTTTCGCCGGCGGCGGTTCTGCCGACGAGATCGTTCAATATGGCACCACCATCTGCGCTGATGCCCCGCAGGATCCCGTCACGGCGGATTTGCCCGGCTCACGCGCCCGGTCCTACCTGGCCGAAGCGCATGATGGCCTTGATGCCGGATGGTGCGACCACGATCACGAAATCGATCGGTTCGAAGGGTTTCGCGCGCTCGATGACGACAGCAAGGCGCAGTGGCTGGCCTATATCGTTGCCATGTCGATCGAGGCCAAGCCGCGCGGGGCCAGCGGCCAGGTCGCGATCCACAATCGATTGGCCTCGATCCTCGAGATCGACGTTGCGAGCTGGTGGCGTCCGACCGCGGAAAACTTCTTCGATCGGGTCAACAAGGGCAGCATTTTGAGCCTGCTTCATGACGTCGGCGGCGGCGCGCTGACGGCTCGGCACGCCACCCTGAAGAAGGCGGAGATCTCGGAGAGCTGTGAAAAACTCTTCGCCGGGGCGGCCATTGTCGAGCCCGAGACGAAGGACGCTGTGCTCGCATGGGTGCCGGACGCGATGCGCTTTGGTGCTGCGGCCCCGTGCCCGACCGATCGTCTCGGTGGCGAGCCGGATCGCTCTGCGTTGTCGGATGATCACATGGCGGAAGGCGCTTCGGTCGCGGACGATACGGTGATCGAGCCGGTCGAAGCCTGACCCAGCAGGACAGGGGGGCGGTCGGCGCCACTTGCGCGATCGTCCCCTCCCGCACGCTTGCCTCTCCCGAACCCCATCGTCATCCCGCTGGAGCATCAGCCATGCCTGCGAAAGCCCGTCCGAGCCGCGACGTCGCGGCCGAAATCACCAACCTCATCATCAGAAAGCTGGAAGAAGGCGTCCCGCCCTGGACTCGGCCCTGGCGGGTTGCCGGCGCCGGTGGCCGTCCGCTCCGACACTGCGGCACGCCCTATACCGGGATCAACACGGTCTATCTTTGGGCGATCGCAGACGCGAACGGCTATCGCTCGCGCTACTGGATGACGTATCGCCAGGCCGAAGCGCTCGGCGGCCATGTTCGCCGGGGGGAGCACGGCTCGCTCTCGGTCTATTATTCGAGCTTCAAAAAGACCGAGTCGGACCGGGTGACCGGTGCCGAGAGCGAACGCAGCATTCGTTTCCTTCGCCATTATCTCGTGTTCAACGCCGATCAGATCGATGGGCTGCCCGCCTATTTCTATCCGGACGACGCGACCCCTGCGCCGATCGATCCATCTGCGCGGCAAGCTGCCATCGACGAGTTCTTCGATCATGTGCCGGCAGATGTTCGACATGGCGGCGATCGCGCCTTCTTCCACCCGACATTTGATTTCATCCAGATGCCGCACCGGCGGTCATTCACAACGATGGATCATTACGCCTCGGTGAGGGCACACGAGACCGTTCATTGGTCAGGCGGCAGCTCGCGCCTTGCCCGGACCTTCGGCAAGCGGTTCGGCGACAAAGCTTATAGTTTCGAGGAGCTTGTGGCTGAGATCGGAAGCGGCCTGATTTGCGCGCATTTGGATCTGCCGAACGAACTGCACGACAATCATGCGAGCTACGTCGCCCACTGGCTCGGCATTTTGCGCGCGGACAAGACCGCAATCATTCACGCCGCCTCGAAAGCTGAGCAGGCCTTCAACTACCTTCTGGCGTTTGGCGACAGCGACGACACGGCGTCATCGGCCGAGGGGGTCAGGCAGATCCTCGAGGCGGCCTGACCGCCGCTAATCCGAATTTTCCCCGACATCACAGGAGATACCGATGGGCTGGCTCACCATGTCCCGTTTCCACATGGGCGGACACAAGACCGCCAAGGATTATCTGGACGCGCAATTCACCTATAGCCGCGAGGCGGACGGGACGATCAAGGGACTGAAGGTGCTCGCCTCATCCTGCCCCCAGAATCGCACCTATTATGCTGCGGCTCAGGTGATGATCGACGGCGTCGGCAAGGAGGTTTTCGCGATCGTCTGCAAGGTGATGTGGAATCCCAAAAGCAAGTCCGGCGAGCATTTCGGCTACAAGGATATGGACGAATCTGTCGGCCCCTATGAGGATAGCTGTCCCCGCCACATTCTCGACCTTCTGACCCCGACCGACCGGGAGCACGCCCTCGACTGGCGCGCGCGGTGCCGTGCCAACCTGGCCCGCCGATCGCGCAAGATCGAGGACGGCGACCGGATCAAACTGGCCCAGGCGCTGACCTTCTCCGATGGTCATGTGGGTGACGAATTTATCGTCGTGAAGCGCGGCCGCCGCCTGAGTTTCCGCGATCCCGCGACTCGCTGCGGCTATGCGATCAGCCGGTTCATGGAGCGCGACTGGACGATCCTGCCGGTCACTAAGGTTCACAAGACGATCTTTGCATGAGTGCGTCAGCCAGTATCATTCCCGCAGCAGGGAGAAGCCATCATGTTTGCCGCGTGTCTTGAATTGTCGCCCAAGCGTCTGCAGCTTTGCAGCCGCGAGAACGCCAATCGCGTCGCAGGTCGCCTATTCGACGAGCGGCCGGGTAGGCTGTCGATCGTCCGCACTGGCGATCCGCTGCAACCATTCCGGGTCTGCACGACGCCGGCGGCCGATGATCATGTCGAGGTGGAGATGACATTTTGATCCGGATCGCGGCGGCCATCATCCTCGCGGGCGGAGCCGCTCTCGCATCGCCCTCATGGTCTCAGAGTTTCGACGCGAAGGCGCGGGCGCTCGATGGCGATACCGTGGCCGTCGATTTCCGGTTGCTTGGGGTCGACGCATTCGAGCGCGGGCAGCTCTGTCGGCGCGCCTCGGGATGTTGGCAGTGTGGGAAGGCCGCACAGGATTTCGCCGCGAACGCCCTGCGTTCCAAGGCCGCGACGATCCGGCTCGTGTCTTCGTCTTCTTATGGCCGCCCCGTTGCGGTCGTTACAGTCGACGGCGCGGATTTGGGAGAGCGTCTTATCCGCGCGGGTCTCGCGACCCCGCAGGCGAGTTATCTCAGAGACGATCCCGCTCGCCTGCGCGCATATAATGCGGCCTTCGCTTCGGCCAGGAGGCAAAGGGCAGGGGCCTTTGCCGGAGACTGGATCGAACCGTCGCGCTGGCGGCACGGGAACCGCCTGAGCTGCGAGCGCTGATGGTCAGGCCGACAAAGTCGGGTCGGCCACCAAGATGGTCCCTGCTCGAAATTTCCGTCCATCCTGACCAACGGCCCATCGGGCGCGTCGGCCACATAGGGGTTCACGAGCGGCATCACCGTCTCCTTCAGGCGCTTCTGTTCGCCTGCGATGCGCCCGCGCCGCTCCAGCAGATCCTCCAGCCATTCAAGATCGTCGAGCATCGACACCACGCCGCGGCCGGCGAGGCAGAAATAGATGCAGCGCTGAAAATCGTCGGCACCATCATTGCCCAGGATCTCCGCCAGCTTCAGCTTGCCCGCCGAAACCCCTTCATGCACCCAGCTTACCGCCTCGCGCAGCTCCCGCACCGAATAGTAGGCGTCCTCGACATGAATGCCGATCGCCGCATTGGCGATCATCCGACGGGTCGGCCGGTTCTCCATATCCAGCGCCGCATCCCGCAGCGTTATGTCGAGATCGAACAGGTGTCGGATGCTGGGCGTCGTCATGGCAAATCTCCTACTCATTAGAACGTAACGTGAACATGCGCGACCGTCAATTGTCCGCGTGCTTCCGTTGCGAGCGGAGCGCGCATCATGCCCATCAACGTCATCGTCGGCCTTCCGCACCTGAACGATGGGCCGATCCTTCAGCGGGCACGCGCGCTTGGCCGGACCGCGCTCATCTCGGCGAACGCGCTTTCACGTTGGTCCGAAAAGCGCGGCTGGCGGGAATGGACCGGATGGCGCCTGGGGCAACTCCAGAATGCACGGGGTTTGTCCGGCCTCTGCCTGGACTCCGCAGGCTTCGTCGCGACTGCGCGCTATGGTGGCTTCCCGTGGTCCCTGTCGGACTATGTATCGCTCGCGGCGGCCTATCCATTCCAATGGTGGGCAAGTGCCGATTACTGCGTCGAGGCTGAGATCGCGCGAGATCGCGACGAAGTCTTCGACCGCCTGTCGCGCACCATCCGCGCCAATCGCGACTGCCGCATCCTGGGCGAGGATGCCGGAATAGCCGACAGACTGATGCCTGTGATCCAGGGCCGGCGACCATCCGACTATGAGCGCTGTGTCGATGCGCTCTGGGGTTCGCTCCGCCCCGGCGCATTGATCGGTGTCGGAAGCATGTGCCGGCGCGATATTCACGGACCGGAAGGCCTGATCGCGGTCATCGACCATCTCGATCAGATTCTTCCGGCCGGTGTTCTGCTCCACGCATTCGGCGTCAAGGGCACGGCACTGCCCTTCCTTCTGCCTTTCGCACACCGGGTCGCGTCGATCGACAGCCAGGCCTATGGCGTCGGTGCGCGTCGGGCAGCCCTGAAGGCGGGGATCTCCAAGACCGATCGCGTCGTGGCCGATTACATGGAGCAATGGCTCGCCGGTCAGTACCACCGACTAACCGAGCGGCCGCGCCGCCTTCCGCAGCAACGGCCTGCTGACGCAGATCCTCCGCCGATCGATCCCTGGGAGGCCGCAATCGCGCAGGCCCGTACCCAAATCCGCGATCTCATCGAGTCCGGCGATCTTGATCATGATGAGATGTTCGAGCCGTGGCTCGAGCAATGGGCGGCCGACATCTTCCATGACCAGACGGCGGAGCGGTGAAAGGGGAGGGGGAGTGGAAGGGTGAGCATCAGGCTCACCGAAAGGGTGCGCGTCGCGAGCAAGCGCGTGCACCGCCATTCTCACTAGGAGAACCGCCTTGACCGCATCGCACCCTGTCGGGACCGCCATGGTCCCGCTCGCCCGGATTGCCGTGGGCTATAATCCGCGCCGCTATTTCGACCGGAAGAAGCATGACGAACTCGTCGCCTCCCTGCGTTTGCGAGGCATGCTGCAGCCGATGCTGGTTCGGCCCGCTGCCGACCTGCCGGAGCATTTCACGATCGTCGCGGGCGGTCGCCGCTACCGGGCCGCAATGGAAGCCTTCGGCGAAAACGCCGAGGTGCCGGTCCTGATCCGGGAGATGACCGACCAGGAGGCGCTCGACGCGGCGATTGCCGAAAACGACGATCGCGATGATCCTTCCGAGACCGAGCAGGCGGACGCGGCCGTTCGCTATCTCGCGGCGTGCCAAGGCGACCGGGCTGAAGCTGCACGGCGGCTTGGCTGGTCCCGCGCAAAGCTGGACCGCCGGCTCGCGCTCGCCGACCTTTCCGAGACCGTCAAAACCGCGCTCGACGAGCGCCGGATCAAGGTCGGACACGCCGAATTGCTCGCCGCCGTTCCCGCCGACAAGCAGGACAAGGCGCTCGAGACGATCATCGCGGCCGGCCTTGACATCGCAAAGACCCGCGATCTTCTCATGAAGGTCACGCAGCGCCTCGCCGATGCCCTGTTCGACAAAACGGAATGCACCACCTGTCCGTTCAATTCAGGGACGCAGCGCGCCCTGTTCGACACCCATGTCGACGATGGCCACTGCACCAACGCTACCTGCTTCCAGCTAAAGACCGAGGCGGTCGAAGCTGCACGCCGTGATGCGGAGGCGGCCGCCGAGGCCGAGGACGCCGCCGCAGCGATCGAACACGATGACGGCGATGATGACGCTCTCGCCGACGATGGCGACGAAAACGAGGACGGAGGTGAGATCGGCGGTCTGACCGATGACGCAGCGCCTTCAGCACCTCTGGTCGGTCGCGGAACCGTCGTGCGCAAGGTTTCCACCAGCACCGGGCCCAGTGTTACCGCAAAGTCCATCGCAGGCCGCACGACCGACCTGCGGGAGGCGACATGGCGCACGGCGCTCGCCCGCGGGCTGGCCGACGATCCTTTGAACGCCCAGGCGGCGATCCTCGTGGCAGCGCTGACCGGCACGCTTTCGCACATCAAGTCAGGCACTTTGACCTCGCGCGCTGCACTGCTGGTCGACGCCGCGTTCCCCGATCGCGGTTTCAAGGAAAAGATCGCAGAGATCCGCGAGCTATCGGAAGTTCAGGCCACCACGGTGCTGGCTGCGATCGGGGCAGCATATGCCCGGGACGTCCAGTCGTTCGCGCACGTCGCCGATCTCGCCGGCGCCTTCGGCATCGACATCCGGACAGTCTGGCAGGTCGATCGCGCTTTTCTCGAACGATACACGAAGGACGAGCTCAAGTTCATTGCCGCCGAGAGCGGCCTGGTCGCGCACATGGGCGAGAAGGCATTCGCAAAGTTGCTCGGCGCCAAGAAGGGCGACCTGATCTCCGGCATGTTGAATGCTGTCGGGTTCGATTGGGCTGGCCGGGTGCCAAGCGCGATGGCCCTCGATGGCCGCTATGCGCCGCCCAATTCGCTTCCGCCCGCCAAGGCCGACGAGGTTGTCACCGAACTGGCCGCCTGACCTCGCCCAACTTTCCAATCAAGGAATCCCACAATGCTGATCACCAATCTTCTGCCCATGCTGGGCAACTATTCGCTCGCCTTCGATCTTGTCGCCGGCGATGACGGTGTCGTTACCCTCATCATCATTCCCCGCGTCGCCGAAGGCAAAACGCACAAGGCCGAGGCCGGCGAGCTGCGTCCGATCTCGATCACAGCGACGGCCGCCGAGATCGATGCAGAGCTTGCGAAGGGCGCCGAGGGGGCGCTCGGTGGGCTGATTGCCACACGCATGGCGCTTGCCGATCAGATCGCGACCCAGCGGGACGCGGCCGAGGCCGCGCGCGCGGCGTCTGCGGAGGCGGCGAAGGCAAAGGCGGCATCGGCACCCGCCAAGCCGGTAGTCGCAGCGAGCACGCCGGCCGCGCCAGCGGCGGGCGCCCTGCCGGCCGATGCAAAATCGGAGGAGCCCGCCAGCCTCTGGTGATCGGAAGCAACCGACACCCTTTGCAATTCCAACAAGGACATTCCGATGCAGATCGACCATCTTGCCCGCGTCTACCGCTATGACGGTATCGACCTCCCGCAGCCGCCGCACCTTGCCAATGACCCGCAGGGGCTGCGCGCCTACCACGCCACCCTCTACCCGGCGATCCTCAATGCCGACCTGGTCGATGCCGGGGTTACTGGCGGTGTCCACGTCACCGAATATCGCCGAGCTGTCGGCACCAAGGGCTGACATGGCGCGCGTTCAAATGGCGGCCATCCCCGCCGCACCGCGCTGCACGCTGCTCCATTGGATCGAGAACGACCATGGCAACACTTCCGAACTCTCCCGGCCTGCCTGCAGCAAACAAGCCCAGGCCCTCCATGCGAAGATCATCCTCGACGCGGGCACGCGCGAGGATGGTCCTGCCGATCCTATCCCGCCACCCACAGGACTCTCCCTTCCTCCGCTCGGCTGATCTGGCAGGACGGACCGTCCATATCTCCCCTGATATTCCGGTGATGTTCGATCGACCTTTGGCGGCCCACCATAAGCTCGTCGGCAGTTGGGTCGCCTCGAAAGAGCAGGAGACAGTGCACCGCACGCGCCCTGAGGCGCGCCGACATATCGAACGGGTCTTCCAGACCGAGGTCCTCGAAAGCTTGCGGAGCTGCACGATCGCGGACCTGCGCGTCGTCGTGCTCAACGGCGAATCCTGCGGGGCGCCGGCGGTCGCGATCGTCTGCGACAGTGTCGGGCAGCTCGATCTCGGATGGATCGAGGACAGCAAGCGGCCGATCCCGTGGCGCGCGGCTGCGTATCGGGTGCTCGAGCGCACGCTCGGAAGTGCTCTCCCGATCTTCTGCTACGATGACCTCTTCGACAACATCTCGATGTACTATTGGGACGGCGAGACCGAGGACGCCGCTGCGCGCGAGGCCCTCGTTGCGCTCCATGGGGCTGACGACAGCGAGATCGCGGCCCAGACCATGCCGTCCGAAATGAACGCCAGGCGGCCAGAATGGATGCTCGCCGCGAGGGCAGCGCCCACGTCGAAGTTACCGACTGCCCTTCGTCGGGCTCTGCGCGAATTGCGGGATGCCCACGCGGCGCTCACCAATTTGCCTGACGAACATCACGCCTGGCGCCTCGAGATGGATGTTCTCTACGAATATGTCCCCGGTATCGAGGAATGTTCGCCGCTTCCGCCGCTGACACTCGTTCCCGTCGAACAGTTCGCGGTCGAGGTCGACGACGTCGGGCGTCACGGCATGGAATATGGTTTCATGGACGTGACGGGCCTTTGCCCAATGACGCACTCCACCGCGATCGATGTCTGGCATGCGTCACTCGCCGCCGGCGCGCGGCTGCTGCGGGCCGCCAAACATCTCATCGAACTCTATCCTCCCGAATAACGAGGCCGACATGACTGACCATTGCGTGCAGTTCGAGCGAACCGCAGGCGGCATGATGCTGACCAACGCCATCCTGCTCTACAGAAGCGACGGGGCTCGCGGCCTCGGCTCGCATCTTACCCCTGGCGAAGATGCCGAGGCATTCGCCAGCATCCATCAGATCGAGCACGACGCTATCGGCGCGCCGACCATCGCCGCTGGAACGCCTTTGACCCGGGCGCATCTGCGGCATTGGTCGCAGGCGCTCGGCCGCGTCGCCCCGCCGCAAATTCTCCCCGAAACGGTGCTTGTCGCCCATCCCGACCTGCTGGTCTGGTGGGTGCCCGCACAGGTGAGGACGGCCTATTTCGACCTCTCGGCGAAACTGGCTGGACTGCGTGCGCTTGGCGGCCGCGCGATCGTCCCGGTTGCCTATCCGGCACACGTCCTTGTCGCCACACGGCGCCGGCTTGGAGTCTTTGCGCTTGAGCGGAACGAGCGGCCCGCGGCCGAAACCGCCTTGCTTCATTCGCCGATCCTCAACGTCTTCCTCAACGGTTCCCTCTGCTGGGGTAACATTCCGAAGCCGACATCGCTGGATGTGTCCGCCATTCCCGAGTTCGAGCGCGCGCTTTTCGACTCCTGGTCGACCCATCCGAATCCGGGTCAGGAGCTGACGATCACGGGGAAGGGCGGTCTCGTGCGTCTCTGGGACACCCTCGCAGCGACCCGCGCGACCCGCTTCCCGGTCAAACGCTTGAGGCCGTTCCTCGGAGATCGTCGCCAGACCGCCCCGCGAGGCGCCGCCAAGGCCGACCCAGTGACGCTCGGCGACCTCATCTACGGAAGGTCCGGCCGATGACTGCCCTCGCCGAAGACCCGACCGCCGCCGCGGTACTGGCGGAGGCGCCTTGCTATCCCGTGCCGCCGGATGGGCGATCACCCGCGATCGAGGCCGTTCGCGAAGCCCGAGCAGGCAGCTGCCTCGCAATCGGCCGCGATGGTGTCTGCCTGATCTTGCGCCGGGCCTGGCTGGCTCTGGATCTGCCCGTGACACCGCCGATCCCGGCCTACCTGCCCTACGGGAGCATTGGAGTTCGCCGCGCGGACCTGCGTTGCGGCTTGATACCGGCGGAGCTGCTGCGGCAAGTCCTCGAGCACTTTCGCGCCGCGCTGCCCAACGAGGCCGCCGCCTTCATCCTCTGGGATGAGGCTAATCGGCGATTCTGGGTCGACTTCCCCCAGATCGACCGCGCGACGCCGTCACACCTCACTTATCGTCCGCCTGCGCTGCCGCCGCACCATCACCTCATCTGCGACATTCACAGCCATGGGCACGGCGCGGCCTTCTTCAGCGCAACCGACGACGCGGACGACGCGCACGCGACCAAGATCGCCCTGGTTGTCGGACGTCTGGGTCATACGGACGGCCCCGCATTTGCCTCGCGACTGTGCGCCGGAGGGATGTTCCTCCCGCTGCCGCGAAGCCCTTTTTTCAGGAGACGATCATGACCTCTGAGACGCCCCTTCGCCACTATCTGCCTGCGGCGCTCGGCAACCGCGCGATCAAAATCGTGCTTGTGGGATGCGGCGGCAACGGCGCGCAGATGCTGATGGGGCTCGCCTCGCTGGATACGGCGCTGCGGGCGATTTCGTCGCGTTCGCTCGATGTAACCGTCGTCGACGACGATATCGTCAGCGAGGCCAATCTTGGCCGGCAGCCCTTCTTCAGGTGCGACATCGGCAACTCGAAGGCCCGGACGTTAACCGAGCGGATCAATCTCGCCCACGGTCTGGCCTGGACGGCGGTGCATGGCCGGGCACCCGAGGCCGCGAAGCTCGACGGCACCGACATCGTCATCACTTGTGTCGATACCGCATCGGCGCGCCGGAGCGTCGGTGCGGCCATCGCCTCGGCCAGGAATGCGCCGGCCTATTGGCTGGATCTCGGCAACCGCGCTGGCGACGGGCAATATATCATCGGTTGCCCGAACGCTGAGCCCGAGGCCGGGCACCAGATCCTCCCGACAGTCCTCGAATATTTCCCCGAGGTCGCGAACGAGAGCCTGCCTGACGACGACGCGCCGTCGTGCTCGATGGCCGAAGCCCTCGAGCGCCAGTCGCTTTTCGTGAACCGGGTGGTGGCGAGCCACGCGCTGGCCCTTCTCTTCGATCTCGTTGGCCGCGGATCGATCGGCCACGCGGGCGCGTTCATCAATATCGCCACCGGGCAGGCCGTGCCGATCCCGCTACCGATCGCTGCTTGAATCTTCGGTCGAGCCCGAGGCCGGCCACGGGAGAAAGGGGAGGGGGAGAGGGCCGTTTGAGCGGATTTTCGCTCAAGACCGGAGGGCCATCCCATGACTTACGACGTCGCCATGCGCCACCAGCAGGCGCTCGACCCCAGCGCGCTGATCACCGTCGGCACCACCCTCCACGCGATCGGAGCCGCGATCAAGGATTGCCGCAACGCCGGCAAAGACGCCGAAACCGATCCCGCCGTGATCCTGCTCGTTCGCCACCTCAGCGCAGTGTGCGAAGATCGTCCGTCCAATCTCGAGCTTCGGCGCACCTGCATGGACCAGATCGCCGAAATCCGCCGAACGCCGGTCCTGCGCAACCTCGCCTATCGGGGCGTGAGCCATGACGAGGCCGCCAAGCGGCTCTTCCATTCGGAGGGCCGCACCGCAATGCGGCGCCTCGCCGACGCGCTGGGCCTATGCGACGGAACCTATGACATCCGCTCCAGCAAGGGCGGCCCTGCGGTTTCCGGCGAAATCACGCTCCATGGCGAGGAAGCATGGGTGCAGCTCTCGCTTGGCTGTTCGGGCCCGGGCCGGGAAGTCCTCTATCGCCGGGTTCGTGGCCGCGATGATCACTGCGGCGCGCGCAATCACTGGGCATCGGTCAATGATCTCATGGCGCCCGACCGTTTCGCCGACCGTCTGCGGCGCGACCTTCGTCTCACGCCGCCGGTCGAACAGCCGATGCGCCTCTTCGCCTGATCTCGACCGAGGCCGACCACATGATCCATGTCGAAAAAATCCCGCAGTTCGACCCCTGTTCGACTGCCACCTGGCTGGCCCGGGGCCGCGCACCGGAACATGCCGAAGCGATCGCGAAAGCCTGGCGCGACTTTCCGGACCTGGCGCCGACGGCTTCACCTGAAGATCGCATGGCGCGCACCCGCGCGCGCGTCCAGGCGATGAAGCCCGTCAACGACGCGATTGCCGCGCATAGCGAGGCCGAGCGCCAGGCGCGCAATTTCAGCTTCACCGAGGAGCGCGCCGTCTCAGGACGCGGTGATGAGCGCGATGCGGCGATCCTGCGTGGACGCGATCGTTATGGTTATGACTGGAATCTCGCGATCCGCTATGCCGATGGCTGGTACGCGGCCCATGTAGGTTGGAACCATTGTTCGCCGTCCAAGGCCGCAGAACGCCCGGCCTATGACTGCGGGTTCGCCGACGGCGGCGGCGACGTTGATGATCTCTTCGACGCGGCGCGCCGGGCCAATCGCGCTGCCGAACGAGCGCCCATCTCGATGCAGTCGCGGGGTGCGGTGCGATCGCTACCCTCGGACTGGCCGAAACCCAGCGACCGGCCCCGACCGACACCATGGTCGCGGCGGGTTATCATCCTGGGCGATCATCCGGCGGCGGCGCTCGGCCGAGGCGATATTTTGGAGCGCTATCGTAAGACAGGCGGCCGCTGCGGCGGTCACGCCATCATTCTCACCGCCACCAAGGGCTTCATATCCGGTGTGACCGCGCAGCCCGAGGCCGAGGAACTGACGGCGGAGCGGGCCGACGAGCTCATTGCCAGTCCCGAGCAGGAGGACCGGCTTCGCGCGCTCCTCGCCGGCATCGACATCGAGGATATCCTTGTCGCGCTGCACGGCGAATATCTGCGGGTTCTCGATACCCATTCGGCCGCATTGCCAACCTGTCGGAATCGCGAACGCACGCGCAACACGCCGCTGCAGGTCAAGGCGCACGCGAAACTCTGGATGGATCGAGGCCGCGAGGCCGGGAGCAATGTCGGCGCTGGCCACATCCGTTGGTCCAAGGCGACCAAGGGCCTGACTGCGAAGCTAGGCGAGCTGACGGCGCGCTATCAGGGGCCGGCGCCCGGCAAGGGGCATCTCGTCTCGATCGAACAGGACGGCACCCTCGCGCACGGCTTCATCGACCCCGGCGGGAAACCCCTCGCGCCGACGCTCATCGTCGGCAGCAAGGCCCGGTTGCGCGACGAGATGGCACGCGCGCTCCGCCTGTTCGGCGGGGCGACGAGATTTGCCGCCCGCTAACATTCGAGGATCCAAAACATGGAAACGAGCCGCAGCCAGCGCTGGCGCGAGCGCCGGGCGCTCTGGGCCCGCGATCTCACGGTCATCGATCCCAAATCCTATTCCGTCGAGATCATCGGACACGATGCCGCGCGCGCTTTCATTGCCCGCCATCATTATCTGCCGACCTATCCTGCGGCGCAGCTCGCGGTCGGGCTCTATGGCGCCGGGGCAGTCCTGGAAGGCGTCGCCGTCTTCGCCGTTCCGGCCACCGGAGCCGTAATCACGCGGCACACCGGCTTTGCCGATCCGCTACGCGGCTGCGTGCTCGCCCGCCTGATCCTGACAGACGCCGTGCCCCAGAACGGGGAGAGCTTCTTCGTCGCGCGGGCCTTTCGCCATCTGCGCCGCGAGAAGCCCGGAATCGAGGCCGTGGTTTCGTACAGCGACCCAAGCGCCGGACATATAGGCCGCGTCTATTGCGCGCTCTCGGCGGCGCACCGCGCCATTACGAGGCCGCGAACCGTCCTGCGCGCCGGCGACACAACGATCGCGGGGCGCACGCTCTCGAAGATCCGCCTTGGCGAGCGAGGCCATGCCGGCGCCATCGATCAGCTCGTTTCGCTTGGCCTGCCCAGGCCGGAGTTCGGGGAGATGCCTGCGACATGGCTTTGGCGGCTGCAACGCGAACGCCATCTCGTGCGCCATCAGCAGCCGGGTCTCTACGCCTATTGCTTCGAGCTCACCCGCGAAGCCCGCCGGCACGGCCGCGCACTGCCGCGACTTCCCTATCCAAAGGCCCTGCCGTTGGCGCACCCCACCTTTCAGTTCGATCTTCGCATCGAGGCCGAGAACCGCACAGCCGGCCGAGAATGAGGGGAGGGGGATCTTGAGGGTTGCGGCGATGGGCCGCGATCGAGGCCGAGAACTCCATGCACATCCCAAGCAACAGACGAGCGGTCGATACCATTCTGGTCGCCGCCCCGCCGCCCGTGGTCCTGGCCTATGGGATCGGTGTCGATTCCACGGCGCTGCTGATCGAACTCGAGGCGCGCGGCGAGGCGCCAGACCTGGTGCTGAGCGCCGATCCGGGCGCGGAGAAGCCCGAGACCTACGAATATCAGCGGATGATCGCCGCGTGGATGCACGCGCGCGGGATTCCCTATGAGATCGTCCGCTACGTGCCCAGACGCTTCAAGCACTGGCCGCCCTATTATTCGATCCTCGCCAATGTCCTGACCAATGCGACTTTGCCGAGCATCAGCCTGGGACGGCATAGTTGCAGCCTCAAATGGAAGGTGGCGCCGCAAGACGCTTTCCTGAAGCAATGGGCACCGGCTCGCGCCGCATGGGCGAATGGGCAGAAGGTCGAGCGGCTGATCGGCTACGACACGTCGCCCTCCGATTCCCGGCGTCATGCCCATGCTGCCGGGCTGGACGATCCGCTGTTCCAGTGCCGCTATCCGCTGCGCGAATGGAACTGGACGCGCGATCGCTGCATCGCCCGGATCGAGGCCGCCGGTCTCCCGGTGCCGCCCAAGTCGAGCTGCTTCTTCTGCGGCGCCATCCGGCCCGATGAAGTACGCGCCCTGCCGGCGTGGTGCCTTCGCTTGATTGTCCTGATTGAGGCCCGCGCCGAACCGCGCCTGCGCACCGTCGAGGGATTGTGGCGCCGATCGACCAGGACCCGGCCCGGCAGGATCACCGATTTCATCCGCGCCGAGCGGCTGCTCCCCGAGGCCGAGATCGACGCGATCCGTCGCGATGCGCCGACCGATCTCATCCGTTTCCAGGACGCCGCCAGCATCGTGCCGATCGCCGAGCGGCCGACGATGGAAGAATGGATCGCGAGTTTCAACGCCGGCTTGATGGAGGCAGCATGACCAGCACCATATCCCGGATCGCCGAGCTCAATGACCGCGTGCGGCTCGGCCTCGATCGAAACGCGCGGATCGTGATGACGGCGACCTGTCTCGCCACATTGGCAGGCGGCGACCGCATCGTCAGCGAAGCCGTCGCCCAGGCCGCGGTACTCGCGGCCGTCCGGCGCTACGAATTCAAGCCTGATGACGGCCCGGAACGCAACTACGGGCAGTTCGAGCTCGAGGGTCACATCGTCTGCTTTCGCATCGATTATTACGATCCCTCGCTCGAATGGGGCTCGGAAGATCCTGCCGACGCCGCGGTGACCGTCCGTGTCCTGACGATCATGCTCCCCTGCGACGATTGAGCCGATCAGTCGCCTCGCCAATTTCCAACCAAAATGGAGGTAATCTTGCGCCGCATCACACCCGCGACGTCCGAGGACGGACAAGCCATTGCGATTGCCGTTGAACGCCTGCGCGAAGCCCGTAACCTGCTGCGCAGGGCGGGCGCGCGCCGCGCGGCATCGGCAGCAGGTCAGGCCATCAACAGCGCCGAAGGCGCCGCGCGGCACGTCGCGCACAGAATGCGGAGGACACACGCATGAGCAGGCACATTCTCCCGCCCAAGGCCGGCCATCCCGACGTCATCTGCGCGGCGGTAGGCTGGGACCGACCGCTCCAGACCTGTTATGCTCAGGTGTGCTTTCGCACCGATGATGAGCCCGATGAAGGGGAAGCGCTGATCTGGCGGGGCACGGAACCGGGCGAGCTTCCCACGCCCGAGGCCGCGATCGCCGTTATCACGCCCTATGCGGAAATCCCGCCGAGGCTTGCCGAACAGCTCCTCGCCGACATGACCGCGACGATCGGCGAGAAGGATGGCCGGCACCAGGCCGAGGTCAAGCGGCGGCTGTTCGGCTCGATTCATTAGGATCGGGCCGTTCGAGGCAGAAACGCTTGCGCCCGGGTGTCGCCTCGATACCCTCTGCGCGCGGAGAAAACCGATGACGTCCGTACCGACAGATTATGATTCCGCCCGTGCGGCGCTGACACGGCTTATCCCGCTCGCCATGGGCGACACCGGGCAGGCGCGCCGCGTCGCGAACTTTCTGATGGCCTGGTGGAATGGCCCGGAGCTTGGTCATTTCGAGATCGCCGACATGTTCGGCCTCGACATCGACGTGGCAAACGACATCACGAGCGTGATCGGCTTTCTCGGCCAGAACGACCGCGGCGCCGTCTATATCGACGGTCTCGGTTTCGCCGAAGAGATGCAGGATGTCATTGCCCTGTGGCGGCCATCGGCAAGCGCTCCCCAGACTTGACACGCATCGCGTGATTGCGAGGCCCTGAAGTACCCGACGGCGCCGAAGTGGCGCGTCGGAGCGGCGCTGGCGCGCCTTACTCGGCCGAACGGCCGAGGAGAGGAGCGGGTGAGAGAAGGTGTTCGGACAAGGGGTTCGAGCGCACTTTCTCAGGAGACTTCCCATGAACATCGGCACCATCACCCAGAACGCCAGCGGCACCTACACCGGCAAAATCTCGACGCTCACGGTCGCGATCGTCATCGCCCTTCGCACCGTCCATTCCGCCAATCCGCGTGCGCCCAAGTTCGAGATCCTCGCGCTCTCGGCGGCACGCCAGTGGGTCCAGGTCGGCTCACTGTTCGAGCTGGCGTCCAATGCGACCGGCGAAATGTTCCTCAACGGCAAGATCGAGGATCCCAGCCTCGACAAGCCGCTCTACATCTCGGCGTTCCGTCAGGACGACGGCTCGTACAACATCGTCTGGTCGCGTCCCAACCGCCGCCGCGATGCGCCGACCGACACCGCCCCGGCCGACGACAGCCTGCCGCCGCTGCCCGGTGCGGACGAGCCGGCCAAGCCGAACGGCCTCGCCGGTACGGATGGCCTGGGTGAATCCTCGGCCGAGGGCGCGTTCGGCGGCGAGCCCGCGCAGGGCAATGGCCGCCGTCGCCGCACGCCCGAGATGGCCGACTGACGATCCTCTCTCCCTGCCGCGCGCGTCCCTCCGGCGCGCGGCAACCCCGCAGGGCTCGTTTGCCTCACGGCAAGCGGGCCCTGCCTTCGTTTCCCTGTGACCGTGTCCTCAGCTATCGTCCTCGCGCGCGCGACAGAGAGGACTTGAAATTTATCCGGAAACTCCGTACTTTCCGGACAGGAGAATCACCATGCCCCAGACTGTCAGTTCCGTTGAGGCGTCAAAGGCCTTCGGCCGCATCAGCCGCCAGGCGCTGGTTGCGCCCCTTACCATCACGCATCATGGCCACGATAGCCTCGTGTTGATGTCGGCCGCCGAATATCAGCGGCTCAAGCGGCGCGATCGCGAGGTCTTCACGTTGACTGACGTGCCGGAGGAAATCGTGGAGGGGGTTCGAGCGGCGCGAGCGCCGGCAGAAGCCGCTGCCTTCGATCACGAGGTCGAGTCCTGACGAGTGCAAATTCCCGATCCAGTTCCCGGCCTCGTAATTCGCTACTCGTATCTCTGGAGCCATGAAGCAAAGGCAGGTCACGAAGAAGGCAGCAAAGACCGTCCCTGCGCCGTGCTGCTCGCGACGACAAATAAGGCAGGCGCCAAGATGGTCACCATCCTGCCAGTGACCCATACGCCGCCGTCCGACACGAGCCTTGCCGTTGAAATTCCGCACGCGACGAAGGTTCGTCTCGGGCTCGATGATGATCGCTCGTGGGTCGTCCTCACGGAGCTCAACTATTTTCAATGGCCCGGGCCCGATCTTCGGACGGTGCCCGGCGATCCATTGGGCGAGGTTGCATACGGTCAGCTTCCAACCGCCTTCTACGAAACCATCCGCACCCGCTGGCTCGCCGCCTACGACGCCGGCAAGGTCACGCAGGTCAAGCGTACCTCCTGACCAGTATCGGCCGCGCCCGCATTTGCCACGCGGCGCGGATCATCGCGACTTCGGAGTGAGAACACATGGGAACGAACCAGCGGCACGGCAATCGGGCGGTGAGCACGGCCGAGACCTTGAGCGACAAGCAGCGGGCCGATCTCGCGGGCGCGCGACCTACGGACGAAGAGATCGCCGCCGACCGATGGGCTGATGAGCATGATACCGCGCGCGAAAGGTCCCGCCGCGCGAAACTCCGTCTGCCATTTCGCGCCTGAGGCCGCCGAGGCCGAGCAATACGAGGCTCTGCCCTCAATCCCGATCGCTGCGTCTAGCGGGCCTCGCCGAACGGGCTTGCCCGTCACCGATTGCTGAGCACGAACTCCTGAGGGCGCTCCGCCGCCGGCGCCGGGGTCAAGAGCAGCGCGCCGCGCGATCGTCCATCGGGTAGAGCCCCGCCGCGGCCAGCAGCCTTCCTTCGCCTGTTCCTGACACCTGCGGCGAGACGAAGACGTCCCGCAACCCCATCCGGTCGCCCGTGTTGCCGCTTCGCGGCTGCCCGCGCCAACTCCCTCCAGGGGTTCCCCTCCGCTGACGCTACGGTGCGGACCCTCTCCGCACGCCGCTCTTCGGTGTCACCGGCGGGAAGGCCGCTGGACCCAACGAGGAGCACTACCATGAACAACGTCAATCTCGCCGGCCGCGTCGCCAAGGACCCCGAGACCCGCGGCGCCGTCACCACCCTCATTGTCGCGACCGATCGCGTGAAGCTCAGGGACGGCAAGACCTATGTCGACGACGCCACCGGCTACACCGCCAAAGAGACAGAGTTCCACAAGGTCACCTGCTTCAACGGCCTCGGCAAGGCCGGCGCCTCGCGCAAGAAGGGCGATGTCGTCGCCATCACCGGCCGGCTGCACTATTCGAGTTGGGAGGATCGCGACGGAGTCACCCGGTACGGCTGCGAGATCATCGCCGACAAGATCGACTTCTTCTGACCCGGTAGAGCGGCGCCTGCGGGCGCCGCCCTTCAGCTCAACTGGCCCGGGAAGTTCGCGCGTCGCCCCGTCTCGAGGTTGTGGACCATGTTCTCGACGCCGATCGCGTAGAACTCGCCGACATGGAAGCTCGCCCCATCCCGGAGCTTCCACTCCTGATCGGTGACGACCTTGATCACGCTGTTCACCAGCGCGATCACGTCCTGCTCCGCCAGCGGATAGAGGATCGGCTCGATCTGCCACAGGCGGTCGCCATGAATATCACGTTGCCGCAGGAGCTGCTGATAGACGGCGAGTTTCGCCACCAGCCCCGGTGGCTCATTGCCATGCAACAGTGCAGCATATCGCGATAGACGCTCCTCATAGTTCGCCTGAATCTGGGCCTTCACTCTTCATTCCTTCAACATTGCCTGCGGCGTCGGTGCTCGATCATTTGGCGCATCCCGGCCCTTCGACAGGCTCAGGCCGGGACCGGCGCTCTACTCGCCTGCGGCTCCCGGAGCCACGGCCTTGCCGCGTCTCCGCCCTGCCGGGTTACGATCACCTTGCGGGGGTGATGGGGAGGGGGTTTCTCCTGGGACAGTATGGAGCGATTTGCTGTTAACCCGGCCGCCCCGCGGCCGGGGCAAATCCAATTCTCTCTCTAACATCTCGGTATCAGACAAGCTTCATCGCCGTAGTGTGATGTGCCTTGGGGGGCTTTCTCAAGGATGCGCGGTCCCCCCAATTTTCCCGGGACCGTCGCTGCGCTCTGGCCCCAAGAAAATCGGTTCCCCCACGCCCCGCCGAGGCGGCGCGGGGACTTGTCCCCGCGTCCCTGACAAAGCCCCGTCGGCCCATCCGATGAGATTTCATCTTTCATCCAATCCCGGATGAGAGATCGACTTGTTCGGAGGCTTTTATGACTTCTTTCAACAATTTCGCCGACCTTGCCAGCTTCGTCGCCGCGTCGCGTGAAAATGACGGACTGACCCAGACCTACGAGGGCGCGTTCATCGAACATAGCGAGATGGCCAAGCTCAGCATCGTCGAAGCGCCCGAAGCACTTGACATGCCCGATCCCGAGCAGGTGCGGGCCGCCACCGAGATGATGATGCAGACCATGTTCGACGTGCTGCGCGACACCCGCATGGAGCCGTTTGCGGCCGATCTGGCGTGGGGTTTCGCCAACAGCTTCCATGTCGTGGCGAAGCGTATCGAGGGCCGCGAGGATGACGCCGCCAAGAAGCTCGGCGATCTCGCACGCAGCTATGATCCGTCCGAGATCTACGCGACCGAACTCGAAGACACCCAGCTCCTCTGCCAGACCCTCCAGGGTTGCCGCGAGGCGATGGAATGCATGCGCGACCATGCCGCCGAGGTCTATCGGGTCGAAACCGGCAAGCCCTTCTCGCCGGTGCGGGGAAGCCGGGTTTCCAGCGCGCTTACCGCATCGATGATCGAGGCCCGCGACTATCTTGCCTCGAAAGCCCGGGAGCGCCGCGAGCAGTTCGCCCCCGAAGGCCCGGTCGTGGCGTTCTCCGGTGGTCAGGTGTGGGAGGACGTGGACCTGCTCTGGAACGGTCTCGACAGCATCAAGGCACGCATCCCGGAGATGATCCTCGCGACCACCGCGCAAGCGAAGGGCTGCGATGCCGTGGCGCACGCATGGGCGGCATCGCGCGGCGTCAAGGTCATCCAGTTCCGCCTCGATCGCAGTCAGGGCAACCGCGCCGCCTTCGTCCGCAATGACCGCATTCTCGGTCTCAAGCCGGTGGAAGCCGTCATCTGCGAAGGCTCGGGCATCCAGCAGAACCTCGCCCAGAAGCTGCGGCAGGCGGGGGTGCCGCTGCACATCGTCCGCCTCGCGCACCAGCGCACCCAGCGCAGCGCGTGAGTGCTCGCTTGGAGGGGCTCCGGCTTCGGCCGGGGCCTCTCCATCTTTTTCTGCGTGGACATGCGGCGCTCAGGGGCATCGAGCCCCTTCGCGCCGCGGGGGACTGAGCGCTGGCGCGCTCGCGCAATGGCCACCATTCGCACCGACTTCGCCCCGCCAGGCGGCCAGAGGGGAGAAGGGACGGGTGCTGCGTTCAGCAAGGGAGGACGAGATGTCCATTGTGTTTCGCATCACCACATCGGCCGACCATCAGGAACGCCAGACCGCCGTCATCAACGCCCGCCAGCTCGCCGCCTTCCGGGAATTTCTGCGCGGCCAAGGCGAGCCTCTCGACATGACCCTGCTGGATCCGGATTTCGCGGAGGACGACTATCTCTCCTATCGGTTCGAGGCGCGTGTCTGCCCGCTGGCGCTCGCCAGCATCGCACGCATCTTCGACTATCAGACCGATGTCATCACGGTGCTGGATGAGGCCCAGTTTCGCGGCCGCCGGGTCAGCGTCTATCGCGAGGGCGACACTGGCCCGATCACCCTGTCGGTCGGGCTGACCTCCGATCTCGGCCTCGAACTCGATCTGGCCTATCAGAATGCGTTCGCGCTGCTCGAAGGGCTTGGACTGCGACCGGAGAGCGTCGGCGAAATCCCGGTCGACAATGTCCGTGCCCGCCTCGCTGATCCCGCGATCCGGCGCAGCGTCGAAGCGCAGGGTGCAGCCCCATACCTGTCCCGGCTCGACCGCCTGATCGCGACCGGAGATCTTGACGACAGTTCCCGTCTGGAATGGGCATAGCCTCCGCCCGGACCAGACGTCGCGAAGGGGCGCGTCGCCGCGCGCGGCGCGCCCCGCAATGCCGCTGCGAGCCTATGCCGCGACCGGCGTTCGCGGTGTCAGCAGGGTATCGATCGCGCGCTGCAATTGGTCGGCGGCATCGACATCGTTTGTCGCCGCCAGATACTCTTTGGCCTGCCGCATCAATGCCAGCGCAAGCGCCCGTGTCACCGTCGGGTCCGTCTCCGAGAGGTCCATATCGCTACCTCGAGCGCGGTCCATCCTCGCGAGCTTCCGGGCCGTCGCTCCTCCCCGGAGAGCTCCCGCGCCGTGCGCGGGAGCCGGGGCTGGTAACACGTCGAGACATGCGCCTACGCTTTTAGTGCCAAGGCACCTGGACATGTGCGCAGGCACCCCGGCGTGAGATCACACCGAGCTGCCTTTCTCGACGGGATTACCAGTCCCGGCGCCGCAGCCTTCGCAGCGCAATCCGGCGCCTAACACAGACCTCCTGTGACACCAAGGCGAAGTCGTTTCGGCCCTGTCCAGCACCCTCCCGGATCAGTGGATTGTCCATCCGCTCCGCCCGCTGGCCGAGATCGGTGAAGGGTCCGTGCACGCCGTTCTCATAATTCGCAAAAGCCATGATGGGGCGGCGTTTCATCGTGACGACACCGGCTCGCTCGCGTGCCGCACGGACCCGTCGGTCCGCGCGCCGCTACGCCTTGCCGGAGGCGCTTCCCCGAGAGGAAAAATCTCTCACAGTCTTCCCATTCTGTCGGGCGGACGAGACCGTCTCAAGCCCGGCGGGGCCCCACCATTTTCTTCGGCGGATCGGGCGCTGCGCATCAATCTCGAACGACGGTGGCCGCCGAAGAAAATCGTGACCCCCACCGCCGCTTTGCGGTCGCCGGCAAGCCGGCGAGGCCTGACACGGTCCCGCCGCCCGACGCCATTCCCCTGTCATTCAAGACGACAGGAGACGAACATGCAGACGATCACGAACATCGCCGCCGCCGATCAGCACGCCGCCTACTTCGCCGCCGTCGCCAATGCCGAGCGCCGCGCGATGCACAGCTACTTCGACCAGCATGTGGTCGAGGACGATGAGCTGGGGTTCCTCGCCATTGACGAGGGCGACTACGGCGCGCTCGGACAGGCGATGATCGACCGGATCGTCTACACCGCGCCGGGCGGCATCATCGACGAATTCTGAACGATAGGGGAGGGGCTGCGGCCTCTCCCCTTTTTTTGCTGGGAGAGGAACGGTCACGGGGGGCATCGAGCCCCCCATGACCGTGCCGCGGCGTTGCCGCGGCGGGGGATGATTCAGGCCTTGAGCCGCTTTTCGACTTCCTCGAAACCCAGTGTCTTGATGCGGGCCGTCAGATCGGCGAGCCGCTTAGGTTCAAGCTTCAGCAGTCCGGATTTCTCGATCGTCGCGATCGCCTGCTCGCGCTCTTTCTCTTCGAGCTTCCTGCGCCGCTCTTCCAGCCGGCGCTGATCCTCTTCGAGAGCCTGTCTCTCCTGTTCCAGTGTCTTTGCCATAGGTGCCTCTTGTGAAGGCTAATCGGGCTATGAACTGGCTGAACATAGCGCTGGTTGGTGAGGGCAGGAAGAAGAAGATTCATGGGGCTGGGCGCATCGGGCCTGCGCCCGACGACGGCTCTATTCGCTAGGGCTCCCGATGCCCTTCAGGCAACGAGAGCCCAACCTCACGGAGCCAAGGCATGCGCCTTGTCTCCGCCCTTCGGGTCACGATCCTCGCCTTTCCAACGCGGCCCTTTGGCCGACGTTGATGCTGCGCATCGGGGCTTTTCGCGCCCTGATCGGATCGGTGACACCGGCCTCGCGCGTTCCGCCTCACGGCGGCGCGTACCTCGCCGGTCCCGGCAACCGGCTCCTCTCCGACGACATCGTAACAGGCCCAGGGACAGGGGATCGGGCTCTTGGGATTAGCACACCCTACGCACCTGAAGGTGCAGGATTCCCGTGTTCCCTCAATAGCTTAGGGCGACCGGAGAGCGTGCCACGGCGTGGGACGTTCGCGAGGGAGTCTGTTTATCCCAAGCTTTCAGTGACTTAGCCGTGCCACGTGGTGCCACGCGCTCTGTGTTCCCCATTTCTCTTTGCCGCCCACCGCGCGATCGGTTATATCTCCACACGCTTTCTCAGGTCCCCACCAGCCTCTCTGCTAGGAGGCTGGTTTGTCCTCGACGACACGGCACTGCACGGTCCGGCTCGACCGCCAGCAGTATGATCGCATTCTGGCCCTCGCGACGGACCAGGAATGCAAGCCCTCCGAGATCATCCGGGCGGCAGTCGATGCCTATCTCGGCACGGCGAGCGTCATCACGTCCAGCCACCGCCGATTGGCGCGGATCAGCGAGTTCATGCAGCTCGCGCTCGACGTCATCATCAGCGAGCAATATCCCGAATTCCGCGAGCGGATCATCGCCAATGCGGACAAGCGCCTGGAGCAATACCATGGCGCGTAAGGACATCCGCACCGATGGCCGCGCCATACCCCTGACCCATCATTCGGCGCGGGGCAAAGTCCATCGCAACGCCGGCAATTTCACGCGCGGAAGCCAGCTTCTCACCCACGAGATGCTGATGTGGTTTTCGGGCGCGCGGCTGCCCATCATGGTCTGGTTCTTCGCCTTCCTCGCGGCCTGGTTCGTCATCCTCTCGATCCGCCTCGACGAGCACGGATTCCAGCTCGTCTGCATGAAGATCTATTCGGCGCTCTGGAACTGGGTCGACCTCAATCCCAACAAGCGCGTCAACGTCACCCTGCCCAATGGCGAGATCTACAAAACGGTCATGCCCGTGGTGCCCTATATCCCGGCCGTGCAGCAGGCCTGGGAGACCACCATCCGGGCGCTGATCGGCTCGATCCTCGTCTCGGTTTTCGTGGTCGCGCCACTCACCATCTGGTTCGTCGACATCTCGCGCAGGCGTGGGCGTTCGATCCTTCAGGAACGCCATGAGCGCGGCGCCATGCTGGTCGATCGCGCCGTGCTGGTCTCCGAAATCGCGCAGCACAATGCGGAAAAATTCGCGGAGGACGCGCGCGAGTTCTTCCCCGGCCGCTCGTCCGCCGCCGTGCTCAAATTGCCGTTCGCGACACGGAAGGCGGGCGGCATCCACCATCCCTATACGCTCGCCGGCATCCCCTATCCGCACCGCCTCGAGCAGTCCCATTCCATGCTGATCGGCACCACCGGCGCGGGCAAGACCACCGAGCTCAGGAGTCTGGTCAGCCAGATGCGCCAGCGCCAGGACAGCGCCGTGATCTTCGATCTCACCGGCGCCTATGTCGAAGCCTTCTACGATCCCATGCGCGACACGATCCTGAACCCGATGGACCAGCGCTGCCCGGCCTGGTCGATCTTCAACGACTGCTCGACCTACAGCCATTTCACGTCGGCCGCCGCGGCGCTCATTCCCTCCGATGGCGGCTCGTCCGAGCCCTTCTGGGCGCTCGCGGCCCGCACCCTGTTCATCGAGATGTGCGTCCGGCTTCAGGAGCGCGGCCAGACCACCAACCTGGCGCTCGCCGAGAACCTGATGACCGCCGATTTGAAGCGGGTGCATCGCTTCCTCGCGAACACCATCGCCGACCCGCTGACCGCCCCGGAAGCGGCCCGCATGGCGGAATCGATCCGCGCCGTCTTCAACACCAATGCGCAGGTCCTGCGTTTCCTGCCCGACGAAGGAGAGCCGTTCTCGATCCGGCACTGGATGACCACCGAGCGCGCGCCCGGATCGATCCTGTTCGTCACCTCCGACTACGACGATCTGGAGATGAACCGGCCGCTGCTGACGCTCTGGATGAACATCGCCATCACCAGCCTCATGACGCTGCCGCGCACGCGCAGCTTGCGGACCTGGTTCATGTTCGATGAGGTCGGCGCGCTGCACCGCCTGCCTGCGATCGAGAATGGCCTTCAGACGGCCCGCGCCTTCGGCGGCGCAATGATCCTCGGCATCCACAGCTTCGAAAAGCTGGTCGAGGTCTATGGCGAGCAGGGCGCCCGCAATCTCGCCTCGCTTGCCCGCTCCAAGCTCATCCTCGCGACCGCCGATCTCGACACCGCCGAGCAGTGCGCCCGCTATATCGGCAACCGCGAAGTCCGCCAGATGGATGAGGCCTACAGCTACGGCTACAACAACACGCGCGACGCCTCGACGCTGACTCCGCGCAAGCAGGTCGAACCGCTCGTGATCGCCGACGACATCACGAACCTGCCCTCGATGCATGGCTTCGTGAAGTTCCCCGACGGCTTCCCGGCCGCTCGGATCAAGCTCGTCTGGAAGGACTATCCCCAGGTCGCGGACGGCTTCCTGCCCCGCCCCGACATGAAGCCGGTGCGATCGAAGCGCGGAGAGGAAGTGTTCGACGGAGAAGGGGGTGGTGAAGCCGGTGGGCGTGATGGTGCCGGCCAGGTGATCCAGGAGGTGGTAGAGCCGGTCAACGTGGCGAAGGAAATGGCCGCGCGCATCCTGTCTGCCGAGGTCGATGCGGAGAAGGAATCGACCAGCAAGGCGGTTCACGAAAACAACGCCGACCGCGACGGACAGGCACCCCGTCAACATGCGGCCGACATCGCACAGACTGCGCGCGCGGCAGCAGAGCAGGAGGCAGCGCAGGCCCGAGAACGTGATGATCGAAAGGACGGTCGCAGCCATCACAGCGCGCCGCGGGTCGAGGATCAGACGATCGTCGAGCTACGCCAGGATTTCTCCGCCGGCCGCGAGCCTGACGGCATGGACATGGGGATCTAGCCAGTGCTCTCGGTCGCCTCCGTCCGTTCCGCCTCCGGCGCCGCCGGCTACTTCGCCAAGGACGACTATTACACCGTCGACGACAGCTCGGAGGTCAGTGCCTGGGGCGGCGAGGGCGCCTCCGACCTGGGCTTGTCCGGCGAGGTGGCGAAGGATGCCTTCGAAGGCATCCTGAACGGTATTCTGCCGAGCGGGGAGGGCGTGGCACAGGTCGAGAACCGGCGATCGGGCGTCGACCTCACCTTCTCGGCTCCGAAGTCGGTGTCGCTGCTCGCCTATGTCACCGGCGACAAGCGGATCCTCGGCGAGAACGGCGCCAACATGAAGGCGGTCGCGCGGGCGATGGCCTGGGTCGAGAAGAACCTCGCCGAAGGGCGCAAGGACGTGGAAGGGCGCAAGGTTCCGGTGCAGACCGGCAACCTCGTCTTCGCCTTGTTCCAGCATGACACGAGCCGCGCCCTCGATCCTCAGGCGCACGTCCACGCAGTAATCGCCAACCTGACCAAGATGCCCGACGGCAAATGGCAGGCGCTCCATGCCGACAAGATCTGGAGCAACAACACGGTGATCGGCTCGATCTACCACGCCTTCCTGCGCGAGGAGATGGAGAAGCTGGGCTACAGGCTAGAGCTCAAGGGCAAGCACGGGACGTTCGAGGTAGCCGGTGTCCCCAAGGCGGTGCTGGAGGCGTTCAGCCAGCGCCGCGAAGCCATTCTCGAGAAGGCGGCCGAGCTCGGCATTACCTCTCCCAAAGGGCGCGACAGCGTCACCACCAATACGCGCGATCCCAAGCTGAATGTTGAGGACCGCGACGGCCTCCGACGCGAGTGGATCGAGAAGGCGGCGGCCCTCGGCTTCGATGGCAAGGCCCTGCTCGAGGCGGCGCTTGCAAGATCCGAACAGCGCGAGCCGGGAAGCGCTCTCGAGCGCGGCTATCGCGCCGTCTCCGAGGCGCTTACGAACGCCTGGGAAAAGCTTGGCGACGTCCTCAAGCCGCACGATCCTCTCGTCGATCGGGGCCTGGCTCGGGTGACCCACTCGCCGGCAGAAGCTCGTGCGCAGCTGGCTGTTGCGTCCGCCGTGCGCATGCTTTCCGAGCGTGAAGCCGCCTTCAACGTCAACCAGCTCGGCAAGACCGCTCTGGATCTCGGTCTGAAGGGCGTCACGGTCGACCATGTCGAGCGGCGGATCGCTCAGCTTGTGGAACGCGGCCAGCTGATCGCGGGCGAGGCGCGCGTGGGCGACACCCGGCCCCGCATGGTGACCACGCAGGAGGCCCTCAGGACCGAGGAGCGCATTCTCAAGGCGGTGGAGCAGGGGAAGGGCGCTTCCACTCCGATGATTGCGGCCAGCGAGGCTCCCGAGCGCTTGCAGGCACATGCGGATCGCGAGCTCAACGCCGGGCAGCTCGCCGCCGCCACACTGATTGTCTCTTCGGAGGACCGGACGGTGGTGGTGCAGGGCATAGCTGGCGCCGGCAAGTCGACCATGCTGCAGTCCGTCGCGCGGGTCGCCGAGGCGGAGGGGCGGGCCGTCACGGGCCTCGCCTTCCAGAACAAGATGGTGGCGGACCTCGCAGAGGGCGCCGGAATCAAGTCCCAGACCATCGCCTCCTTCATTCTTGCCAACGAGCGGCACGTCACGAACCGGCAGGGCGACGCCTATGAGCAGGCGCGGGCCGTGTTCGGCGGCCAGATGCTCGTCGTCGACGAGACCTCGATGGTGTCGAGCGACGACATGCTGAAGCTCCATCAAATCTCGGCCGCGCTGGGCGTCGACAAACTCGTTCTCGTTGGCGACCGGCAGCAGCTCTCCTCGATCGATGCCGGAAAGTCGTTCGCGCTCATCCAGGCCGGCGGGGGAACCATGGCGCGCATGGACGAGAACATCCGCCAGCGCACCGATCAGCTGCGCACCGTCGCGGCCCTGGCCAATGTCGGCGAAGCGGGCAAGGCCATGAAGGTGCTTGGCGACAGCGTCATCGAGCACAATAGCCCGGCCTTGCACGCAGCCGAAATGTGGCTCGGACTCTCGAGCGCCGATCGGGAGTCGACGGCGGTGTTCGCGTCGGGCCGCGCCTCGCGCGCGATCATCAATCAACGCATTCAGGACGGGCTTGCGGCCGAGAAGACCGTGCGCGGCGAGGGGATTCACCTCACCGTCTACGAGCGGGTGAATACCACGCGCGAGGAGTTGCGGTACGCATCCACCTACCGGCCCGGACAAACCCTCGAGGTAGGCAGGGGAGGCGGTCAGGACGTCGGCCTCGCCGCCGGCCGCTACGACGTCGACAAGGTCCACCCCAACGGCAAGGTCGATCTTCTCGACGGTCGCCGGCGCATCCGGTTCGACCCACAGAAACTCTCGCCAACCGAGAAGCGCGACCGCCTTCAGCTCAGCGAGAAGAAAGATCTTCATCTGCGCGAAGGCGATCGCATTCGCTGGACCGCCAACGACAAGGGGAGGGGGCTCCACAACGCCGCCCTCGCACGCGTCCTCACCATCGATGCGAGCGGCGTCACCGTCGAAACCGCGAGCAAGGAGCGGCTGACGCTCGACCTGGGCGATCCGATGCTGTCGCGGCTCGACCTCGCTTACTCGCTGAACATGCACATGGCGCAGGGCATCACCACCGACAAGGCGATCACCGTCATGTCGAGCCAGGAGCGCAACCTGTCCAACCAGCGCCTGTTCAACGTCGGCGTCACCCGCGTTCGCGACGAAATGACGATGGTGGTGGACGATAAAGCGAAGCTCGAGCGCCAGCTCGACAACAACCCCGGAAACAAGACCTCGGCGCTCGAAACGGTGGGTCGGCTCGACGTCGACCGGGAACGCGGCACGGGCACCAGCCCGCGCGAAAAATTCGATCCCGGCCCTGTCGATCTGTCGGACTTGCCGCCTTTGCCAGGCGACCCGCCGCTTCCGACTGCCGGGAAGGGCCAGGCTGCGTCTGCACCGGGCGATCCCCTCAAATCACCGCCCGAGCTCAAGCCCGACCGCAGCGACGTGCTGCCGCCGCTGCCGGAACGCAGCCTGGGGCTCGATCTGTGACGACCGACCGGCCGGACCGCCGGATTGAAGGAGACGACGATGAGTGGATGGGATTTCGACGACGTCGGCAAGTTCGGCAGCGACAAGGCAGCCGAGGACTTCGCCAAGCGCAACAATGTGGATCCCCGCGACATCCGAACCCGCGACAAGGGCGATGGCGTTGAACTGGAGATCCGGCGCTCCAGTCTGGACCGGCGTGGGCTCAAGGACAGCGGCGAGGGGCGCCGCGACGGCTGGTAACCGGCAGACCGGCGCGGCCCCGGTTGTTGGCCGCGCCTTCCATTCCGAGGGGTGACGCAATGACACAACTGTTCGGATCGCCAATCGCGACCGTATTTCTTATCGTCTGCGCGGTCATTATACTTGCGCTGGTGAAAAGCGCGGCGGCACCGAGTGGACCGCCCGCGCCGGTGGCCAAGCGCTTTCTTACCGACCGCGAGCTGGCCATGCTCGCGGCGATCGAGCGCGCCCTGCCCGCACACCGCATCCACGCGCAGGTGGCAATGGGGGCTCTCCTGCAGGTTCCACGTCGGCTCGGGCGCAAGGTGTCCCCCGCTGATCGAAACAGCTTCTCGCAGAAGATCATCGACTTCGTAGTGCAGGACCGGGAGACTGGAACGATCGTCGCCTTGATCGAGGTCGACGACTATACCCATAACGCCGCGACCGACGCAAAGCGTGATGCGATGACATCGGGCGCTGGCTACACGACGATCCGCATCGCGGCAAAGACCAAGCCGACGCTGGCGAATGTCCGTGAGGCGCTCGCACCGTTGCTTCATTCGGATCGATCTGCGGGCGCGATCGCGGATCGGGGGGCGAACCATGCTTGAGACCCAGATCATACTGGCGATCTACGCCGCATCGCCGCTGTACCTCAGGGGTGATCTCGCCAGCCCGGCATGGGTGCGCCTACCGAGCATTCTAAAGCTTCCTGCCGGCCTTCGGCGGGACGTCCGCATCGGGACTATCGCCGGCCTCGCCCTCCTCGTCTGGGTGGAACTGGCCAGTCACTCGTCGGCGCTCGGAAGGGCCGAGTGCGCGGCGTGGTTGGCGGTGCTTGTCGAGTGCCCCGCCTTTCTGAAGATCGCGATGCACCGCGACCAAGGCGTCTACTATCAATCCAGCGTCGAAGGGGCTGCGTAGTGGCGATCGACGACCGCGACTATACGCGCGAGCGGTATCGCCAGCGGCAGAAGGTTGATCCCGGCAAGCTCCGCTGGGGCTTCGGCAAGGCAGCGAGGGACGCAAACGCGCCGAAGACGAAGTCAACGCCGCTTGGCAGCGCTTCGTTGAATCGACGGAAAATCTCGCGACGACTTCACGCCGCCATGGTCCAGCGCTGGCAACCGCGGCCACCACTCGGGGGGAGAACGGAACCCGTAATGGAACAGTGCGACCTCTTCGGCGAACCGCCGCCTCAATCCCAAGCGGAAGAAGTGACCAAGGTGCCCCTCTCCCCGCTCGCCGCGCCCTGCGCTTTCAGGAACCGATCGAACAAATCCTGCCAACGCCTCGCTCGCGATCCGATCAGGCTGGACGGGCGCACGCTGCACTATCACGGCCGGCTTCTCCTCCACTGTCCCTTGGTATGCTTCAATGGCGCCTCGGCCGAGGAAACCCGGGTCTATGCCGAGGCAGCAGAATGACGGCCAGCAGCCCTGTCCGGTTAACCGGCGTGGTGGACATGACGCCACGTGGGCTGATGCTGATCGAGGGAGACGGGATGCGCTGGCGGCTCGTTGGGGACGTGATCGCCGGACACCTGATCGGTAAGTCGGTCACCGTCGAGGGAATGATCATCGGGGCGGCCATCACGGCCTATTATCTGGCACCGGCGCCGGAGACTTCGCCATGCTGATCCGGGCGACCGCATTCCCATACCGTCGACCGGGGTGCCCGCATTGCGGCCATCTGATCAATCACTGGCCGCGCGACAGCAATCTCGAGAGCTGCCAGCTCTGCCTGCGCCCGATGATCCTCCTTCGACGGCCTACGGACTGGAACGGGCCGAAGCGGCTGCGCGGGCTGCTCGACATCGGATTTGCACTGTACGGCCTGCTCACGATCGGGCTCGTTGCGGTCTTCATCGTCACCGGGCTGTCACCTCACGGCTTTGCCAAGGCAATCTCGGTTCTGCTCTTCATCATCGGCACCGTATTGGCGACCGACGGCGTGCTCGGGCTCCGCTCCGGAATGGACAGGACGGGCAAGCGGCTTCGCTTGGGGCGATCGGCGCGCGTCGTTGCCGGCGGGAAGCTCGCTGCGGGCGCGGCGGCGATCCTGCTTTTGTGCATCGGTCTCACCCTCTGAGTAAGGTTGTGCACGAGAGCTTGCGGCGCTTTGCACCAAAGTGGATGTTATCCGCCCGCGCTCAAAGCCGCGGCATCATCCATGACCGTGTCCGGATCGCCGAAGCGATAGGACGCCAATTCTTCGCAATCGCTCCTGCTGAGAGGACTCTTGCTGTAGGTGCCTCGAGCCCAGCTGCTTGTTGCGGTGTGCCTTTCCCCTAACCGCAGCATCTCGTCGTGCGGTGCGACGTACCAGACACCGCGGTCGGGGAACGCGATCCAGATGTTTCGGCCGATATATTTCTTATCGATGGTCCACCGGCCTTTGAGCTGCACCAGTTTGGTATCGCCAGTCGCCTCGTTCAACAGGATCAGATCGATGCCATTGTCGTAGACCGGCAGATAGGCGTTGTAGCCTTGGTTCAGTGCCACGGTGACGAGCGCATTGCGGTTCACTACTTCAACAGCGTCGCTGGTAAGCTTCATCATCCCTCCTGATACCGTTCGCCCACATGGTCCCGTGCTTTGTGGCAGCTATCACCAAGCCAATACCGGCGACTTCCGCGACGGCGCCTGCTGCACGGTAGAATATCGCAAAAAGCTGATTCAAGGTCTCTGCAATCAGGGGTAGTCATGCTCCGCTACCCGGGGGTGCCTATGCCGATCGTACAGAGATATTTTGAGTTGCGTGATGTGCTGCCGCTGCAAGGGCGGCCATGGATACCGCTCCGCCACGATGCTGATGTCGTGATCGTCCCACCTGAGGCCGGTATCGTCGAGCTGCGGGAATATACGGGCATCGCCACTGCCGCGATCTTCGACACCCATCGATCAGAGGGCGACAAGGTCGTCTGGAGCGACTTGGGGGTCGGCCCACACCGGGGCGGCATGGAACCGTGGGGCTATCGCGCTTCCGACCTGTTCTATGGCAGGCCCACTCAGCCGATCGGTCTCAATCTCGTGATCGACCAGTATCTCGAGGACGAACACCTTCACATCTGGCACCTGCATCCCGACCTGGTCGTGGCCCTCCGCCTTCTACGTGAAGGTGATTGCTGGTTTCGACCGGAGGAGGGCTGGGCCGAGGTCGCGCGATTGAAACAAGATGCTGAGGACCGCCCGATCCTGCTTGAGATCAGGCCGGAGTTCCTTGGCGACTACCTCAGCGCCCGCGGCATGGCCCTGTATTGTTCGAGCTATCACCAGCGGACCGCCACCACCATCGACAAGCCAGTCTATGACTGGCCAGGCGACGCTTTCGCCGAAGTCAGGGGCAGGGACGAGCGGGAGGGTCGAACCGGACCGGGGCGCTGGCCGACCCCCAGTGATCAGTACCGCACGATGGGCGCCATGTGGCGAACGGAATGGGTCCAGCCAAGCGGGCTGAGTACACGCATCCGTGGCGACAAGGATCCCCATACCACGAGCTTCATACTGGAGAATGACGGCGCCCGCAGGTCGGGCGATAGTCTGGCTGGGGTGTCGACATGGTTATATTTCGATCCCACCGTCGTGTCCACCTTGATGCGCCATCGCGGCGCGAGCCTGCATTGGTACAGCGCGGAAACCGGAGGCCTGGGCGCCAGCACCGGTGTCCACTTCGGGGTCAACCGGCTCGGCCTGATCACGGTCTTCGCAAAAGACATCGGAGCACTCGATCCTTGGGAGCAGCGGCTGTGGAGCGCTCATAACGTAACGCCCGACGGCGGCGTGGCAGAGGAGTTGTTCGCCGCTCAGATGGATGTGACACCGGCCAGTACGATCGCACCAGAATCGCAGCTGGCCGCGGCGCTTGCGGAGATCGACGCGGCTTTCAGCGGCAAATATGGCGTCCCGCTCCTCCGCGACGACCAGGCCGTGCCTCGGCTGTTGCGCCGCGCGCACCGCTTCCAGGCGGCTGAAGCAGACGGTTTGCTGGAGCTAGCCAAGGAGGTCACTCGCCTTTTCATGGAGCGGGTCGACGTCGATGCCGTCCTTGCGCCTCTTAACCTGCCCAAACCCAAGGATGGTCGGAAGCCGGGTTCGAATAAGGCGCTGGAGAAACTCCTCGGCAGCCTAATGCCTGGGAACGACGCGAGCACGATGATGGCGCCGCTCTTCGGGATCTACGATCTTCGGCTCGCCGACGCACATCTTGGTTCGAGCAACATCGCCAGCGGCAAGGAGCGGGCAGGGGTCGATGATACCGCGCCTGCAGCGATGCAAGGTCGTCAGCTACTGGATACCTTCGTGGCTACGCTTCGCCAGATATCGGCGGCGATCGCCTAATCGGGAAGGATATCGACGATGGTGAACTTCAGCAATTTTCGATCGCTCGATCCGGAAACGGCGGATCTTGCACACGAGCTGATCGATAACGCTGACCGGCAACGCTCAGCCTTCATGTCATTTATGAGCCTTTGGATGGGCTTCAACGGCTGGATGGAATCGGTGACCGGCGCGGACCATGACGCGGCCATGATCACCGCGATTGCCGAAAACCGGCGGGCTACCGATGCCTATGAAGAGCTGATGCAGGATGACGATTTTCAACGACGCGTGATGGCCTTCTCGCAATTATGGCCGGTGCTCAACGTCCGGGACGTGCGGCAGAAGCTCGGTCGTGATGCCTTCTGGGCGGAGGACCGCGACGAGCTGTTCGACCGCTGTCGACTCGAGGGCGTCCGGATGCAACCAGTGGGCTGGACAAACGGAGATGTTCCAACCTGGCCGCAGCTCTTACGGACCATATATTGCGTTCGCTGCAATCTGTTTCACGGTGCGAAATCGCCCCAGCACGGTCGCGATCGTGACTTGGTGCGGCGATCCGATCGTATCCTGCGGATGTTCATCGAGCGTAGTCGCTGTTTCGAGTGGACGGACTAGGGCTGCCGCCGAGGCGATGCGCGGTCTGAAAGGGTCGTCCTCGGACGGGAGCTCGACACGATCGAACTCTTGACCCAAAGACAAGGATGGCGGAACATAAAGGGAACGTTCCGAGTCTTTGTTTTTATGCCTTCCGTCGATTCCCGCCTTGCGAACATAGCCCAGCTTCGCTCCATCGTGACACCCATCGCCGAGTACCGGACGATGCCCTTCGGGGTGCCCGAGATCGACCAGCGGCTTGCCAGCGGGGGGCTGAGAGCGGGAGCGCTCCATGAGGCGACCGCCCATTCATGCTCGCTCGTTGACGATGCGGCGGTGACCCTGTTTTTGTGCGGTATAGCCGCACGGGAAGCTGCAATCAGCGCAGGGCCGGTCCTTTGGGCAAGCTGTCGCAGCGATCTGTACGCCCCGGCGTTGTCTCAGGCGGGGTTGTCCTCAGCTGCCGTCATTCACGCCCAGCCGCGCGATGACGCTGAGTTGCTCGCGGTGGTCGAGGATGCGATCCGAGACGGTACGCCCGCTGCCATCGTTGCCGAGGCTGAGAAGGTCTCGATGGTCGCCTCCCGCCGCCTTCAGCTTGCTGCAGCTGATGCCGACCTCCCGGTCCTGCTCCTGCGACGGCGGCGGCGCCGTGATCATGATCCGTTCGGCGAACCATCGGCTGCCTGGACTCGCTGGCGGATCGCGAGCGCCCCTTCGGAAAGGCTCGGCGTCGCCGGTGTAGGACGACCGCGCTGGACGGTCGAACTCGCGCGCCAACGAGGTGGCGAGGCTTTTTCCCTGATCGTGGAGGGCAGCGATGAGACGGGTCGTCTCCGCGTTCCTGCCGCACTTGGCCATCGAACGGCTGAGACGGCAGGAACGGTCCGCCACGCGGCCGCCTAAACGGCCGAGCCTCCAGCTACCCGTCGACGACGATCCCGGCGCTTGCTCGGTCCCGCGCGGGGGCGGCTGGCGGCCGGGCGCCCGGTGGGCCCGCAGCGGAATGCTCACGCGCGCGGATGTTGAGGCACAGATCGCGACCTTGCCACGGCATGCGCAGCCGCCTGCCCGCGAGCTGGGCCGTCGATCGGAGGCCGCCCAGCATCCATTCAAAGCGCCGCCAGCGGCGAAACCGCAACAGACCGCACCTGTCGCGGAGGCGGTCGCTACCCCGCTGGCTCTCTTCGGGAAGGTTGGGCGAAGAGAAGAGATCGTCGCGGCGTGCGCTGGCGCGCAAGCGCTCGGAATCCATGTCGGCATGGCTGCCACGCACGCGCGTGCGCTTGTGTCGGACCTGGACCTTCGTCCCGCCGAGCCGGAGGCCGACGCGGCGCTGCTCGATCGGCTGGCGCTTTTCGCAGTTAGGCGATGGTCGCCGATCGCAGCGGTGTCGCCCCCCGATGGCCTGTGGATCGACCTCACCGGGTGCGAGCACCTCCATGGCGGCGAGTACCAGTTCTGCCAGAGACTGCTCGTCTTTTGCCGACGGGCGGGATTTACCGCTCGCGTGGCCGTCGCCGATACCCCCGGTGCGGCTCACGCAATCGCCCGGTTTGGCGCCGACGATCTCGCCTGCGTGACGCCGGGTGCCACCACGGTCGCGCTCTCCTCGCTGCCGATCGCAGCACTCAGGCTCGACCCAACGGCGCTCAGCGCAGCGCGGCGCTTCGGCTTCGAGAGAGTAGCTGATCTCCTGCCGGTGGCGCGCGGTCCCCTGGCGCGGCGACTAGGCTTGCCGGCCATCACCCGGCTCGATCAGGCGCTTGGCTCGACCGCGGAGCCGATCACTTCGCGCGACGATCCATCCATCCCCGTGGTGGAGCGCCGCCTTCTAGAGCCGATCGGCACCGCCGACGCGATCGAGCAGGTCATGGGCGATCTCCTGCATGATCTCGCCGAACTGCTGCAGGGGCGGGGGCTTGGCGTGCGCTCGCTCCGCCTTGCCGGCCTGCGGGTTGATGGCAGCGAACAGATCGTGGGCATCGGCACGTCGCGGCCGACACGCGAGGTGCCGCATCTTCTGCGACTGCTGAAGCTGCGCATCGAGCGCATCGACCCAGGCCTGGGTATCGAGCGGTTTTGGCTGGCAGCGCCCCACACGGAGCCTCTCGACGCGATTGATCTAGGGGCGGTGCTCGCAGGAGACACGCTCGTCCGCGACCCAGCTCGCTTGGTGGATGTGGTCGCTGGCCGTATCGGCAGTGGCTCGGTTTTTCGGATCGCTCCCGTTGAAAGCCATGTTCCGGAACGCGCGGTAGCACGCACGAACCCTGTCCATATTCCAGGCGACTGGCCCAAATGGCAGCGTCCGGTTCGACTGTTCGCTCGACCAGAGCCGCTATGGGGCGTCGTAGCACTCCTTCCCGATCAGCCGCCCCGCCGCTTCGAATGGCGCGGCACAGCTCACCGTGTCGTCGCCGGCGACGGACCCGAACGCGTCCATGGCGAATGGTGGCGGCGCGATGCAGAGGTCTGGGCCGTCAGGGACTATTATCGGGTCGAGGACGAAGATGGCGGCCGGTACTGGCTGTTCCGGCGCGGCGATGGGATGGACGACAACACTGGCGACCTTAGCTGGTGGATCCACGGCGTCTTCGCATGAGCGCCTATGTCGAGCTTCAGGTGCTGACGCACTTTTCCTTGCTGCGCGGCGCATCGAGCCCGGAAGAGCTATTTTCAGCCGCAGCCCTGCTCGGCTATCCCGCTCTCGGGATAGGTGACATCGGCACCGTCGGAGGCGTCGTGCGCGCCTGGGAGGCGCAGAAAGCGACTGGGGTGCGATCGATAGCGGGCACACGCGTCGATCTGTCGTGCGGTCGTCGCCTCATCCTGTATCCGACCGATAGACCAGCGTGGTCGCGCGTCACCAGGCTTTTGACCGTCGGGAAGAAGCGCGCGGGGAAGGGCGGGTGCCTTCTTCATTGGCATGACCTGCAGCCGTGGTCAGCGGGCGTCATCGCGATCCTCTTGCCGCACGAGGCTGACACAGAAAATCTGAGCAGCCTTGCCGACCTGAAGGCCATTTATGGTCGCAGGGCCTACATGGCGCTGTTTCAGCATCGCCGTCCCGACGACGCGGTGCGGATTGACGCGCTTGCCCGTCAGGCGGGCGGTGCCGGCGTCCGTGCCGTCGTGACCGGCGACGTCCTCTATCACGCGCCTGAGGCTCGCCTCCTGCAGGATGTCGTGACTGCGGTTCGCGAGAAGTGCACCGTCGACGAGCTCGGCTACCGGCGGGAGGTGAATGCCGACCGAGCGCTCAAATCACCCGACGAAATGGCCCGGCGCTTTCGCGCCTACCCCGATGCGCTGCAGGCCAGCGTCGACATCGCGCGCGCTTGCACCTTCAGTCTGGACGAACTCGCTTATCAATACCCGCACGAGCGGGTGGTTGAGGGTCTTACGGCGCAAGAAGCCCTTGAGCAGATGGCGAACGATGCGGTCGACCGGCTGTTCGATGGTGATGTGCCGCAACCTTACCGCAGCCAGATCGACCACGAACTGCGGCTGATCCGTGAACTAGGTTACGCCCCCTACTTCCTGACCGTCCATGCGATCGTGCGTGAAGCGCGACGTCGCGGCATCCTCTGCCAGGGACGCGGGTCTGCGGCGAACAGCTGCGTGTGCTTCGTGCTGGGCATCACGTCGATCGACCCGATTAAGCACGAGTTACTCTTCGAGCGCTTCGTATCGGGCGAGCGCCGCGAGCCGCCGGACATTGACGTCGATTTCGAACATGAGCGTCGTGAAGAAATTATTCAGTGGATCTACGAGACCTACGGCCGTGACCGCTCCGCTCTGACAGCCGTCGTTACCCGCTATCGCGCGCGCGGCGCGGTGCGCGATGTCGGCAAGGCGATGGGCCTGCCCGAAGATCTGACCGCCTCGCTTGCAGGCTTGGTCTGGGGTTGGTCGGCCGAAGGCGTGGGCGAGAAGCAGGTCGAAGAACTCAATTTGGATCTCGGAGATCGCCGGCTGCGCCTGACGCTCGATCTCGCGCGCAAGCTGATTGGTACGCCGCGCCATATGTCCCAGCATCCCGGCGGCTTCGTCCTCACGCATGACCGTCTCGACGACCTGGTACCTATCGAACCGGCCGCGATGGACGACCGGCAGATTATTGAATGGGACAAGGATGACATCGACGCCCTGAAATTCATGAAGGTCGACGTCCTCGGCTTGGGGATGCTTGGCTGCATGAACCGCGCCTTCAACCTTCTCGAGGAAGCGAAAGGTTGCCAGATCGGCCTTGCGGACCTGCAGGATGATGACCCTGCGGTGTTCGCTATGATCCAGAAGGCCGATACGCTTGGGACCTTTCAGATCGAAAGCCGCGCGCAGATGTCAATGCTGCCGCGGATGAAGCCGCAGCGCTTCTACGATCTCGTCATACAGGTCGCGATCGTCCGGCCAGGGCCGATTCAGGGGGACATGGTGCATCCCTACCTTCGGCGGCGCGAGGGTTTGGAGAAGCCGGAATATCCCCGGCCCGAGCTGCGTGCGGTGCTGGAAAAAACGCTGGGGGTTCCGCTCTTTCAGGAACAGGCGATGAAGGTCGCTATCGTCGGCGCAGGCTTCACGGCCGCCGAGGCGGACGCTTTGCGGCGGGCTATGGCGACCTTCAAATTTACCGGCGGGGTCTCGCATTTCTCGGAGAAGCTGATCGAGGGGATGGTGGCGCGCGATTATCCGCGCGAATTTGCCGAGCGCACCTTCCGCCAGCTCGAAGGCTTCGGCTCCTACGGCTTTCCGGAGAGCCACGCCGCCTCCTTCGCGAAGATCGCCTATGCCTCGGCCTGGATGAAGCATCATCACCCTGACGTCTTTTGCGCCAGCCTGATGAACGCCCAGCCGATGGGCTTCTATGCGCCCGCGCAGATCGTTCGCGACGCACGCGATCACGGTGTGGAGGTCCGTCCGCCCTGCATCAACGCGAGCCGGTGGGACTGTACGCTGGAGCCCACGAACGGCCGCTATCTCGCGGTGCGGCTTGGACTGCGCCAGGTCCGCGGTCTTTCGAACGCAGACGGTGCGGCAATAGTCGGCGCGCGCTCGACCGCTCTGTTCGATTCTGTCGAGGACGTGTGGCGCCGATCACGGGTCCAGCGGGCGGCTATCGAGAAGCTGGCAGACGCCGACGCCTTCCACGCGTTCGGCGCCGATCGTCGCCAGGGGCTCTGGAAGGTGAAGGGCCTCGGCGAGGCACCTTTGCCGCTATTTGCTGCCGCTGACCGCGAAGCGCAGACCGTGAGCGCCGAGGGGCTCGAGCCGGCCGTCACCCTGCGGCCGCTAACGGATGGTCGCGAGGTGATCGAAGATTACCGCTCGCTCCAATTGTCACTGCGCGCCCATCCTCTCACATTCGTCCGCGACGAACTGGCGCGGCGAGGCGTGACCCGTTGCGCGGATCTCGCGAGCATCCGAGACGGTCGCCATGTCGAGGTCGCCGGCATAATCCTTGTTCGACAAAAACCTGGTTCGGCAAAAGGCGTCCTCTTCATCACGATTGAAGATGAGACAGGCATCGCGAATGGCATACTCTGGCCGGACCGGTTCGAGGCGCAGCGCCGTACCGTCATGTCGGCCTCGATGATCGGCATGAAGGGCAGGGTCCAGAAAGAGGGGGAGGTAATCCACGTCATCTGCGATCGGATCATCGATCACGGAGATCTGCTTCACCGAGTGGGCGAGCTGTCATTCCCGCACCGGACCGGTCGAGGCGATGGAGCTCGCCATGCCGGCGCCCCCGACCGCGGAGACAAGGGTTGGAAGCCCGAGCCGCGCAACTGCTATTGGCCGCCTCACGCTGACGGCATGGATCCAGAGGAGGTCGTGCGGTTCAAGTCACACGATTTCCGCTGAGCTATGAGCGCCCTTCCGCGCCACCAGCGCGTCGTCATCGCCCTGTCCGTCCATATCCTTCGCTCCGCGACCGCACGATCCTCCGACACTCGCGTCGACGTCGTCGAGGTACGCTTGGCCTTGCGCTGCCTGCTTCAACACTGCCCGGAACGCTGGCCTCTGGAAAATTTCTGGGACGCGGCAGCCCAGACCAATGACATCGGTCGCTCGCAGGGTGTGACCGCTGCCTTCAATGGAATCGTCCGCCAATTGCGCCAAGCGGGACGCTACGATGAGGTGTCACCGCTCTGAAATAGTGGCTCCAAGTCGTTCCAGCCGGAAACACTTTGCCGGTTCCCGGAAAAGTCTTTCCGACCACGTGGGGGGCGCTCCCCACCACGCATGCGGTGCACGCATGCGCTCACGCGATTCTTGCCCGTTGCAGGGCGGCATGGCATTATCTCCGCGATCGACGGCAAGAGCCTCGGTCACGGGACTGTGGGACGAGCCGAAGGCCGTCTGTGCGCGAGCGGCAGCTCACTCCCGACCGGCACACTGCCGCGGCGCACCACCTCGATCCGCAAAGGAGACAGGTGTTGACCAACGTTCGGAAACTTCGCGCCGTCAGTTTCAATCGCCAGCGCGAGCGGTGCATTTACTGCGATCAGCCCATGTGGCTCACAGATCAAAGCGCTTTCGCGAGGCGGTATGGCCTATCCCTGAGACGATCCTCCCGCCATCAAGCTACGACAGAGCATCTACGTTCAAGATGCGAGGGAGGCGGCAATGAGGCCGCCAATATCGCGGCCGCCTGTCGGTATTGTAACCAGAAGCGCCACGGTGTCCGCCGATCGAAGGTTCGATCGCCGGCGGAGCACCGTGACCACGTCCAGACCCGGCGCGCTCTCAAGGTGTGGCACGGCTTCTGGCCGTTGAGCGACTACATCAGTGATCGCACTTTCCCCCTGCCGAGGCAGGCAGGACCCGTCGACAGAGGCCGAGCCCAGAATAAGCCACGGGATGCATCACCGGCCAGCGGCGATCCGGGCGCGGGTTAGCGCGTGGAGGAGATCGAGCATCTGGTGCAGCCGGGCGTCGCCTTCCTCGCTGGACCACGGCTCGACGAGATTGCCATGCATCACCGAGTTGCGAATCTCGTACCAAGTCTGCACGTGCGCCGCCTCCAGCGTGCCCGCCTTGCCGAGCTGGCGCATGAAGGCGACGACGCTGCGCTTGCTCACCATCCCAAGGTTGGAGAGCATTCGGCCGCGCAAGGCGGGGTCGTCCTTCCACGCCTCGATCTGCTTTTTCATTGACGCAAGAAGTTCATCGGAGAATTCTGACCGTCTGTCGTCGTCGGTCATCAACTCGTTCGCCAGTGCCTCAGCCGCGCCGGCGAGCGTCAGCGTGAGCACCCAGCGCGAACCGAGCTGGGCTTCGGCGAGCTCATCGTAATAACGTGTCAGCGGATTCGCTTCGAAAGATCCGGCCTTGACGATGAACGTGAGAATGTCGGCGTAGAGCTTCCAAAAGGCTTCCGCCCGTCCGTGTTCGATCGCGAAGGGCTGCAGCAAGCCGATCGCAGACGGCTCCCGATGGCGCGGCGATGGCCGCAGCCACACATGCGCAGTGCCGTCACCGAGGTTGCGCGCGACCATGCGCGGATAGACCGGCACGCCGAGCAGAATACGCAGCGGCTCTGTCAGCCAATTCTCCAAGAACGGATGAGAGAGAGCCCCGCCCGCGTCGGCAGTGATCCACAACGCCTCGCCTGACGGCTCATACGAAAAGGTGATGCTAGTCCCGAGGACCTCAATCACGTGTTGGCCCGGCCCGCGGCTCGCCAAGATACGACGCTCGCCGATGAATGCCGTGGTTGTCAGCGGCTCGCTCATTGGCAGGTCAATTGGCGGCACGAGCAACAGCTCGACATTGCTCCGCTTCGATACCCAGTAGCCGTTAGCCAGCGCGTGCAGTGCGTCGATTTCGCCGCTCAGCGGCCACCCGTTATTGTGGTCGGCGAAGAAGTCCACCTGGGTATAGCCGCCCACCCATTCGACCCCGCGATAGTCCGTCGCAAACAAGCGGAGGAGGTCACGGGCGTCATACGGCTGCGACTTCTGCCGGTTGAACACCTCCAGTGCCTGCCGCAAATCTACCGAAGGCGCCGCATGCATATAGAACCGCATCTTGGTCGTGCTGACGATTTCGATGCGACCCGAACCCTTGAAGATCGCGCCTTCCTCGTCGCGCCCGAACAACGTCATTTGCGGGCACTCGATCGTTCGCGGCAGACCCGACAACATCTGTCGCCAGCTGTCGAGTGTATGGAGATCACGCTCGCTGGTTTCTTGGAGCGCGGCGGTCTCGGCCGGCTCCTCAACACGGAGCGCGTTGGCTATCCAATTGCGTAAGTTGTTTAAGAGCCGCATCCTCATCACCCTCTAGCCGCGCCCCGCCGTCAAAAATCCGTACCGCTCGCGGCACTTTACCTCGCTCGGTGAAGTGCCACGAGCGGTCAAAGTCTTTGTGGCCCTCCTGTGCGGGATTCACTTTGCCGGCACTCTGTGCTTGTAATGTTCCATGTTTCAGCCCGATCTCTTCTCCCTTGAGGAGTGTGCTCGGCCGGTGGAAGCCGGAGAGCCTACGCGCCCGCTTGACCTACCGGCCATTCTGGAGCGGCTGACGATCGTATGCGAGCGACCGCGTTACAGCTTCATGGTGCTCAACTTGATCGCCCAGGCGAGTGCTCAGACGGGATCGGCGGGACCGTACATCCGCGAGGGTGACCGCCGGATTCCCGTCCGGGATTGGCTATGCGACGCACTGGTTCCCGTCGCTCAGCGCGACCCCCGTCGTCTCGCGATCGCAAACAAGGTGCGACAAGACCTTGAGGCTAGGTGTGCCCTTCCGGTCGATCCGGTGGCGGCAAACAGGATCGTCGACGCTCAGGTTCGCAAGCGGGTTCGTCAGTCCGGCCGCACAAATGTCAGCCGCGCCGTTTCCGAGTTGGTTCGCGCCGGCTTCGTCAGGCGGCATTATCAGGGCTACCGGGTGGATCACCAAAATCGGGGCGCTCAGCGGCAAGCGGTTTACACGATCACCGAGGAGGCACGTCGGGCACTTCACGCCGGTCGGTGAAACAGCCTCAATTTCGGTTGAGGCCCATCTCCCGGCTTTGTAGCTTCGCTTTCCAAAGCTGCTCTGCAGCGATGATCTCCTCGACGGTGGCGCTTGAACCGCTCACTTCGAGGATGCTGGCCTGATAGTCACTCGGATCGCGGCTTTTCAAACCCAGATTGCCGCCGTGACCGTCTCGGACGTAGGTGAGCCAGCGGCCGAAGAAGCCGCTCTCGCCTGTCGCCGAACCGACATATTGCTCGCGCGTGCGCGGGCAGGTCAGAAGGTATACGCCTCGCGCGGCGGTAAGCGCGGCGATCCAGCCCTTTGGCAGTGCTTCCAGCGCCGAGAGGTTGCCGATGAACCGCACGTAGCCTGGGAACGCTTCCTCCTGAAACGTGCGGCTCAATTCGAGTATAGCCTTTGACTGGCTCCCGGCACGCTGGATCCAACTCCGCGTACCGGCACCCCAGTCGATGGTCAGGCGGCCGCTCATGTCCTCCAGCGCGCCAACCGACGTCTGCGCGTAGAGGTCGAGCGGCCGAGTACCGCCCTCCGTTGCCAACTTGTGACGCAATGGGTCGACAAGGTCGTCGGGCGCATCTCCAATAAGCGAGATCTCGTAAAGCCCCACGAACAGGGTCGCGGCCGCCGGCGTCACCACGAAGCTCGCCCAATATTGCGCGGCGAGCCGAGCGCGGTTCTGGCCCGTCTGAAGGCTTTGGTACACGAGGAAGCCCGCCCGATCGTCGCGCCAGAGCAAATAAGGCGTCCGGCCCGCAGAATGCATTTGATGCCGCAGGAGACGAACGGAATCAGGCCTTATGCCCGCGCCGTCGAGGACCGCGTTGAAAGTCAGCGCCATATGATCATAGTCTGCCTCTTGCCGGAATCTGCAGATGCTTGTGAAGCAGGGTGGTGGCGGCTTCAATGAGCCGATGCCGATGGCTCCGACCGACGGACGAAAAGATGACCCTTGCGACCTACCGCCTGTCCGATGACCTTGCACGACGAAGAACGCTCTATCCCTCGACGATCATCTCAGCGCCAAGCGTTCTCCTAATCGATGTGCCCGCACCGCTGCGCGGCGACGGTCTCGGGCTCGGACGCTATTACGCGATGATTTTGGAGACCGACCACGAGCAAGCCGAAGCGGAACGCCTTCTGGACCTTCCCCGGCCGGGCCCCGTGGCTCCAGACTTTTTCGACCACCGTCCATCGGCCCTGGTCTCAGACAATGTGCTGATTTCTCGCTATGAACCACCCACCACCGGCTGGCCCTGGCTTATCGTCTGTCGCTGGCCGGACAGCTACGTCTCGGTAGTTCAGGATAGACCAGGCTGCAGCATGGCGCGTGGGCGTTACACAACGGAGATGTTCACCAGCGCGGACGATGCCGAGGCTCACAGCCTTTTGCTGCTCGAACAGCTTGCTGAACATAGCGAGCTCGCGGTCAGGATGATCAGCGCCGAGACGCTCGCTCCCGCCGGCACCGCCTAAAAAGCTAGCGCGACCCGTGCGAGCCAACCGGATCAAACGATGAAGTCGGCGAAGGCGGGTGCGACATGGTCGTTCCAAACCTCATCACCCCGAAGTTTCTCGCCCGCGCCGTTTATCTGCTCCAGCCCGACATCGCTGATCCGCACGCCAGCGGGGACGTAGCGGAGTACCAGTTCGCCGTAGCGAATCTCACTGCTTGGGAAATTGCGACTGAAATCCTTTAGGTTTGGGACCAGGCGGTGATGGAGTTGGGGGTCTTCTCGTCCTTCATCACGAGCGATCCGGGCGCGAAGCTGAGCGGAAACGACGTCGTCGACGGTCGGCTTCACCATCGTCGTATGCTCCACCGCGACGATGGCTGGGGTGTACCTGTTCATCGGGTCGCCGGCGGGATTTTGCAGCCGGACCGTTCCGTCGACGATCATGAATGGCGGCGCAACGACCCAGGCGTGGCCCAATTCGGCGCCAGGGAAATCGGAGAGGTCACACATCGACTGTCCGCGCCAGAGATCCGCGCTGGCTACTTCGGCAATCATCGAGCCTTTCAGCCCGAAACTCCACACGCCGAGCCGATCGAGGATACGCTGCATCATCGACGAGACATGAACACAGCTACGCTGCATACTCTCACGTTCGAACAGATCGGCCAGGAATTCGGCAAGCCGGGGCACGATCGCACGGACCCGCTCATCATATTCGGTGGTGCGGGGGCGGGATTGCACCCACAAGGCATATTGATCGAGGAAGGTGCCGTCGCGACCTTCCTCCGCCGCAAAGGCTGGCTGATCGAAAAAGCCGAACTGGGTGGTGTCGATGCCGAGCCCCCGCAGCCGAGCATCGATTTCCGCATGAGCTCCTGAACGCGCGGCTGCTCGCTGCTTCGCCTGCCCCATCTCGACATTACTCCTGCTGTTTCAACGGTTTTAGCGTCCGCGCCGCGCTTCGGCGATGACAGAGGCCTGCACCATAGGCATATAGCAAGGGGACATCATCAGCGGAGTAGCCCCACCAAGCATGCCGAAGGTCAATCCTCAGATCCTGTCATGGGCGCGCGAGAGCGCGGGCCTGACGCTTGAGGATGCCGCCAAAGGGATCGGTCTTGGCGGTGAAAGCGCCGCTGCACGCCTGGCGGAGATGGAGGCGGGCGATCGCGAGCCCAGCCGCCCGCAATTGCTCAAAATGGCGGATCGCTATCGTCGTCCACTGCTCACGTTCTACCTACCCGAACCACCGGCAGCGGCCCCCCGAACCCATGACTTTCGGACGCTTCCGGATCGGGAGGCCGGAGCGGAGGCGACCGTCGGTGCGCTAGTCCGTGACGTTCGCACCCGCCAGTCCCTCGTCCGTGGTGCATTGGAAGACGCCGAAGAGGCTGAAATCCGGACGTTCGTCGGGTCCATTGACCCACGGGCGGGTGCGGATGCCCTTGCCCAGGCGATGGGTGAACTGCTGAACCTTGATCGAGCTGGTTACCGCCAGGCCCGGACGATCGAGCAAGCCTTCCGGATCTTGCGCGATGCGGTCGAGGCCGCGGGCGTCTATGTGCTGCTCATCGGCAATCTCGGCCACTGGACGAGCAATCTCAGCCCAGGTGTTTTCCGGGGAATGGCTCTCGCGGACGAGGTCGCGCCGTTCATCGTCGTCAATGAAACGGACTCCAAGGCAGCTTGGCCGTTCACGCTTCTTCATGAGCTCGGCCACATCCTTTTGGGGCAGAGCGGTATCAGCGGATATGACAGCGAACAGGTGATCGAGCGGCTGTGCGATGACGCGGCGGCAAAATTCCTTCTTGGCCGCGAGGAGCTGCAGGAGCTCGCCGGTGTCGCCGACCTAGACGGATTGATCGACCAAATCGGAGTCTTTGCAAACGCTCGCAAAGTCAGCCGCAAGATGGTCGCCTACAACCTCTTACGGGAGCGCCTCATCGATGCGGCCATGTACCGGCAGCTCGCCGCCCGGTTCGATGAGGACCGTCTCGAGTTTCCGCGAAAGCCAGCGAAAGGCGCGCCTGACTATTATGTCGTAAGGCGCCACCGGGTTGGACAGGGTCTCCTCGCGCTTGTTGATCGGATGGTCGCGGGTGGCGCCTTGACGACGACCAAGGCGGGCAAGGTGCTCGGCGTAAAACCCACGGCGATCGGTCGCATGACCGAACAGATGGCATAGCGAGGGTCGCTTGCTCTACCTGCTCGATGCCGACACGCTCATAACTGGAGATCGCAGAGCCTATCCGCTCCGGCGCTTTCCCGTGTTTTGGGAGTGGCTGCGACACCAAGGCACCCTCGGCAACGTCAAAATTCCATTGGAGCAATTCGAGGAGGTCACCTCCGGTCGGGGCGACATCGTGGACTGGCTCTGCACCGAAGATTGCCGCGCGGCGCTGATCCTGGCCGAGGATCTCGACCCCGCGCTGGTCGCCGATACAACCCTGCAAGGCTATGGTCCCCTCGACGAGAACGGCGTCGAGCTAGTCGGGCGCGATCCCTTTCTGGTGGCCTACGGACGCGTCGAGCCGGGTGAACGCACGGTCGTAAGCTTCGAGGTATCGAAACCCGGCAAGCAAGGTGCCAACCGGAAGGTGCCTGATGTCTGTCGTGACTTCGGGGTCCCGTGCTGCTCTCTTTTCGACATGATCGAGGCTCTCGACTTCACGACCGCCTGGCAACGGCCGTAAGGCGTGATTGCGCTCGGCGTCGCATCGCGCGACCAGCCAAGAAGAGGTGCAGCCTGTCCCGACCGTCGTCGGTAATCCGGTCCCAGATGTGCTTGGTGGTCCAACCAGAAAACATCACGTAGAGCGCAATGTAGAACGTCAGCAGCACAGGGACCTGCCCCGGAAGTTTCGGCGCCTCACGCCCCACCACGGCACCCATGAATGCGACGAAGAGATAAAGTCCGATACTCATCAGGAAGATAACGAGGCTGCGTGTGCCGGAGCTGTAGCCCTTGATCGCGGCCTTCAGGATAATGCTTGCCGCGGTCCCCAGCACCATGATGCACACATATCCGGCCATAAATACCAGGACGGTCGCATATGGCAGGACGGCACTTGGTAGATGGCTCGATGCCGTCGGCGAGCTCAACCACAGATACAGCAGAGCCATGGGCGTCAGGAGCTGAACGATAATGGCCAATCCGGCTGCGCCCCACCCAAGCAGGAAGGTGCGGCGCGCGTATCGCCTGGCTCGCGCGATGCGCCGGCGGACTGGCCGACGCACCAGGGCCATTTTTTCGCTACCCCAACCGCGCACAGCTACACCTGCCGCCCGCGCGCGGACGCTAATCGCACGCGCGGCAGCGGAGATCGCGGCTCCGCGTGACTTCAAAGGAAGCCCTCACCTGCATGCTCTCGGAACCGCTCATGATCGCGGACATATTCCGCGACCATCTCGAGCGAAGCGTGCCGGCTATGCTCTTTCATCTTGAAGAGGTTTGCGTTCTGGCGTCCTGCTTCGGTCAGGAAACCGGCTCGGAGGCTATGACCTGCGAAGAGCTCCGGCGGATAGCCGGCAGCCACAGCCGCCGCCTTGACGACCAGTGCTACGCCCTGCGCGCTCATTGCCTTCTCGGTCAGTCGACCCTGCGGTGTCAGCTTGCGAAAGATTGGCCCGCTATCGATTCCAGCTTTAGCAAGCCATGCACGATAATGCTGCACCGGCTCGAGACGCTGACCGTCTGGAATCGCGACCGTGTGCCCTTGACCTTCCTGATCGGTTTTCGAGGAGGGAATGCGGATCAGCAGGCCTCGACCATCTTCGGATACCCGCCCGACCGTCACCGCGACCAATTCGGAGCGACGCATTGCACCGGCCATTCCGATGGCGAGCAGCGCCCTGTCGCGATAGGCGCGGAGATCCTCGCCTGTGATACTGCGGAGCATGTCACGAAGGACGTCCCCATCAGCCGCGCGCTTCTTTCCGGGGAGCTCTCCCTTTTTGTCCTTACGAATGCCGCGTACGGCTTTCTCGAGGCGGGCGGCGTCAGGCTGAGTAGTCGGAGGCGCCATGTCCGCTGCGCGATGAGCGAAGACGATCGCGGCCAAGCGACGGCCGATAGTGGCACGGCCCAACGGCACGGGATCTCTGCGCTCGAGGACAGTGCCACGCTTCGTTCGCCGCGGCTCGGCTGGCACGAACCCGCGTTCGGCAAGCAGGGTCAAAAAGGCCGCAACGGTTGCGGGTGCCGCCGGAAGGGGCCGGTATCCATTCTCCCCGCACCACGCACAAAAAAGCCGCCAGTCGGATTTGTAGGCGCGCAACGTCGCCTCGGCCGAGGCCCGCGCGACATAAGCGTCAACCCGCTCGCGATCGTCAGGCGAAAGGTCGGGAAGAAACGGCTTTAGGGAAGTTACCTGGTCGAGCACCACGACGGCGCCCGCCATGATCGCTTCGAGGTTTTCGCCGTCGTTCTGGCTCATCCCGATAGGCCTCCCATATCTGGGCGATCGGCACGAACACCGTCGATCCAATCGAGATTGTCGCCATTTCGGCTCCAGTGACCTAGCACCCGATCTGTATCGGTGAGATCGGGGAAGTTGCGCCGCTGCACATGCATGATCGAGACCGTGTTCCACCGCTGAAGATGCTTCTCGCTCATGGCAAATCTGCCATGCTCTTTAGCGTCCGCGTCATTGGCAAGGGTCTGCTCATCGCCTGCGAAGTAGCCACCCGCGCCAGCAGTGCCGTAGCCAAACACGAAATCGTAGCAGTGATCGGCCTTGGAGAGCGTCGAATCCACCAAGCCGGATGCGACGTCGAAACACTCGTCCTGGCTATGTGTGCACGTCAGGCAGATCCCTTCGGCGATGACGTCGCCCTTGCATTCGGTCTGACCGCACGGCGCGCGCTCGGTAAAGGTCATCTCCTCGCACACTGGGCAGTAGAGCTCGGTTGCCCCAGGCGTTTTGGTCGTCAACTGAGCAAGGCGGGGCCAGTCGTCCTGCCAATCGCGGTTCGACGCGAAATAGCAGTGCGGGCACACATAGCCCCGCCGATCGTCATCATAGCCGAAGAAGCGCTTCGCCTCAGCGGGCTTCAGATGACGGATGGCGGTGGCGATCTGTCGCAGGACGTGGTTTCGGGCATTGTCGACGAAGCCGAGCGAGGCGAATTTGCTCTCGTCCTCCAATTCGATCAACCGTTGCGCCCACGGGACCTCCGCAAAGAGCGCTTCGATCGCTGTCAGCAGCGTCCTCACCACCTGCTCGGGCGTGAACGTGCCCGGCGCCGATGAATGCATGATCTTGTTGCGATCGCGCCTGACCTGTTCCCAAAACGTCTTGAACGGCTCGCCCAAGGGAGCGGCAACCACACTGTTATGGACGGGTATGAGGTCCGTGGCGTCGAGCGTGCGGAATTCACCGAACGAGACCGGCCCAGTAGCGGTGCCCTTCGGCCAATCCTTCGGTCCACCAATCAGGAGATAGGGCGATACCGCCGCAATCCGACCCTTGAGCGCCAGCTCCATGCCTTGCTGGATGAGGCTGTATGCGTTGGCGAGCGCGGGCTGCGAGCGCTGCCAAAATTCCTCAACCGCTTCCTCGGGCGTTTCGTCGGCCAGCTTGTAGTACGTTGCACCGTCGTAATCATGCACCGAGTCCATCGCAATCTGCCACGCCAGGTGAACCTGCTTGAGGCCGGCGGCATGAAATTCGTCGGCGGTCGGGATGTCGATGATCATGGTCAGGATCGTATCGACACCCCCGAATTTCGGCCAGCATGTTTTTAGCGGGAATCACATTTATCGCTAATTATAACAGTGGCCGCCCGTGCAAAACGTGTCACGTTTGGCAGCGCTGGCCCTAAGCGGAGCAATCTGGTACAGAGTCTGTCGTATGCCACGTTTAGGATCATGCGACTCATGACAGTGCAAGTGAACATCACGCCCAACGGGCGCATGAGCCTGCCGGCGAACATCCGCAAGCGGCTGGGTCTCGAAAGCGGCGGCGCCGTGCTGCTGGAAGAAACCGACGATGGGGTGGTGCTCAGGACCGTCCATCAGGCCGTGGCGCGGGCGCAGGCCATCGCAAAGAAATATGCCGGCCATCCAGACGCATCCGTGGACGCTTTCCTCACCAAACGACGGACGGACAGCGGCGAGTGACGGAGGCGGTTCTCGATGCCTCCGCCATCCTTGCCCTGCTGAAGGGGGAGCGCGGAGGGAGCAAGGTCGCCGGCGTGGTGAGTGACGCGGCGGTGGGGGTTTTCAATCAGGCTGAAGTGGTGAGCCATTTCGTTCACCTCGGCGCTCCGCCCGAGGAGATCAGGGCGATGCTGGGTGCCTTGCCCTACACCGTCGTGCCCGCGGACGAGGCGCTGGGCTGGGAGGCGGGCGCGCTGCGCGCTGCGACCAGCGCGGCCGGGCTGTCGCTCGGCGACCGCTTCTGCCTGGCGCTCGCAAAGCGGCTTGGCGTGCCGGCCTATACCGCAGACCGCGCGTGGAAGGATGTGGCTACAGACGTCGGCGCGAAAGTGGTGGCGATCCGCTGAACGCGAGCGGTCCGATCAACGAACACGGAGAGACAAAGGTCACCCATGCGACAACCGCCGGACGAAGCGCTCGCCTCCGCGTTCGAGCAATTGCTTGCCGATGACGGCAAGGACGAGAACGACATCCAGGCGTTCCTCGAGCAGAATACCGAGCTGCTCGACACGAGCGCCTGGCTACTAAACCACCGCCTCCACATGAACTGCGTCGTTGCGAAGTTCCCGATCGCCGGGCGCACCGCCGACTTCGCCTATCTCACGAAATCGTCCGATCGCTGGATTCTGGTGCTGGTCGAGATCGAGCGCGCCAACAAGCCGCTGTTCACGACCAGCAGCAAACACGTTGGCAGCTCCTCCGCGTTCAACGAAGCGCTTGCCCAGACGGCGGTGTGGCGCGACTATTGGGAGCAGCACCAATCCGAGGTGCGCGAGCGTCTTCTGCCGCTGCTCGTTCCTTCGCCCATGGCGCGCAATCGCATCCAGCTGCGCCGGGTGCTGATCATCGGCCGCTCGACCGGCAAGGATTTCAGCCAGGCACAGCGTGACCGTATCTCCAGCATCGAGGACGACCAGAAGATCAAGATCCTGACCTATGACTCGCTCCTGCGCAGCTACCGCTCCGGATGGGGCGAGAAGAAGTGCGTGCTGTCGCCTCGCTCGACTGGCTATGCCATCAAGCGCCTGGACGGTTTCCCCAAGCTGCTCTTCGCTTATGTCCTGCCCGAGCACCTCTCGGTGCCGGCATCGATCGAGACACGGTTGAAGGCGGACGGCTACCAGATGGATGCGTGGCGCAACAATCAGCTGCTGCGCTTCAATGAGAAATGGGCAACCGAGCCGACCGACGAGGAAGCCGGCGACGTACACCCGGCAGTGCTAAGCGTCATACGCGCAGCCGACCGAGCGCGTCCGTCCAAGGCGAAGCGGCGGTGAGCAGCCTGCGCTCGATCGAGCTCGGTCTGGTCGACGAGGTCTTCCGCGGCGGCGAGAAGGGCTATGTGCTCGATTTTTCTAACCGGACCTTCAGCGAGTTTTTCGTCCGCGAGCTCGATATCGACATCGACGCCCCGCAATATGCCACCGACGGGACGTCGAAAGCGAAGCGGTTGCGCTGCTTTCTGGCGCAGGTCGACGATGGCACCGCGGCCCGGACGCTGCGCGTTCTGTGGGAGCAGCGTGAGGCGTTCCGTGGGCCCGGCACACCGGACACCATACCTAGGGCAGCCGCTCAGATCGCCGGGTTGATCGCCAAACTCGAAGGCACCGCTCCGCCCATCCCCGCGAACGTCGTGCCGGCGCCGATGCTCGACGCGATCGACTTTGCCCGTTTGCGAGACCGACTACTCGCAATCCGTGACCTGGAACCGCATCGTCGCGGCTATGATTTCGAGCGCTTCCTCACTGACCTTTTCGATGCCTTCCGGCTCAAGGCGCGCGAGCCGTTTCGGCTAGACGGCGAGCAGATCGACGGCAGCTTCGAGCTCGCTGACGAGACCTACCTGGTCGAAGCCAAATGGCTCAACCGCAAGATCGGCGTCGCCGAGCTTCATACCTTCCACGGCAAGGTCGAGCAGAAGGCATCCTGGGCCCGGGGCGTGTTCATCAGCTTTGGCGGTTTCACCGACGAGGGGCTTCGTGCGTTCGGTCGCGGCAAGCGCGTGATCGGGGTTGAAGGCAAGGACCTGCACGATGCGCTGGATCGCGGCATCGGCATCGATCGGCTGCTCGCGCTGAAGGTGCGCCGCGCGGCCGAGACCGGGGAGGTGTTCGTTCCGGTCGATGCGCTTACACCCTGAAAACTTGCCGACTGTGGAGCGCCCTTTTTAGCCGGACACAAACAGGACGGCCGCCAAGGACATGCAGAAGATCGACAGCCAGATTGCGACGCGACCGGTGATGTGAAGCACGAACCCGAGCCAGCTATAGCGCCGTCGGAGAGCAAGGCCGCTTGCGACCGCTACAAAGAAGGCGATCACGACCGGCATTGAAATGGAAGGCGATCGCCTCAGGCTCGTCTCGACGATCGGCATCAACCCGACCGCCATCACAAGCACCCACGAAAAGCCGAACACAGCCCGGTCGGCCATGTCCAACTCAGGCGCGGCGCTCGTCTCCTCTTTTCGACCAAGCTGACTTCTTGTCATTCAGCCGTGTCCTCAGTCACTTGCGAACAAATCTCGAACCTTGTATCTTTGAAAGGTTCGGAGGTTTTTATGCTGACGCTCGACACTGCGACATTCGCGGCAACCAAGGACAACCCTGGTGGCCCCGTGATGCTCCTTGTAGACGATGGCGTCGAGCCGCACGGCCCCGTGGCCGATGCTGCCGGCAACGTGAGCAAAGCGAGCGCCGCCGCTTACTTGGTGGCTTACGCGATCTTGGCCGGCTTCGTGGGCTACCTCTTTCTCGCTTTCTAGCATCGCGATCACTCCCGCAGCTTCGGGTCACTGAAAAAGCCGCGATCGTGGTCGCGGTGGACCTCCTGCTGGACGCCTAGAGACCCTTGCACTGAGTTGGCCCGGGCGGCCTGCGCCGCGGCCCGATCATCGGCGAGATTTGCTTCTCCACGCTCGATGACCGCCTGTGCCGCGCGGGGATCGCCTCCGGTCGGGCCTGTGGGAATGCCTGATACTCCATGCGGGCGATAGGAGCCGGTGACATCCGCTGCGCTGTCGACACCTGGCCGGTCGACCTGAACGAGATCCGGCTCATGCAACTTACCGGCAATCTCCTCGCGAATGTCATCCTGCTTCTCGCGAATCCAGCGCGTCACCATCTCCTGCCGGACGGCGCGCTGATGGTCGCTGAGATCGGTCGCCCAGAGTTCGGGAGCGTCGAGGCCTGGGTTGGAGGCCTGCTGCGCGCGATACCATTGCGCGAGATCCTGACTCATATTCTCACTCAGCTGCATGCCATGTGTTTCGGCGTAGCTGGCGTCGCGCGACAGCTGCTGCGACAGTTCCTCGAGCTTGCGCGCAGTTTCCGTGTAAGACCGGGCCCGCGCTAGTGCCTGCTCGTGGGTCAGCGAGGAACTAGATGAGGTCGACGCACGGCTGAACACGCCCGAGCGATCATAGGTGCCGTCAGAAGATGTTGCGCCCGTCCCGTTAGCGTGCTCGTCCCGCACCCCACTGCTTGCCGTGCTCGAGCTGTCCGATGATCGGGTGTCTGACGTGCCATGGCGTAGGAAGTCGTTCTGCTGACCCTGCGCCGAAACGCTGCCGCCAACTCCTGGAAGGCGCCCGAGAACCTTGCCGATTCCGCTCCGGCTGCCACCGCCACCTGTAGAACCCCCACCGCCGCCTATTCCCGCCGACAACGATCCCGTCACTTGGTTGAGGGTGCCCGCGGACCGATCATGGCCGTTCGACACGGTCAGGCTCTGGCCGGTCGACGACCTATCCTCAAGACCTTGCGAGTTACTGCCCGTCGTGCGGTCGAACTGCTCAATCGACGTGTTCGCCACCCGGCCACTGCTCGAATCCCATCCCGACGATCGCTCGCTGGACGTGCCGTAGGCGCTGCGGTCGGTTTTGGTCCAGGTGAGCATCTCCTGCGCCGCGTTGTCGTACGCCTGGGATTGCCGGTGGGCCTCGCTCGCCATCTCCCGCCATTCGGCAACCGTGCCGGACGTGGCCGTCGGAGTGAACGAGAGCCGCGAGATCGCGCCGCCGGTATCGAACACCTCTTGGCCGTTGCCGAACCCGTTGATGAGCGCGCCGTTATCCTGGCGCCATCCGACACTCGCCGCGCCGCCCATGAAGCTGGGGGCGGTTGACCACTGGTCGGCCTGTCGCATGTTCGAGGTCGAGTTCGCCCAGCTCACATTGCCGTAGGAGTAATTGCCGGTAGTCTGCTCGAGCGCGGCAGCCTCGGCTGCGTTCTGCGCTGGCGCGAGCATCGATGTCGCCTGCCCGGCGATCGACATGGCACCGCGGGCGAGGCCGGCCGCAAGGAACGGGATGCTCATCAGCATGAAGCCGGCGATCGTCGCCGTCTCCCCGTTCACCGCGCCGATCCCGGCATAGCTTCCGAGTGACATCCCGCCGCCAGCCACGCCGTTCGCGGCGCTCTCAGCGCGCGTCATGCAGATCATATGCAGGATGACGTAGAGCGGGCCCCAGGACGCGAGATAGAAGAACCCCATCGCGTAGCCCTTCAGCGTGCTCAGTCCGGTCTGGGGCAGCAGGAAGAGCGGAAAGATGACGGGAAACATCGCGAAAAAGACCACCGTGAGCACGATGTTCAAGATCGGAACCCACGCCATCGCCTGCTGCGCGATCGAATTGTAGGTGTTTCGCGCCTGAATGTCGGCGCGTGTCTGCGCAAAGGTGTCGATCGATGCCGCGCCGCTGCCGCCTGCCATCGAGTTTCTCGCCTGCATGAATGCATTGATCGCTGTGTTCTGGCGCATGACGCCGGTGAAGTCGTTGCCAGACCCCGTGAAAGCCTGGTTCACGATCGGGACGTCATGCTTGAGCTTCGCCGCGGCCACTGCATTGCTCAGCTTGGGATAGACTTCCTTGGCCCACGGCTCCGCGTTGGCCTCGATCATCCCCGCCCACTGCCCGTTCAGCGTGTCGTAGGCTTGCCGGCAGGTGACAATGAAGTTCTGGACCGTCCCGTCGCCCTGGCGCTCCAGCCACTCCTGAGACCGGGCCTCGGACCCCGGTCCCACCGCAGCCCACAGATCGGTCGCCTTCGCGAGATTGGTAAGCGACTTCTGATAGAGCATGACGTCGCCAAACAGGCAGTTCTTGAAGTGGCTTTCGAGATTGGTCGAGAACTCCGCATCGCGGATCACGAAGTTGCGCGTCGCGTCAAACAGGCGCGCACCATAGACCATACCGTTCGTCGTGTAGTTGAGCTCGCCCGGCATCACGAAGACGGTCTCCGCCGTCCGCGTAAGCCAGTCGCCGATCTGCGTCGTGAAGCTCGCAAGAACTCCCAGTCCGAGCGGGACATTGGCGACGGTCGCCGGCGCGAGGCTGGGGTTGATACGGTCGGTGACTTTCACGTCGATCGTCGGGACCATGAGGCACAGGTAAATGCCCGTTGCCTGCAGAAACCAGTTCATCCACGCGCGGAAATTCAGGGTGAAGGCCACGACGAGCAGCGAGTAGATGAGGCCCATCACCATCACGACGCGGAGAAGGGAGCGATATCCCCCGCCCCCGGCCCAAGCGGCGACGGCGTTGAAGGTGTTGACGAGATACTCGCCTCCGCCGACGGTGAAGACTTCGAGCACGTCGCGTCCCTCCCTCAAACGCGCTCAGAGCAAGCCCTGGGCGTTTAACCCCCGTGAGAAGCTGAGCGCCGAGGACATGCCCGGCGACATCGTGTTCTGCAGGGTCGACTCCAGCATGATGCTGCGATTGATGATCTGCAGCGTCACCTGAAGCTTGTTGCTCAGCTTGACATCGCGTTGTGCAAACTTCGCGCGCGTGGCCGCGATCTGTTGGCGCCACTGCCCGGCGGTCTCCTGGTCTGCAGTCTGGTAGAAGACCTTCGCCTGCTCGACGCGATCGAGCATGTTGTCGAGCATCGCGTTGAGGAGGTCGACCGCCACGATCTCGGAAAGCGTCTGGATCTCGCCGTCGGTAAGGGCGTAATGCGCGTACGCCTGCACCGCGAGAATCTTGTAGATCGGCACGGTTGCCATATTGAGCAGCTGCTTCTCGGCTGCATCGAGCGCCGTATCGCTCCGGATTTTCGAGCTCATGCTCTTGATCATTGTCGCGATCCGCGGCCGCAGCGCGCTTGCCTCTGGGACGGTCAGCGTCTGATCCGAGACGTCGGTGCAGAGCTCATTGTTGCACTTCAGGATCTTGACCTGCGGCGCGCTCGCAGTGCCGTCCAGAAGCGCCGTGACCACGGCCTCCTCGGCCGGACCGTAGATGACCACCTTCGGACCCTGATCGCTGCCCGTCGGCGGCGTGGTGACGATCGTTCCGACCAGCGTCATCACGTATTCGGAGAAAGCCTGGTCGAACGCACCGAACTTGGAAGACTTCTTGAGCGCCTCCCAGGTGTAGTTATGCGGATCGCCGACGATCTGCTCCTTCATGTGCGGGTCCGTGTTGCCGGCGAGCGTTCCATCCCGCTGGCCCCCGTTGTTGCAGCCTTGACGCGACGCGGCCCAGTCGGAGAAGACGCCCTGGCTGTTGCCGACCGCCTCGCAGATCGTGGACCGCGTGGTCTCCATCTGTGGCCAGATCCCGCCGACGAGGGCTTGCGCGGTCTCGCAGCTCGAGATGTTCATCTGGTTCAGCAGCTGCGCCTTCTGGCTGAACTCGTCCATGACCTTGCCGATTTCGGGGGAGACACTGTCGATCGCCAGCTTGAAGGCGAAGCCGAGCGCATTGTTCGCAGTCGCCTTCAGCATCGCCACGATCTCGCTCGCGTTGATGAAGCTGAACGAGCCCGAGAACAGGTCGATGCCGCCGCAACCCGCGCGTGCGCTGGGAAGCTGCAGGTTGAATGGCGACACGCTCTTCTGCGGGAACCGTGTCCACACGTTGCCGAGCGAATAGTAGCCTGCCGACTGCCCTTGAAACGCGGTCGGGCCGGTGACGTTCGCCGCTCCGCCGGCGTCGTTGAAGAACCCGTTCATTTCCGAGGCGACGTCGGCCCGCGCAACGCCGATGAGCGCGAAATGCGAGGCGACGACCATCGTTAGGACCGCCCCGGCACGGTGCGCCAGCCTCCCGAGCCGGCCTTTCTGACGAAGATTGGACATCAGTAATCGCTCCCGACCTTGGTGTTGGTGAGCATGAAGATGCGATCCATGATCTCGTCGGCGCTGAGGATCCCGTAGCCGACGGGGATGGTGCGCTTCGTCGCTGTGTCGAAGAGGACGAGTGCCGGAGTCTCGTTGCCCGATATTCCCATCCGCGCACGCTGGCCGGAGTCGACCACGTAGTTCGGGAAGTCGCGGCTCGGTCCGCCGTCCATCGAGACGGCCATCACCGCCATACGGTGGCTGTCCGCGACCGAGCGCAGAATTGGCGAGAACACCTCGCACGCTCCACAGCTCTGGGCGTAGAAATAGAACAACCCGTAGCGCTGGCTCAGGCTCGTGAGGATCTGGTCGCGATCGGCCTTCCGGTTGTCGAGCCACGCCCTCTTGGCGACCGTGCTGACCGGGCGCTGCAGGGTGTAGTCGATCTCGGGATTCTGCCAAAGCGCGCGCTGCCATACGTCCGAGAAGGTCGACGCGCGATCGAGCTGCTCGCGCTGGAAGCGCACATAAGCGATGACGTTCTCTTCCGATGGGTCGAGGATGGCTTTGGCCTTGAGCTCGTCCAGCTGGTGCGTGATCGCCGAGAGCCGCTCCGCAGCGCTCTTCTCCGGTGCCTGAGGCTGCGGCTTTGCCGTTTCGGCGGGTTTGGGCTTGGTGCAGTAGAACCACTGCCCCAGCTTCCGTTCGCCGCAGTAGAAGTCATCGCCGCGGCCCGTCGCTTCCACGCCCTCGTCCCGACCTTGGGCTTCCTGCGCCCGCAACGGCGTCGTCACCGACGTGACCGTCAGGAGGAGCAGCGCCAGCTTCGCCATCTTCGACATGCTTATCGTCCTTCCTTCTGACCGGCCGCGCCGTCCTGGGAGGATTCCGCGGGGTGGTTGAGGGGGGTGGTGGCCGCCGCCTTCCAGAACGTGAGGTGGAGGCAGCAGTCGAAGGCAGCCTTCGATTGGGCGCCGGCGCTGCAGGGTGACGTGGCCGCCACGGCAGGCACGACAGCGGGTAACGCCGGCGCGGTCGGCGGGGTGCCGGCGAGGAGCACGGCGATGAGCGCCGGCTCAATGATTACGAACGCCATTGTCCAGCTCTCCTTTCGATAGTCGCAGCACGGACATCATCAGGGCCACGTCGATCAGGCGCGTGCCCTGATCGAGCATTCGGATGATGCCGTTCATCAGCGGTCGCGCAGCGCGCCGACCCTCCTCGGTCGCGAGGAAGCACCGGCTGTCCTCTGACACCCAGCGGTTCGCGAGCATGTTCTCGATCGGCGCCGACGCGACGGGCGGATGGACCACGCATTCGAACCATGTCCCGATAACCTGGCAGATCTCCTCCACTCCTGGAGGATGTCGCGCGCGGAACACGCTCATGAAGATGGCGAGTTCGAACACCGTCATTGTCCAGTCGCATGCTGGAGTGCCGGCGGAGCGCAGGTCATTCGCCGCGGCGGTCATATCGATCGCGAAGTCCCTCGGTCATGGCCGACCCCCGTGCAGGTCGTAGTAGTTCTGAATCTTCTGCTGGATCTCGGTCATGGTCTGGACCTCGTCCGGCAGTTTGGCCGCATCGAGGAAGTCAGCGTAGACCTCCGTGAAATCCATTCTGGACAAGTCGAGCCGCTGAAACTCGGCGATCGTGAAGCCCTTGCACTGCTCGTTCTTTGGCTGGCCCCAGGGCTTGTTGAGCTGGAGTCGCCCCTGCTCCTGCAGGACGCGGCTAAGCTTGCTCTCGAAGCAGCAATAAGCTGTTCTCTTGGTCTTGCAGATGCCGAGGAAGCTGGACGAGCACCACGTCCCGACCTTGTGGCAGAATCCCATGCGGTCCTTGATGTCGAGTTTCATCTCGTCCTGCGAACACGCGAACAAGGCGAGGAACGGCGTCGCGAGCGCAGCGATAGCGGCGGGTCCGCCAGCGAGCGCCGCGCCACCCGCGGCTACGGTCAACGCACCGGAGACCTTGCCCGCGCAGCAGTTGATGAGCCCGAAAACGGGCTTGTGACAGGTATCACGTGTCCCGGAGAACACCGTCAGGTTGTTCGGATCGAGGCCCTTCGAAGCGTCGTCGATCGCATGGAGCGCGACCAGCGCGTTCTTGAACTCGGTCGAGGCTTCCCGGGTGATCGGCTCGCAGTCGCCGTTTATACAGTAGACGTCATTGCCGCAGATGTATTGCGGAGCGTTGGAAGTCGGCGCGTCCGGCGTCGGGCACCTGTAGACCTTCTCCTTGACCTTGCACTCGCCGTTCTGAGGGTCATCGAGGCAGTCCTCGCGCAAAAATGTGCACTGCCGGTTTCCTTCGAGTTCGCCGCAATCGTTGCCCTGCGACAGTCTGTGGCACGAATACTGGCGCTCCCATTGCCAGCAGGCCCGGGTCACCGCGACGCCGTTGATGATGCGGGTGGTCGGTTCGGAATCGACGCAAGTCTGTGACGTCAGCTCGCAGGTCTGGCCTGACGTGGCGCTGTTGCACAGCCCCTCGTCCTGGCGCTCGTTGATGATCTCACCGACGGTCTCGAGCGTGTACGGCCGGCCGGACACCGCTGCGGTGTCGCACTCGTAAGTGATGAGTTCGCCTTCGCGCACGTCCGGCTCGGTGCAGAAGCGAGGGTTACCCTGAAGGCACACGTCGTACATGACCGTCTCGCGTGATCGCTCGCGGCAGACTCCGTTCGCGACGGGTGTGTTGAAGGCAGGCACACAGCGCCGGTTACGGTTGTCGCCACCCTGCGCGGCCGAGCGCGACCAGTTCTCGCAGGTATAGACGTACTTGTTCACGCCGGGCGTGACGTCGACCACCAGCGGCACCCTGCAGACGGGGGCAGTCTCGTCCACCTTGGTGCCGGTATTGCAGGTCGCTTCATAGTAACCGCCCGACCCCGACCCAGGCGGCAGGGGCTGACACTGCCCGCTCTCCGATCCGATGCTCTCTCCTTGCAGATAGGCCTCGGGGTCGTTCTCCACCGCGGTTGCCCGGTTGGTGGTCGCCAGAATCTCGGCGTTGCTAAACGTGGGCCGGGTACGGTCGGCGTCGGTGACCGTGCGGTAAGAGTCGTTGGTCGACCGCTGCGCCGTACCCGCCGCGATGAGCGCGTCCGGATCGTCGAAATAGGTGCTCTGGGGCTGACTGGTTCCAGAATAGCCCGGCACAGCCGCCGCCTGCGCGTCCGACGTTGGTACGAGGCTCCCATCCTGCCGCTTTTCGTTGCCGAGTGCCTTGCCCTCCTCGCGCGCCTGTTCGACCGTCATTTGCTGCGCGCCAGCAGGGCTGACGATCAGGCAGATGCTGACAAGCGCGGCGACGAGTGCCTGGAGATTCACTGCCGGTGGCTCCGAGCGAGGTTGCCAAGAGCGACCGTTGCGATGCGTGCGCCCGGTCCGTTGGCCTGCGCGAAGGCGTTGAGGGCGTAGTCGACCGTGACATTGCCCTCGATCCGGTCGTGCGGAGGCACCTTGGTCTGGCATGAAAACCCGGCGCAAAGGTCGAACGTGGACGACACCGCCACGTAGGTCGGCACCGCCTGCACGTTGAACGCGCGGAACAGTCGCGGGTCGATGCCGATGCTCGGCATGTCGCCCTTCTGCACGACCTGCCCAAGCCGGCTGACGAACTCCTTGGCCGAGTTGTTGGGGAAGCCACGGAAGACGACGACCCCCCCTGCCCTCGCGGTGTCGGCGATCACCTGCTTGAGCGACGCCGGCGGCATCGAGAGGCTGGCGAACACGATGAACTGCGGGGCGTCGCCGCCCGGCACGCTGGCATTGGTGGCCGCGCCCTGCACCAACTCGTCGAAGTCGATCTTGCCGTCCGGCCCTTTTGGGAGGTCGGTCGACGCGACCCTCTGCATGTTGTCCATACCCGACTTTCGGACGACCGCCGCTTGCTCGCGGAACTCGTCTCCGCGGTCCTTTATCTGATCGACAAAGGCCTCCGCCTCCGACTGAAGGTCGGCGGCGCGCTTCTTCACCGCCTGCACATCCAGCCCGTCAACAGTTTGCGCCAGGATCGCCGACATGCCGGCGGTGCCGAGGAGCGCAATGATACCCAATCCCATAAGGCGCATGCTTCCCTCCTCAGAGTAGAGTCAGACGTGGGCGCGGTGCGGTGTCTCCACCGCCCGTCTCCCACGCCTGCTCTCCGAACCGGACTTGCACCTTTCGTTGTGCATCCGGCTCTCCAGAAGTCTTGGCGAACTCGGGTTTTCTCATCCATTTCAGATCGAATCTGCGGACAGGCACGTAGCTCATCAAAAATTGCTCCGTGCCGCCTTCAGCCCAGACCTTGGTGCCCGGATGGGCGACACTCGGTCTGCGCCACGATGCGATCTTCCTACCGGGGACACCTGCGTGCTTGGCCCGCAGCCACAGCCAGAGACGTTGACGCACATGCCAGTCGAGACTGGCGAAGATGCGTTTGGACCCTACACAGTAGCGATAATAGGCGGACCACCCCCGAAGGTATGGATTGAGTTCCTGAAGCATGGCCGTGAGCGAACGCCGAAGCGTCTGCCGACGAGCCAGTTGATTTACCCGAATGCGGAAGCCGTTTATCGGCTCGCGGGGGATTTCGATGCGGGCATGCAGCCCGAACCGGTTGTCCCACTTGAGCCTTACTCGGCATCCCAAGAACCGACAGCCATTGGTCAACGCGGTGATGCGCGTCTTCTCAGGCGAGAGCGTCAGACCCATCGTTTCGTGCAGGTAGGAGGCCAGCGCCTGCTTCTCGGCAAGAGCATCAGCTTCCGTTCCTGACACGAAAATCAGGAAGTCATCGGCATAGCGGACAGGGTAGAAGACCGTTCGACCGGCCCTCCGGTCCTTGTCGCGCTTGATGGCCGCCAGCCTGATCCCATCGGATTTCAGCCGGGGGTCTTCGGGGCGACGTACCCATTGTCGATACCGTTCCTCGATCACGCCAAGCGCGATGTTGGCCAGCAACGGCGAAAGTACGCCACCTTGCGGTGTGCCGGTGTCTGTTGGACTGTAGGAGACATCCTCCAGTACCCCGGCTTTGAGAAACTGCACGATCAGCCGGTTCACCTTGCGGTCCGCGACGCCGTGGCGCACGCGTTCCATCAGTGGGTGATGGCCGATGTTGTCGAAACAGGCCTCAATGTCACCTTCGATGACCCATTGATACGGCGCATCATGTCGGTAGCCATCGGCAGCAGGTTTGCCCCGCGACTGGATGGTCACACGGATATGTTCGAGGCAGGCCTGACTACCTCGTCCGGGCCGAAACCCGTATGAGACAGGCCAGAACCGGGCCTCGAAGATCGGCTCCAGTACTTGTTTGATCGCGCACTGCACCACGCGATCCTTGACCGTAGGTGGTGACACGCCTCGAAGAGGA
>JAFEEY010000041.1 GCA_018240865.1 Pseudomonadota bacterium | reverse complement strand
GCGGCCCTTGTTCGTCGACGATCCGGCCTATCCGCTGCTCCTCCGCCAGATGGAAAGCGCGCCGCCGATGCTGACGGTGCGCGGGTCGCTCGACCTGCTGCGCCGGCCGGTGATCGCGATCGTGGGCGCGCGCAATGCTTCGGCCGCCGCCTGCCGCTTCGCGCGCGGGCTGGCCCAGCAATTGGCGAGCGAAGGCGCGACCGTCGTCTCCGGCCTCGCGCGCGGCATTGACACGGCCGCGCATGTCGGATCGCTGGAGGGCGGCACGGTCGGCGTGATCGCGAGCGGCATCGACATCGCCTATCCGCCCGAAAATGCCGCGCTGCAGGAAAAGGTCGCGACCGATGGCCTGCTGATTGCCGAGCAGCCGCCGGGCACCGAGCCGCTCGCCCGCCATTTCCCGTCGCGCAACCGGATCATCGCCGGTCTCGCGCTCGGCACGGTGGTGGTCGAGGCTGCGCCCAAATCCGGCTCGCTGATCACCGCCCGCATCGCCGCCGAGCTTGGCCGCGAAGTCATGGCCGTGCCCGGATCCCCGCTCGACCAGCGCGCCCAGGGCTGCAACCTGCTGATCCGCGAAGGCGCGATCCTGATCCAGAGCGCCGCGGACGTGCTGGAGCAGGTCCGCCCGATCGACGCCCGCGTCGTCGCCCAGCCGGTCGAGCCGTGGCAGGCCGGGCCGGTCGAGGACGCTTCAGACGCCGAACGCGCCACCGTCGCCGATTTGCTGGGGCCGACCCCGGTCTACGTGGATGAGCTCGTTCGCCAGTCCGGCCTGCCGAGCGCGATCGTGCAAACCGCGCTGCTGGAGCTCGAACTGGCCGGGCGGCTGGAGCGTCACGCCGGCGGTCGCGTGAGCCTCGGCTGATGCGCATCTTCCGCCACCTCTACGCGCAGGTGCTGCTCGGCATCGCCCTCGGCGTGGTTGTCGGCTGGCTCTGGCCGGACATCGGCGCGGCGCTGAAGCCGTTGGGCGACGCTTTCATCAAGCTGGTCAAGATGATGATCGCGCCGATCATCTTCACGACCGTGGTGCTGGGCATCGCCAAGATCGGCGATCTGCGCGCGGTTGGACGGGTGGGCCTGAAGGCGCTGATCTATTTCGAGGTGGTGACGACGCTGGCCCTCGCGATCGGGCTGATCGTGGTCAATCTCGCCCAACCGGGCGCAGGATTGAACGCCGATCCCGCCACGCTTGACCTCGCCGGCGTCGCAGACGCGGCGGGTAAGGCGAAGGAACAGGGCGTGGTGCCGTTCCTGCTCGGCATCATCCCGGACTCCTTTCTCGGCGCGCTGACCGGCAGCGAATTGCTGCCGGTGCTGCTGGTCGCGATCCTCTCCGGCCTCGCGCTCGCGCATATGGGGCCGCGCGGCGAAGCGGCGATCCGGGCGCTCGACGGGGCAGGGGAGTTCTTCTTCCAGATCATCGCGATGCTGATGAAGCTGGCCCCCATCGGCGCGTTCGGCGCGATGGCCTTCACGATCGGCAAATACGGCGTCGGCACGCTCGCGCAGCTGGGCGCCTTGATGCTGAGCGTCTATGCGACCTGCCTGTTGTTCGTGTTCGTGGTGCTGGGCCTGATCGCCTGGGCGGCGGGGTTCAGCATCTTCGCGTTCCTGCGTTACATCGCCGCTGAAATCCTGATCGTGCTCGGCACCTCGTCGTCGGAAACAGCGCTGCCGCGGCTGATGCGCAAGCTCGAGGATCTGGGCTGCGCCAGGCCGGTTGTCGGGCTGGTCGTGCCGACCGGCTATTCGTTCAACTTGGACGGCACCTCGATCTACCTGACGATGGCTGCCGTCTTCATCGCCCAGGCGACCAACACCGAACTGACTTTGTGGCACCAGCTTGGCCTGCTGGGCATCCTGCTGCTGACGTCCAAAGGCGCCGCGGGTGTGACGGGCAGCGGCTTCGTGACTTTGGCGGCGACGCTCAGCGCGACCCACAGCATCCCGGTCGCCGGCATCGCCCTGATTCTCGGCATCGACCGCTTCATGTCCGAAGCGCGCGCGATCACCAACCTGATCGGCAACGGCGTCGCGACGATCGTCATCGCCCGCTGGGAAGGTGCGCTGGACCGCGACCGGATGCGGCGCGTGCTGGCGGGGGAAGCAGTGCACGATCCGGTGCTGGCGGACGATTAACGCAATAGATTTGAACCGTCATTGCGAGGAGCAAAGCGACGAAGCAATCCAGGGGCGTCTACGCTGCCCTGGATTGCTTCGCTCCGCTCGCAATGACGGGTAGTTACGGTCTATGGCTTTCGCCGCACCGGCACAGGCACGTTGCAGATATCCGCCCCGCCGGCAGCCACGATGAAGAACGCATCCTTCCGGTTCGCGCGCGCGGCAACGTAACGGTGATATGTTGCAGAGTCTGACGAAAGGTACTGAAGCCGCGGCTGCTCGGCCACAGGCAGATCAGAGGCCATGCGGATCGAGACGATCGGCACTCGCTGCTCGGGCTTCTCGTAGAAGCCCAGATTACCGGTCCCGCGCGGCAAACTGGAGAGATTCTCAATACCCTCAATCACCCTCCCCACCAGCGCGATGTTGCGATCCAGGTGGCGAGGGGCATGACCGATCACAACGTAAAGCTCTGTGCCGTTTCCCGCGTTTGGTGACAGGTCTCGACCAACGCCCACCATACCATAACAATGGACCGGCCAAAGGACGGACATATCCGATGCAAGAGGCCAAGCCTTGTAGGTCTCTGTCCAAGCTGCGTAGGCGTCTCTTTGATGCCATCCCTTTGGAGCAGTGTCAGTGCGAGTGGCTTGAATGGAAATCTGCGTCGCTGCTTCCAACTCGGATGCGCGTTTCTGGACGGCAAGCAAAGCGTCTGAAGCGCTCTCGCCCTTTTTAAGTTCGATATGCTGCTGGTCGGCCTCGCCGATTGCGGCGGGTGAAGTTACGTAATCTTTTTCGGATGTAGGCTGCAGCCCTGCCGGCAGCGCCTTCTTCTCCGTCGCGTCGCCCCATTGCGCGACGTAATTGTCCTGCACGCGGTTGACGCTGGTCCCGTCCCACCAATGCGCCTTGGCGAGCGTGCGGATGTTCGCGATCCAGGGTTGCGAGAAGGGCGGCGGCATCAGCTGGATGACGACGCGGCGGGGCTTGCCGTCGCGGTCCGGCGCCAGCTGCATCACCAGCAGGTCGTCGGGTTTCATATCGACCCAATCGGCCGCCGGCGCTTCGGCGACGATCTCGCCGGGCGATTTCGGCGTGGCGGCGGGGGCGGCGGCTTGCAGCGCGAGCAGAAGAGTCAGCATGGCACTAGGCATTGCATGACCGGAAGCCAGAGGATAGGGGGCAACGCTTCCAGCGAATGCGGAGCGGTGGCCGAGTGGTCGAAGGCGCTCGCCTGGAAAGTGAGTATACGGCAAAACCGTATCGAGGGTTCGAATCCCTCCCGCTCCGCCATTTCTACCCTTTTTAGGGTTCCCCCCACCACCCGAAATCTGCTAGAAAATGGCTGAAAACAGCCGTTTCTACGTCCATGTGCGTCCTCGGCCGTCCGCAGCAATCCGTGTGGGGCTGTGGGCCTGAGTGTGGGGCTGGAGCAGCTTTGGAGGTGTCTTGTGGGTAAGCTCACTGCCTTGAGGGTGAAGTCGCTGAACGAGCCGGGACGCTACTCGGACGGCGACGGATTGATGCTTGTCGTGACCCCAGGCGGTACCAAGAAGTGGATCATTCGGATCACCGTTGCCGGAAAGCGTAGGGACATTGGCTTGGGGTCGCTCAAAACCACGACGCTCGCCGATGCTCGCGAGGCCGCGGATCAGATGAGGCGAAAGGTCGCACGCGGGATAGACCCGCTAGCCGAGCGGCGGGCCGAGCGGATTGTCATCCCAACGTTTCAGGAGGCGGCGACGGCGGTTCACGAGGAGCACAAGGCTGCCTGGAAGAACGGCAAACATCAGGCGCAGTGGCTGACGACTCTCAGAACCTACGCCTTTCCAGCTTTGGGCAAGAAGCTGGTCAGCGAAATAGAGGGCCCTGCGATCCGCGACGTGCTGGCGCCAATCTGGCTCGCAAAGCCGGAAACGGCACGGCGTGTTCGCCAGCGGATCGGGGCCGTGCTCGACTGGTCATACGCTAAGGGTTTTCGCGCGACCGAAGCGCCGATGCGCTCACTTTCGAAAGGGCTCCCGAGGCAGCCCAAGAAGGATGGGCATTTCGAAGCGATGCCTTATTCGGAGGTGCCGGCTTTCATTATCAAGCTCCGCGAAAAATCGTCGATGGGGCGCCTGGCGCTCGAAGCGCTGATCCTCACGGCCACCCGATCCGGCGAAATTCGCCTGGCGCGCTGGGACGAGCTCGACCTAGCTGCCGGCCTTTGGACGATCCCGGCAGCCCGTATGAAAATGGGCCGGGTACACATCGTGCCGCTTTCGGCCGAGGCTATCGATGTCTTCCGTCATGCTGAAAAGCTTCGGATTCCAGCGACCGACCTCGTCTTCTACGGGCAGAATGTGAAGCGGCCAATGTCAGACATGACACTGCTCAAGATACTTAGGGACTCTGACTTAGACGTGACGGTGCATGGTTTCCGGTCGGCGTTTCGCGACTGGGTCGCGGAAAAGACGGATTATCCCGGCGAGGTCGCCGAAACGGCTTTGGCCCATGCGATCCCGAACAAAGTCGAAGCTGCTTATCGGCGAACCGATTTCCTTGAGAAGCGTCGCGCATTGATGCGTGATTGGGGCGCATACTGCCTAGGCATCAAGCCCAAGCGCCAGCGAGTGAGGGGGGAGAAGAACTAGGGCTTCGTCGGCAGCTGCGCGTGCGCAGCATCCAGTTTGTGAGACTGCCAACCCATGCGAATGGCCCTTCCCGGGTAGACTTCAAACTGTTCCGAAGCGGACCTCCGCTCGTGTCCCCGGCGCCGGTGCGATTGACTGGGGTTTCGTCGGGTGGCCAGGCCATTCGCTATGAACGCCCAGTTCCGATCAGCGCGATGAGAGGAACAGAGCCGCCCATGATTGTGTTCGGATCGGTGCTGGACCCCGACCGGCATGCCGCCGGTTATGGGGCCCTTGTCCCTTGCTTGATCGCAGTGCGGTGCTTCGGTGCACCTTCACCCGATTCTAGCCATCCTAAACGCGTCATCGCGTGCCCTTAGAGGCGCACGAGAGGGCGGCCGATTGTGCGACCTTCGGCAACGCGCACCAATTGCGCCGGAGCCGACTCCAGCCCTGAGGCAACATCGCGCGCCTCCGCTAGCCGGCCTTCCTTGATGTGGGGCGCGGCAAAGCCGATCCATTCGTCGCGGCGAGGTTCGAAGTCATAGACAATCAAGCCGCGCACGGTCGCACGCCTGCCCATCAGTAAACCCGCGGGGAGAAACGCTTGAGTGCCACCGCCATAATGTTGGGCCAGCCCACACAGCACGACCTCGCCGTAAAGACGGAGACGCGGCAGCACGGCGTCGAGCACCCGCTGGCCGACATTTTCGAAATGAACCGCGATGTCGCGTGGAAGCCGCGCCTCCCAACCATCGCGGTGGTAGTCGACGCACTCGTCGAAGCCGTAGACGTCGGTGACCAGCCGCGACTTCTCCGCGCCGCCGGCGATGCCGACCACAGTGGCGCCCAACAGCTTCGCGATCTGGCCCGCGGTACCGCCGACAGTCCCGGCCGCCGCGTCCACGCACACCGTGTCGCCGGGCTTCACCGACGCCAGTTGCGTCATGCCGGCCCAGGCGGTCAGTCCCGGCATGCCGAGAATTCCAAGATGTTCGGCCAGTCCGAGCGCTGGATCGACCCTGCGCAGTCGCTCAGCCGGTATCACGGCCTCGCCGGCCCAGCCGAAATGTCCAACGACATGGTCGCCGGCGTGGAAATCGGGTGCGTCGGAGGAAAGGACCAGCGCCACGCTTTCCCCCGGCAAAGGCTTGCCGGGCGCGGGTGCCGGTGCCCCCATATGGCGGCCGCGAAGCGCCTGGGGGATATAGGGGTCGAGCGCCAGCCAGAGCAGGCGAACATGAACCATGCCGGCCGGCGGACGTGCAGCGAGCGCGCGCTCGACCACCTCGAAATCCTCGAGCCGCACGCCATCTGTTACAGGCCGGGCGAGCACAATTTCACGGACCGGCCGAGTCATGCTTGTGGCTCAGAGATACAGACGGGGCAGGCTTCGGCCGGCGCGCCGGCGACGGCTTCCACCATTGCGCGCAGCATGTCCCTGCGGTCTTCACCGACGGACGGCCGCAGGATCGGCCCCGCCGCTGCAGCGGCGGCAACGGCCGCGGCCAGCGGGTTTATAACAGGAATGGGAGCAGCCGCAGCGAGCGTGGCGGCAATCCCGGACATGCACGTGCACCCAAGCATCACCGCTTCTGCGCCCTGCGAGGCGGCAATGCCGATCGCGTGCGACGCAGCGTCGATAACCCTTTGGTGGCCGCCCTTGATCCTCGACAGATAGGCGTTCGGCCCGTCCGCGCCGGCGACATCGTCTTCCGCGCCCACATTGAGAATCCCGGTGCAGGCGTCGCGGTGCCCATAAGTTCGGAGCCGGCCTTCGAGAATGAAGTTCATCGATGCCGGCCAGACCGTAACGATCGCAAAGCGCCGGCCCTTCGCTCCGGCTGCGGCCAGGCCAGCCTCGCCCGAACCGAATGCCGGCGCCGAAAGGGACGCGCGCATTGCGCCAAGGCCATAATCGCCGACGCTGTCGATCACGATCGCGCGTGCCCCCTCGTCGACTGCGGTGAAGGCGGCTTCGGCGTGACCCACTTCCTGCAACAGCATCTCGAGAGCGGTGTAGGGAAAGGCACTGATCCTCGACGGATAAGACACGAGCTCGTCGGCCGGAGCGACAAGCTGCTGCAGCTCGGGCGCGACGACTGGGCCGAGGCGGGGACCGCCGCCGATCAGGGCGATGCGGCTCGTCATGACGCGCTGCCGGGAAGCGATAGCGCGCCGAACGGATCTTCGACAGGAGCGGCCAGGAAGCTTTCGATCAGGCGCGCCGCCTCGTCCGTGAATCCGTCGAGAAATCCGTGCCCCCAGCCGGGAAGTTCCAGAATTCGTCCATTGCGGATCATCGGTGCCGCGCGTCGCGTCTCCTCCTGGAGATCATCATTCGGATTGAACACCAACATGGGCTGCTCGATTTCGGGAAGCCGCATGTCGGCCTGGAAGGAGAAGGCGGCATTGTGGCCCCACCAGGCGTTCGCGCGGCCGAGAAGCCGCTCTGGGAACATGTCCGCGACGTGCTCGAGATCGAGGCCGCGCCCAAGATAGTGACGGACGAAGCTGTTCCAGCGTTCGACGAGGTGGCTGCCATCCAGGTGCGGGCGGGATGGCCCATAAATCTGTCGCAGGTGCATGCGCTCTGCTTCGGTGAAGATCGGCGTCGAGACGAGCACGAGGCGGCGCACCCGGTGCGACTGACCCGCGGCGAGATCGGCCGCAATCATCGAACCGGTGTGATAGCCCATCAGGTCGGCCGGGCCGTCAATGCCGAGAGCATCGATCGCGGCCAGCATCGCACGGCTGTAATCCGAAATGGAGGGCGGCGCGGGCGGAGCATCTGACATGCCGAACCCGGGGGTATCGATCGCGATCGCCAGGCGGCCGCCCTCTGCGATGCGATCGAGGAAGCGCTCGTAGAGGCGACTGCTGAGCGGGCTCAGGTGGAAGCAGACCAGCGGCGGCTGCCCGGCTAAGCCTTGGCCGGCGATCCGGAGATGCATCTGGCCGAATGGGCCATCGACATAGTGCCGCCGCGCCATCAGCCGCCGATCTCGACTAGTTCGAGCAATTCGCCTGCCGGCCCTCGGACAGTGGCGGTGCGGCGGCCGTCGTAGAAAGGACCAGTGCGCGATGCCGGCGACGCGATGTAAGGCAGATCGGCGGGCAAATGATCCACGGCAAGCGTGACCAGCGCGTTGCCGGGCGGGAGGCGGCCTGGATCGATCGCGCGCGGCGTGGCGGCAGCGGGGTAGCCGTCGACCTCGACGATCGGCAACCGGCCCTTTTGAAGCATGGAAATGGTCGATTGCGTGCCGGTGGACAGGCCGAACGCCTTGTTTATCATCGTGTATTCGATCGTGTAGGTGCCCCCGGCCTCGACACCCAACCGCTCCTGATACCAACGGAGCGCCGCTTCCCGGTCGGGAACGGCGAGAATGACGATGAAGATATGGTCGACCGGCGATCGGGCCTTGGGCAGATCCGACGTCGGCGTGTCGCAGCGGACCTCGTTCAGATAGATCATCTCGCGTCCGCGGCCCAGCATCTGCATCGCGACGAAATAGGGAAGGCCTTCAATCTCCTTTGGTGGACCGACGATGTCGAAGCCGCTGCCAGCGAGGCGGTCGGGCCAGCCGAACACGTCCTGCACGGTGATCTCGTAAGCGTTCCAGCCGAAAGTGCGAGTGGGGCGGAAGTCCGGCGGCAGAGGCTGCTCGACAAGGCGGACAAAGCAACGGGCGCCGCTCTTCGGTTGAAGAACCGCCACGCGCGCGCCTGCTATCGCCGGGGCACCCCAGCTGGCAGCGAGTTCCGGCGGGACCAAGCCTTCTTCGATCAGGTCGAAGCCCAGCCGGTCACGATAGTCTCCAAGCGCCGCGCCGAGATCGGGCGTGGTGACGAGGCCGCCTATGATCCGGCCGTGGGTCAGGAAGCCGCTCATTTGAACTCCGGCTTGCGCTTCTCGACAAAGGCGCGAACGCCTTCGTGGAAGTCGGGCAGCATGAAGGCGTCCGCAAAAATGGCCGACGTCTCGGCATCGTCGTCGGTCTGGCCATCGAGGATACGGCGGATCATCTTCTTGGTTTCTCGGGCGCTGTGGGAAGATGCGGCCGTGATAGCCGCGACCAGGTCGTCGGGCGTGTCCGCGATCAGGTCGATCAGGCCGATGCGCAGCGCTTCCTCGGCGCCCAGCAATTGACCGGTGAAAAGCATGCGCTTGGCCTGAGAGGGCCCGACCAGGTCGACCAGCAGCTTCGTGTCATGCAGCGGATAGACGAGGCCGAGCTTTGCCGGCGTGATACCGAAGCGGGCCCGCCGCGTGGCAACGCGCAGGTCGCAGGCCAGCGCGAGGCCGCAGCCACCGCCGACGCAATCGCCGTCGACAAATGCAATCACCGGCTTGGGCGCGCGCGCAAGCTCATGCTGGGCGCGGGCGATCGCCGCCTGGTTGGCGGCGCGCCATTCCGGGTCGCCGGAACGGTCGAGCAGTTCGCCGATGTCGGCGCCCGCACAGAAGACGCCAGGCTCGGCCGATTGCAGAACCAGCAGCCGCGCCGTGGGATCGTCGATCGCCTGCGCGAGGAGGCCCGGCAGCGCGTCCCACATTGCTTGCGTGAACGCATTGCGCTTCACTGCCCGGTCGATCAGCAGCCGGCCGACCGTGCCATCGCGTTCGAGGCGAATGCTCATGCCGGACAGGCCTTCGCAAAGTGCTGCGCGATCTCGCGGCGGCTCGCGATCCACACGTCCGGTTTGGAGCGGACATGCTTCAGGAATTCGTTCAGCGCCCAGATCCGGCCGGGGCGGCCGATGATGCGCAGGTGCAGGCCCAGCGACATCATCTTGGGATTGCCTTCCTCGCCCTCACGGTAGAGCTGGTCGAAGCTGTGCTTGGCGTAGTCGAGCCAATTGGCGGGCGTGTAGGCCGGGTCCGTCCACATCTTCATGTCGTTGGAATCGAGCTGGTAAGGCACGATCACGATCGGTCTGCGGGGCTCCGTCTCGCGATCCCAATAGGGGATGTCGCCTGAATAATCGTCCATGTGATAGTCGAAACCGGCCTCGATCAGCAGCCGGCGGGTGTTGTCGGTGTGGAAATAGCGGCTGAGCCAGCCATAGGGGCGCGTCCCGGTCGTGCGCTCGATCGATCTGACGGCTTTGTCGATGAATTCGCGTTCGGCCGCCTCGTCCATCTTGAACTGGTGGATCCAGCGCCAGCCATGGCTGACCGGCTCGTGACCGAGTTCAACGATGGTCTCGGCGATTTCCGGATGGTTCTCGAGGCTCAGCGCCGCGACCGTCCAGCTCGCTTTCGCGTCATGGTCGCGCAGCAACTTGGCGACGCGCGGCGCGCCGGCCTTCAGCCCGTAGAGATAGTTGGATTCATTGCCGTAGTTGCGGATCGGCGCCTTGATGTGAATGCCGAGCTCGTCGACCGGCTCCATGCCCTTGTCGCCGCGGGCGACCGTCATTTCGGAGCCCTCCTCGACGTTGACGACGATCGACAGCGCGACCTTCGCGCCGCCCGGCCAGTCGATGCGTTCCTCCGCGATCAATGCATTTCCTCCCCGCCGGATACGTTCAGCGCCTCGCCGGTCACATAGAAGGCGTCGTCCGAGGCCAGCCAGGCACAGGCCGCGGCGGTGTCGCTGGCGAGCCCCGGGCGGCCCATCGGGTTCTTGGCCGCCATGTTGGCAAGATAGGCGTCAACACTGTCGAAGCCGAGCAGCTTCGAGAAATATGCGTTCTGCTGCGCGCCGAGGCCGGTGGTCACGTGATTGGGGCAGACCGCGTTCACGGTAATGCGGTGGGCGCCCAGCTCGATCGCGCTGGCGCGAGTGAGGCCGACCATGCCGTGCTTTGAGCTCACATAGGCGGGCAGGTGCGGGAAGCCCGACTTGGCCGCCTGGCTGGCGATGTTGATGATCCGCCCGCCGCGTCCTTGCGCGACCATTGCCCGCGCGGCCGCCTGCGTTCCGTAGAAGGCACCGGACAAATTCACTGCGATCACCTTGTCCCAGTCATAGGGATCAACCTCGAGGAGCGGCTTCATCATAAAGCCGATCCCCGCATTGTTGACCCAGATATCGAGTGAACCGAACCTGGCCACCGCCAGCTCGGCCAGCGCAGAGACCTGCTCGGAGCGACTCACATCGCAAGGGAAGACCTCGACCGAAGCACCGCGGCTGCGCAATTCGGTCGCGACCGCGTGCGCGTCGTTATCGGCAGCTATGTCCGACACCACGCAATTCGCGCCTTCCTCGGCGAAGCGCTGCAGGATTGCTTGGCCCAATCCCTTTTGCTTGCCTGAGCCGGTGACGACGATCGTCTTGCCGGAAAAGCGGCCCATCACAGCGTCTCCGTGGTCACGAAGAGCGGATTGTCAGCGAATTGCTGGAACTCGGAGGCGACCTTCTGGACCGCCTCGCTCGTCACATCGCTGACGAACGCCTCCACGCCGTTGATGTTGATCACTTCGAAATAGGCATAGGGGGGCTTGGCGTCGGAGCCGAACAGGCCGGTTGCGCGATAGACCTGGAAATCGTCGACGGACTTCAGCGCGCGCACGCCCGGAATGTCGGTCGACCGCGCCCAAGCCTCATAGGCAGCGGCATCAACGCCGGGTTTCAGGTTGAACAGCACGATGATCCGCATGGCTCTCTCCTAATCGATCGGCGGGGGTGCGTAGGCGCAAAGCGCCGCGTCCAGACGGCGCGCGACGGCGAACAGCAGGGGCTCGTTTGCCGGCGCCCCGACTAGTTGGACGGCGACTGGCATGCCTTCCGCGTCGAACCCCGCAGGCAGGCTGAGCGCCGGCAGGCCGGCGACGTTGGCGAGAGCGCAGAAATCCGCCTGGCTGACAGGCACCTCTCCGCCTTGAGGGAACGCGACCTGTGGAGCGGTCGGCATCAGCAGGACTGTGCCGGGCGCGAGCGCGGTGCGAAGCTCGGCGCGGGCGCGCTCCAGCGTGACGCGGTCACGCGCGAGCCTGGTCTCATCGCGCGCGTCCGCGAATTCGAGATGGCCCCGCAATTCGTCGCCGAGCTCCAGCTTGCGCCATCCCGGACCGAGATGGCGAAGGAATTCCCGCGCGGCGTCGGCGAAGCCCGCGACGCGCAGGAAACGCGGCTGGTCGGTCAGGCTCAGCTCCCGCCGGGGTAGGTCGGAAAGAGCGGCGAGCGCCTGCTGATAGCCAGCAAGAACGGCCGGTTCGCATTCGACTCCTGCCAGATCGGCGAGCGTCAACAGTCGGACAGGGCGCTCGACTTCGCCTGACGGCGCTGGCTGAAGAATCGAGAAAAGCCGTTCCAGGTCGTCCAGCGAGCGGGCGAGGGGGCCGATGCAGTCCAGCCAGGCACTCAGCGGCGCCAAGCCCCGGTTCGACACGGCGCCGTTGGTCGGCTTCAGGCCGAAGACGCCATTATAGGCCGCGGGAATTCGGATGGACCCAAGGGTATCGGTTCCGAGCGAGGCGACGCACAGACCGGCCGCAACCGCCGACCCGCTGCCGCCCGACGATCCCCCCGGCGTGCGGCCATGCCCGTGCGGGTTGAAGCCGCGGCCGAACCAGGGGTTGTCCGTGGTCGCGCCAAGCGCGGCTTCCTGCATGTTGAGCGTGCCGAGCACGATCGCGCCTGCTTCGCGCAGGCGGCGCACGGCCTCTGCATCCTGCGCGGCGATGATGCCCCGCCGGGCGGCCATGCCTGCGTTCCACGCCAGCCCGCGGACAGCGATGTTCGATTTGACGGCGACTGGCACGCCTTCGAGCGGCCGTGGCGTGTCCAGGCGCACGCCGGCCGCCGCCGCAAGCGCGCCGTCGCGATCGACATCGGTGAAAGCGACCAGGCCGGGGTTCAGCCGCTCGATCCGATCAAGATGCGCCTCGACGACCGCGACCGGCGTCACAGCGCCCGCGCGATACGCCGCGTGGATTTTTGCGATGCTCGCGTAGGGCTTCACTTGCCCCGCTCGTCGATGAGCCGGATCGGCTTCTGGCGCACGTCGATCTGGGTGAGGGGAGCGGTGTCGCCGGGCGCCACCAGCTCGACCAGGACTTCGACGCCGAGCCCCTGGCGCAGCATGCTCGAAAGCTGGCCATGATCGGACCCGCCGCGGCTTTCCAGCAGCACCAGCATGTCATCGCGGCCGCTCGCCGGGTCGCGGCGCAGACGGCAGACATATTCGCCTGTCAGGTCCGCGCGATTCTCAATCAGCGCGCCGATCGCGTGCGGGAAGACGTTGATGCCCCGCAGCTTGACCATATTGTCGCTGCGGCCTTTGAACCCGGCGATCCGCTTGAAGACCATGCCTGTCGCGTTGGCGGACGTCAGCTCGTGCGTGATGTCGTGGGTGTTGAACCGGATGGAGGGTGCGACATCATCCTTGTAGAGGCAGGTGACGACCATGTCCCCTGTCTCGCCGGCTGCGACGGGCGTGCCGCTGTCGACGTCCAGCAGCTCCAGATAGTGCGCATCTTCCCAGACGTAGAGGCCGTCGCGCTCGGGCCCTTCGCCGGCGATCGTGCCGGTGTCGCCGACGCCGTACCAGTCATAAGCCTTGGCGCCGCCCCATGCCGCCTCGACGCCGGCGCGATCCTCCGTCCCCAGATGGCCGCAGATCATGCGGATTTTAATCCGGTCGAGCAGTCCCTCGTCGCGCGCCACCTCGGCGAGCTTGCGAAGATAGTCGATAAAGCCGACCAGCACCGTCACCCCGAAATCGGCCATCAGGCCGACCTGGTTTGCCGACCTCGTCTCGATGCCGGTGCCGGCCGACAGGAACAGCGAGTTGGTGAAGTGGGTGACGGCCTCGCGGATATAGTGGCCGCCGTTGATCATGCCGTGGCCGTAGACGGACTGCACGATGTCGCTCGGCTGCAGACCCTGCCAGCGGTACATGCGTCCGACCAGCAGGTTGCCGACTTCCCGTCCCTTGGGCCCGAACAACAGGGGTTGCGGCCGGCCGGTCGTGCCGCTGGTGGTATGAAAGATCACCGGCGGGCGGTCCCGCCCGTCCGCGCCGCCGAAATCGCCAAAAGGCGGATGTTCGGCGACCGACGCCATCAGGTCCGACTTGTCGTAGACCGGCAGCTTCCCGATGTCGTCGAGGCCGCGGATATCGCCCGGCTCGATGCCCTTCGCGCCCCAGAGGCGCTGGTAGAAGGGAATCTGCCAGCCGCGCGCCATCAGCTTCGCGAAATCGCGCTCCTGTCGGGCGCGGAGTTCGTCGCGACTCATCGCGGTGTACCGGCAGACGAAAGCGTCGCCGACCGGATAGTCCTCCAGCACCTGCTTGGCATCTAAGGCTTCGAAATAGGTCGGGAACGTCATTGCGGGTCCGTGAAATAGTCGAGGGGGCGGTCGAAGATGCGCGGATCGGCGTCCGGCGGCGCAAGCTCGCGGGCGAGGTCGCGTTTGGCGGCGGCCTGCTCGGGCGAGAAAGGCGCGTCGGGGCTGCCGAGCGTGTGCGGCACGACGCGGTCGACGCGGCTGCCGTCCGCATAGGTGACGATCACGCGCTGCGGAGACAGAGCATTCAGGTCAGGATTGCCGTCGACAAGGATGCGGAACCGATGAGGCGGGATCGCGGGCAGGTCGGCGAAGCGGCGCGGATCGATCCGCCCGTCTTCGATCATCAGCTCGGTGAGCAGTGACAGGCAGAGCCGCGCATAGGCCGGCGTCATGCCGGGCTGCGGCGGCCGGCCGACCAGGCGCGCGATCAGCGGCGGCACATGGGCCTCCACATGAGCGATGTCGCCGTCCTTGCGCAGCTCGGCCAATGTCGAGAGCACCCCATGGCTGGCCCGGCCGGACGGGTAGGGCTTGGTGCTGATCTCGCTGATTCGCCATACCCGGCCGAGCGTGTCGGTGTAACGCCCGAGGTAGCCCCGATCGAACAGGGCAAAATAGCCGAACGGCCCTTCCAGCGCGTCGTGCGGACCGGTCAGACCGGCCTTCACAAGGTCGACGGCCGTAATCGCCGCGCGCGCCGCGTTCGCGATCTGCAACGGGAGTGCGATCGAGCCCTCGACATGCGCCTGCATCGTGCCGGCGCAGAAGGAATAAGCGAGGCCGAGCACGTCGGGCAGCCGGTCGCGCGCGATCCCTTCCAGCCGCGCGACGGCGAGCGCGGCGCCGATGCAGCCGGCGGTCGCGGGGCGGAAGAAGCTGAGCGCACTGTCCGCTGCGAGGCCGAGCCCGCTGGCGATGTCAACGCCGATAGACAGGGCAGGCAGTGCTTCGTCGGGCACGGAGCCGCCGCGTCGGTCGCTGGCCGCGAGCAGCCCGGCGGTCACCACGGATAGCGCGTGGACGACCGCGGGCTCGTGCACTGCGTCCCATTCGAGGCAGTGAATCTGGAAGGCGTTGACGAACGCAGCGGAAGCGGCGGGAACACGCCGTGAGAAGCCGATCACGCGCGCTTCGTCCGAAGCGCCCCATCCGGCGGCGGCCTTGCGAACACCCTCCGCGCCCGGCGCAGTCGCACCCGCCGCACCGACAGCCAACGTGTCGGCCAGCAGCCGCTCGGCATCGGCGCGCGCCTGCGGCGGCAGGACGTGCGGCGCGACGGCGAAGTCGAGCAGGGCGGCGGTCGGGCTCACAGCCAGCGCTCCAGCATCGCGACGATCGCGCCCGGATCGTCGCCGTCGAGCGCAAACCTGACTGCCTCATCGGCATCGACGCCGCCCCAGGCCATCAGCGCCCGCGCCTTGGCTTCCACACCGGACGGATAGAGCGGCCGTTCCGGGTCGCCGCGCGTATCGGCAAGCATCAGGTCGCCGATGCGGGCGCCGAACCGGGCCGGGTAGGCGGCGGTCAGCGCCGGGTCTTCGGCGACAGTCACCTGTGCGCGCAACGGGGCGAGGCGCGCGATCGCATCGGGCTCGAAATCGGCCAGCTCCGGTTCGCCCTTGTCGATCACGATCGCGACGCTGTGCTGGATCGAGAATTTGGCGTCGAGCACGGTCTCCGGCTCGGGCCTGTCGCAGAAAGTCAGGGCGTCGCGATAGGTGTGGACGGTGACCGGCACGCCGAGCTTTCCGGCTGCCTTCAGCTCCAGCGCGGCGTCGATCGCCGGATGCGCATGGCGGCAGGCGCCCCAAGGCTTGAAGCTGACCTCGTCGATCCGCCAGCCTTGGCCGAGCGCCAGCGGCTTCGGCTCGCGTGTCATCGGCGCATAAAGGCCTTGCTCGCCCTCCAGGATGCGGCGCGGGCCCTTCGCACCAGCGCGGGCGAGGCGCGCGTGCCAGAGGCCGGTCAGCGCTGCCTGCGCAACATGGACCTGCTTGGTCATGCCCGGCTCGTGCCGCATCCGCCACAGCCCGCCGGCCAGCGAGCCGGCATGGCCGAGTGCATCTGCCGTCGCATCCGCGTCGAGGCCGAAGACCGACGCTGCAGCCGCCGCGCCGCCGAAGCCGCCCGCAGTCGCGGTATTGTGCCAGTGCGCATAGTGCCACGCATCGAACGTCGCGCCGACCGCGATCACCGCCTCGTAGCCGCGCACGACCCCTTCCAGCAGCGTCGCCATGTCCGCCCCGACATCACGCGCGGCGGACAACGCCGCCGGCCACACGACGGGTCCCGGATGCAGGATTGCACCGCGGTGCACGTCGTCCATCTCGAGCACATTGCCGAGCAGCGCGGCCCGTGTGAGGCAATCGGGTTCGGCGCGGCGGGCGACGGACGCCACGTCGGACCGGCGTGCCCCGGCCACGCATCCGAGCCAGTCAAGCAGGTGCAGTCGTGCTTTTGTCCGGACAATTCCATCGGTTCGGCGCTGCAGATGCTTTGCAAGCCGCTCGGTTAGGCTATTGTCCCGGTTCATGCTGCGGGACTCCGCGCGAACGAGAACAGGGGAGCAGTGGTTTGGCGGGCGACACCAGTAGCCGGACGACCAGAAAGCCGCGTTACCAGGAACTGGCCGACGATCTGCGGAACGCGATCCTGAAAGGCGATTTTCCGGCGCTCGACCAGTTTCCGACCGAAAACGAGCTGTGCGCGCAATATGGCGTCAGCCGCTTCACCGTGCGCGAGGCGCTGCGGGCGTTGCAGAACGAGGGCCTGATCCGCCGCAAGCGCGGTTCGGGCACCGTGATCCAGCCGGCGGCGGCGCGCGGTGGCGCGCTGCACCAGCCGCTCTCGAACGTCGGCGAGCTGATGCAATATGCCCGCGATACCCGCGTCGACTTCATACGGCTTGGTGATGCGGCCATTCCCAAGAAGCTGATGGAGCAGCTGCCCTCGCCGATGCCGGGCAAATGGTCGCATTTTCGAGGGCTGCGCATCAGCGAGGGCCTGGGCGCGCCGATCGCGCTGACCGACGCCTTCGTGCACCCCGACCTGCGCGAAGCGGTCGCCGAACTGGACCCGGCCGAGGATACGATCTTCCGCCAGCTCGAGCGGCTGGGGCACCTTCGCATCGCGCAGGTCACGCAGGACATCCAGGCCGTCCCCGCCAGCGCGGCGGTGGCGAGCGAGCTGAAGGTCGCGCGGCGCAGCCCGTGCCTGCGCATCCTGCGCTGCTATTTCGACACGACCGGCCGGCTGTTCGAGATTTCCACCAGCCAGCATCCGGGCGACCGGTTCGCCTATGCGATGCACATGGACGTCGAGGGCTGACATCAGCCGCGCCGCCCGAAGCGGATCGCCGGCGCGATCATGTGCACGCCCTCCGCTTCGATCAGCAAGCCCCGCTCGGCGACGTGCGGCTGGGCCAGCGCCTCGCGGAAGTCGAGCACAGGCGAGAAGGCCACGTCCTTGTCGGCGAACCAGACGACCCACTCGTCGCGGGTGCGTGTCGCGAACGTTTCAGTCAGAAATGAACGGAGCCGCGCCTGCGCCTCGCCGGGCGCGGCCTCGCCCAGCGGAACAAGGTCGTCGCGTCCCAGCGCAGTGAGCAGGTTGCGCACGAACTTCATCTCGCGCGCGCCGAGCACGACGTGGCGGCCGTCCGCGGTGGCGTAGACATTGTAGAAGGCCGCTCCGCCCAGCGAGCGCTGGCTCGCCGAGCGGGGCGCCGGCCCGCCGGCGATCGCTTCTCCCGCCGTGTGCGCGCACCAGGGGAGCAGGCTGTCGAACATCGCGATGTCGACATAGTCGCCGCGCCCCGTCCGCTCGCGGCCGATCAGCGCCATCAGCACGGCGCCGAGCGCGGTCAGCCCCGCCGCCATGTCGGCCGAGGGCGCGCCCGGCACGACCGGCGTGCCGTCCGGCCCGTCATTGACCGAGAGGAATCCGGCCAGCGCCTGCACGGCCAGGTCGTGCGCGGGATGGTGCGCCATCTCGCCCGCCTGGCCAAAGGCGGAGATCGAGCAATAGACGATCCGCGGATTGCGCTCCGACACGGCCTGATAGCCGAAGCCGAGCCGCTCGATCACGCCGGGGCGGAAGCCTTCGACGAATATGTCCGCGTCCGCGATCAGGTCCCAAAGCCGGGCCTTGCCGTGCTCGCTCTTCAGGTTGAGGCGCAGGCAGTGCTTGCCGCGATTGACGTTGCGGAACCAGATCGACTCGCCCCCCTCGAACGGCGGCATATCGCGGGCGGGGTCGCCGGCGGGCGGCTCGATCTTGATCACCTCCGCGCCCTGGTCCGCCATCATCATCGTCATGATCGGCCCGGGCAGGAATTGGGTCAGGTCGACGACCTTGATGCCGGCGAGCTTCCCCATTTCAGATGACACCCTTCGCCTTCAGCTGCTCGATCTCGCCGGAGCCGAAACCGGCTTCGGCGAGCACGGTGTCGGTGTCGGCGCCGAGCAACGGCGCGGCCCTGTTCGGCAGCGTCGCGCCGTCCACCCGGATCGGGTTCGCCAGCACGCGCAGGTCGGCGCGGTCCGGGTGGCTGACCGTGTCGATCATCCCGCGGTCGCGCAGGAACGGATTGTCGAGCGCCTGGTCGAGTTGGTTGACCGGCGCGACCGGCATGTGGCCAGCCAGCAACTCGAGCCAGTGTGCAGTCGGGCGCTGCATGAATGTTTGGTCCAGCAGCTCGGTCAGCAGTTCGCGATTTTCCAGCCGGCTTTCCGCGGTCGCGAAGCGGGGGTCGTCGGCAAGCTCGGCCCGGCCGAGCCGCTCGACCAGCACGCGCCAGAATTTCGGCAGCTGCGCCATCGCGAAAATCCAGCCGTCCGCGGTCCGGAACATCTGGCTGGGGGTGACCGAGGGATGCGCGGAGCGCGGGCTACGACCGGTCACGTCGCCTTCGTTCAGATACCACATCGCCGGATAGCTGGTCTGATGGACGGCGGCGGACAGCAGGTCCACGTCGATGTCGCGCCCAAGGCCGCTGCGCTGCGCGTCGAGCAACGCGGCGAGCAGGCCGACCGCCATCATCGTCCCCGTCATGAAGTCGACGATCGACAGGCCGAACCGCGTCGGCGGCGCGTCCGGCTCGCCGGTCATCGCGAGAAACCCGGCCTCGGCCTGCATCAGATAGTCGTAGCCGGGCCAGCGCGCGCGTCCGTTGTCGCGGCCATAGGCGGAGAGGTGCGCGCAGACGATCGCCGGGTTCGCCGCCTGCAGCGCGTCATAGGTCAGGCCCATCCGCTCGGGCAGGTCGCCGCGCAAATTGTTCGCGACGGCATCAGCACTCGTGACCAGCCGATGCAGAACCTGCTGACCTTCCTTGCTGTTGAGGTCGAGCGTGATCGATTTCTTGTTCAGGTTGAAGGTCTGGAAGAAGATGCTTTCATTGGGCCTCAGGAAATGCGGCCCGACCGCGCGCGCGGTGTCGCCGCCCTTCGGCGCCTCGATCTTGATCACCTCCGCGCCCAGCTGCGCGAGGAACATCGTGCCGTACGGCCCGGCGCCATATTGCTCGGCCGACAGGATGCGGTAGCCGGAAAGCGGAAGGTTCATGCGGGATTCCGCTTCAGCCATTGCTTGGCAATGATCATGCGCTGCATCTCGTTGGTTCCTTCTCCGATGCACATCAGCAGCGCGTCGCGGTAGTAGCGCTCGATCTCGTATTCCTTCGAATAGCTGTAGCCCCCGAAGATGCGCATCGCTTCCTCGCTGTTGCGCACCGCGGCCTCGGACGCGAAATACTTGGCCATGCCCGCTTCCATGTCGCAGCGCTCGCCGCGGTCATAGGCTTCGGCCGCGTCGAACGTCAGCAGCCGCGCTGCACGCGCGCGCGTGACCATCTCGCCAAGCTTCAGCTGGATCGCCTGGTGCTGGGCGATCGGTTTGCCGAATGTCTTGCGGAGCTGCGCATATTCGGTCGCAAGACGAAGCGAACCCTCGGCAAGGCCGACGCCGCGCGCCGCGACGTTGATGCGCCCGAGCTCCAGCCCGCCGGTCGCTTGCAGGAAACCCTCGCCTTCGACGCCGCCGATCAGGTTGGCGGCAGGGAGGCGGTAATCCTCGAAGATCATCTCGGCGGAATCGATCGCCTTGTAGCCGAGCTTGTCGAACTTCTTGCCGACGCTGAAGCCCGGGCCCTTTGGCGCGATGAACAGGCTCATGCCCTTGTAGCGCGGCTCGGCGTCGGGATTGGTCTTCGCCAGCAGCGCGAAGCAGCTGCCCTTGATGCCGTTCGAGATCCAGGTCTTGGTGCCGTTGATGACATAGTCGTCACCGTCGCGACGGGCGGTCATGCGGATCGACTGGAGATCGGTGCCGGCATCGGGCTCGGTGAGCGCAAGGCCGCCACGAATTTCGCCGGTTGCAAATTTCGGCAGCCACTCGGCTTTCTGCTCGGGCGTGCCGAACCGCTCGACGGCGGCGGCCATGATCAGGTGCGAGTTGAAGATGCCGGTCAGCGCCATCCAATAGGACGAGATGCGCGCGACGATCTTGGCATAGGTCGTCGCCGGCAAGCCCAGCCCGCCATATTCCTGGCCGATGGTCGCGCCGAACAGGCCCATTTCGGCCATCTGGTCGACCAGTTCGGCCGGCCAGAGATCATTATGGTCGTGATGCATGACCACGGGGCGCACCTCGCGCTCGATCCAGCGATCGATCGCGTCGAGAAATGCGGCTTCCTGGTCAGCCTCGATCGTGCGAACGCTGTGTGCGGCGCTTGCCATCAGGCGGTCCTTGATTTGATGGGCTGAAGGGCTTGGTACCAGCCGCCGTTAGGCGCTGGGACCGTAACGATATTGGCCAGGCCGAGGCCCGGAATGACGGCCTCGACCGGCTCGGTGCCGCCTGAACCGCGCGCTACATCGACAATTGTGCCGATATCGCGAACGACAAGAGTCGCGCCGATCAGGCCGCGGGCGGCCGGACGGGAAACCTCGGCCAGCGAGAGCTGCTCGCCAGGCGGGAGCCCATAGTCGATGACGCCGAAATACGGCTCGCAGGTATTCGTGCCGACGTTCCATGCCCGGACCTTCAGCGTCGAGCCTGCCCCGACCAGCGCCTGGAAACTGTCGTCCGCGACGCCGTAGGTGTGGATCGGCTCCAGGCCGAAGACGCGCCGGAAGAACTCGATCGTCGCCGCAGGATCGCGGACCGGGCCGGAGATGCTTTGAGGTTCGCTGACCAGCCGGTCACGAACCGTCGCGAACCGCTCGAAGAATTCAGCTTCGCCCGAGACGAGCGCACAGACCACCCCATCGGGGCCCCAGAGGTGAGCTTCCTGGAACCGGCCTTCGGGCGTGTCATATTCGGCGACCGCGTCCCTGAAGACGAAGCCGGCGGCCTCGATCGCGCAGCGCGCGGCCGGCAGGTCGGGAGCATAGAAGTCGATGACTTTCAGCGCCTCGCTGTCGGACCCGCGCGCCTCCGAGCGGATGACGACGTCCGAGCCGGGCGAGAAGCGCACCAGGCGAAGCCCGAAGCGCGATCCCGGCGTTTCCAGCGCGACCTCCTCGCAGGAATGGCCGCAGACGCCCCAGATCGCGCGCACTTGCGCGTCAGAGCGCTGTACGCGCCCGACTTCGCGGAGACCGAACGCCGCGAACAACGCCAGGTGTGCATCAAGGTCGCTCGAGGAGATGATCGGACCGTGGATATAGTCGACGATCCGCGCGCCGGCGGTCGCCACCTGATCAGGCGCGAGATTGGGGACTGTCGTGGCCATTCGTGCCGCTCAGCTGTCCATCGGACCGCAACCGCGCTTCCAGATCAGCATTGAGCGGTTGAAAGTGCAGACTACGTCGCCGTGCTGGTTCTTGCCGGTGGTGCGGACAGTGACGATGCCCTGTTCGGGCCGCGACTTGCTCTCCCGCTTCTCGACGACTTCGCTTTCCGCATAGAGCGTGTCGCCGGGAAACAGCGGCCCGGTCAGCTTGATGTCCGACCAGCCAAGATTGGCGACCGCCTTCTGGCTGACGTCGGAGACCGACATGCCGACCATCAGCGCGACCGTGAATGGCGAGCAGACGAGCGGCTTTCCGAATTCGGTCTTCTTGGCGAATTCATAGTCGAAATGGGCCGGGTGGGTGTTCATCGTCAGCAGCGTGAACCACACATTGTCGGCATCGGTGATCGTCCGCCCGGGGCGGTGCTCGTAAATGTCACCTTCCTTGAAATCCTCGAAATGGCGCCCGAACGTCTCGCGATAGCGGCCCGGTGCGACTTCGATACTTCCTTCACGCATGGTGCTGTTCCTGTTCCAAAATCCTGCGGTAACGCCGCATTACCGGCGCCTCGAGCATGCGGCCGCGAAAGCGAACGGCGCCGCCGCCCGCATCCGCAAACGCGATTACGGCCGCGCGCGCCTCGTCGACCTCGTCGGACGTGGGGCGCATCACGCCGTGAATGGTGGGAATCTGGGCCGGGTGGATGGCGGCCTTGGCGGCGAAACCGAGTGCTTTTGCACGGCGAGCCTCGTCCTCCAGGCCGGCGGCATCGTCGAGCCGGATCCAGGGGACGTCGATCGCCGGAACGCCCGCTTCTGCGCAGGCGAGGATGAACAGGCCGCGCGCCACCGAGAGCGGCTCCCAGGCGAGCTCGACGCCTAGCTCCGCCGACAAATCGCCACCCCCGAACATCATCGCAGCGACTCCCGGCACGCTGCCGATCGCTGCCGCCGCTCTCAGCCCACGGGGACTCTCGATCAGCGGCACGAGGCCCAGCCGATCCCCGGCAAGCTGCGCGAGCACGGTCAGCTGCTCGGCGTTCTCGACTTTCGGCAACAGCAACAAGGGCGGGGCGTTCGCACCCTTGGCCAGAGCGCTCGCGATCGCGCCCAAATCCTGCACGCCCTCGATCGTGCCAAGCCCGTTGCAGCGCAAGATCAGCCTGCCGGTTTCGTCTCCGGCAATCGCCGCGAGTGCCGATTCGCGTGCGGATGCCTTGTCGGAGGCGGGAACCGAATCTTCCAAATCGATGCACACAACATCCGCGCCGGAGGCCAGCGCGCCGGCGAACCGGTCGGGCCGGGTACCCGGCACGAACAGCAGGCTCTGCAGTCGCGCGGCAAGCCCTGAACGATATGCCCCCTTGGTCATGCGCTCACAATTTGTCCGGACAACTTCAAAGTCAAGCATCATCGTTCAAAACGGCTTGACGGCGCCGAGATACGAGGTTCCAAGCAGCAGCAGATAGACGCACCAGACCCACAGCCGGGTGCGGTTCATCGTGCGCAGCAGCGGGATCTCCGTCGCGTCGCTGGAACCTTCGGCGAGCAGCTTGCCGAGCTGCGGTGCGACCGGCTTGAACGCGACGTCGATCATGATCGCGGCCCAGAAGATCACCCCAAACAGCAGTGCCTTCCAGGCCAGCCACGCGAAGGGCAGGGGAGAGCTTGTGCCGATCGAGACGAGGCCCAGTCCCGTGTAGAAAATGGCGATCAGGATCTTGAGCCAAAATTCGATCCGGCGGTCGCGCGAGGCACGGGGTGTCTGGTCGTGAAGATGCGCGTCCCAGACCAGCCAGAGCCAGAATGCACCCACGATCCAGGCAACAGCCAGCAGGGGCGCAGGAACTGCCCACATCCCCCCCATCGAAACGACGGACAGTGAGACTGGCACCATCAGCGCCCAGGCCGTGCGCGGCACCATGTCGACCTCGACCAGCAGCTTCAGAAGAGCGATTCGCTGGTCCAGCGAGTAGGTGTCACGGCGGCGAAAATGCTGGCCCAGCACGAACACGCCGACATCGGCACCCAGCCAGAGCACGAACAGAAGCAAGTGTGCCCAGACCAGCGTTGGGTAGGCGAGATCGGACATCGAATTCTCCCTGTTAAAAGTCCGGACAAAGCATGCTTGACAGCTTCTGCCATTTCCGTGAAGTTGTCCGGACAAATCACATCGTACGGCCCGTGGCAAGAGGTGGCCGGCGAGGAGGAGGGGACGATTGATGCGTGCACTTTGGCTTGCTTCCGCCGCAACCCTGCTGGTGCTCGGCGCGCCTGCCTGGGCTCAGGACACCACTGACCAGAACGCAACGCAGAGCGACCAGGCGGCGGCCGGGTCGCCGCCTGAAAACCAATCCGCGACGCAGAGCGGATCGCAGATTGCCGACATCGTCGTCACCGCGCAGCGCCGTTCGGAGCGCGTGCAGGACGTGCCGATCGCGATCACCGCTCTATCGGGCGCGCAACTGCAGGCGCGCGGCATCTCGAACACGCTCGACATCGGCAATTTCGTCCCCAACCTGGTCGCCCAGAACAATACCGGCATAGGGTCGGCAAATGCCTATTTCCTCCGTGGCCTGGGCAGCACCGAGACCATTGCGACGTTCGATCCGCCGGTCGGCACCTATGTCGACGACATCTATCTGAGCCGTCAGAACGCGAACAATCTGTCGCTGTTCGATGTGGACCGGGTGGAAGTGCTGCGCGGGCCGCAGGGAACACTGTTCGGACGAAACACCACCGGCGGCGCGATCAACGTGATCATGAAGCAGCCGGGTGACACGTTCGCCGGCTATGCGGAAGTCGGCTACGGCAGGTATAACAAGGTGCTCGGCCGCGCGTCCGTCGACATTCCGCTCGCCCCGACCTTCTCGATCAAGGTCAGCGGCTATTTCCAGAATGACGACGGCTACGTCAAAAACGTCACGACCGGCGAGCGGCTGAACGACGACGATGGCTGGGGCGCCCGGCTCGGGCTTCGCGGCGAGCTGTCGGACTCCATCCGCTGGAATGCGTCCTACGCGCACATCGTGGCCAACGGCGAGAACATCCTCAACTTCACCTGCAACCCCGCAAACCCGACCGATTGCAAAGGGCGCTTCGTCACGAGTGGCCTCAGCGAAAAGGACGGGCCGCCATCGCCGTATGCGCCGCTCGTCATCAGCGGGCGCAAGGCCGACTTCGGCATGGGTCAGGAATCCACGAGCGACATCATCACGTCGAACCTGCAATTCGACGTGGCGCCCGACACGACGCTCGCGTTGATCACGGGTTATGTGAATCTCAGCCAGCAATATGGCCTGGACTTCTTCGACGGCCGCGCTGGCCCGAGCGTTTCGGTGCCGCGGCCGCCGGTGCTGGGCCTGGCCCGCGGCGGCTTCGATATCGTGAACGACGGCCACCATCAGCAGTTCACGCAGGAAGTGAAGCTGAACGGAAAGCTCGCCAACGGCTTTGTCGACTATGTGGCGGGTGTCTATTACATCGACGAGCGCAACAAGACCGATTTCGCGGACATTTTCGGCGTTTCGCCGGCGCTCTCGCTGCTCCTCGCCGATCGTGTGCTCCACAACCGCACCGAGGCGATTGCTGGCTATGCGCAGGCGGATTTCAACATCACCGACCAGCTGAAGCTGACGGCGGGCATCCGTTACACCGACGAAACCAAGACGATCCGCCTGCACGACAATCGCCCGTCCTGCAATGACGGCACGCTCGAGGCGACCTGTCTCGACAATGCAAACCTGATCGCAGGCTCCGGCGCGAGGATTCCGACCAAGCAGGAAACGAAGATCTGGACGCCGCGATTTGCGATCAACTTCAAGCCAAACGACCAGGTGCTGGTGTTCGCGTCCGCGACGCGCGGCTTCAAGTCGGGCGGGTGGAATGCCCGCGCGAGCTCGCCCAGCACGTTCCTGCCGTTCGATCCGGAAAAGGTTTGGAGCTACGAAGCGGGCATCAAGTCCGACTGGTTGGACCGGAGGCTGCGCGTCAACCTGACCGCCTTCTGGCTCGACGTCTCTGATCTTCAAGTGCTCGCCGGCCTTATGAACCCGACGACGGGCGCATTGACGTTCCTGACGCGCAACTTCGCCGATTATCGCAACAAGGGCGTCGAAGCCGAAATCACCGTGGTTCCGGTGGATAACCTGAACCTTTATGCGAACGTCGGCTATCAGGACGACAATTACCGTTTGCCGAAGAATGCGCCCGCATTCGACATCTATGGCATCCAGTCTGTCGCGGGACAGCTCGCAGCCTGCCAAGCGGCGCTTGCTGCCGGCCGCATTCCGGGTGGCCCGAACACGACAGCATGCGCAAACGGCATCGTGACGGCAAACGGCACGATCGCGACGCCGGTCCGCACGCCGCGCTGGTCGCTGGCGCTGGGCGGCAGCTACAAGGCCGAAATCGGCGACAGCGGCTGGTCGATCATTCCCGCTGTCAACGCGACGTTCCATTCGAAACAGCAGGTCGCGATCGCAAACCTGAGCCTTTACGACCAGGCCGTGACCGGCACCAACGGCACCTTCCCGGCGAACCCGTTCGGCAATGGCAACTTCATCACCGGTTCTCACAGCGCGTCGGCGTGGCTGGTCAATGCCAGCATCGCCCTCAACACGCCGGATGATCGTTGGAAGCTGTCGCTGGAATGCGCGAACTGCTTCAACAAGGAGTTCATCCAGACCTCCCTGTCGAACTACAGCTACCTGAATGCGCCGATGACGTGGACTGTCCGCGCCCGCTACAGCTTCTAGGCGGGCGCAGACACACCATGGCCGAGTTCGAGTTGCTTCCCCGCCGCCAAGGCCGGATCGAGTACCGCCACCGGCAAACCGGCGGGGTGTGGGGTGTCGAGGAATGGCGGATGACCCGCGGTCTGGACGGTCTCCGCGTCCTCTCGGCCCATTGCGAGATGCGGTTCGGAAAGGACTGGGTGGTGCGCGACAGCGTGCAGTCCGCACATCCGGATTTTCATCCCAAGGACGCCTTCGTGCGGATCATGCGCGACGGGGAAGTGACCGGGAGCGGATGGTTCTCCTTTACCGATGATGAGGCGATCTGCGAATCCCGGACGCGTGACGAAGGGCGTATTTCGCAGCGCTTTGCGATCCAGCGGCCGATCCGCGGGTTCGGCATGCACGCGGTCCAGTCCGACGCGTGGCTGGCAGCATCTTTCCCGTACGACAAAGGCGCGGGCCATGTGCAGTTCTTCGGCCGCAACCTGCTGCACAGCACCCACCATTTCGGCGCAACCGGCCCTTTCATTGCGACCACCGGAAGCGGCCTGGAATATGTTGGGCCGGAAACGATTGAAGTGCCAGCGGGCCGCTTCGACTGCCATCGCATCCGCTTCGTCGGTTTGACCAACGATCACCCCGAATATCACCTATGGGTGACGCGCGATGGCGACTTCCTTTACGTGAGGGGCGTGGTCGAGGGTTACATGGACTCGGTGTTCGAACTGGCCGAGCTGTCCGGGGATCCACTGTGAAGACGCGCTCGGAGTTCGCGCTCGGCTGGAAGCCGCTGCTCGCCGCAATGATCGGGACGGCATGCGGCGCATCTCCCGTGCCCTTCAGCAGCATGCCGGTCGTGATCGGGCCGATCCACGATGCGACCGGATGGGACTTCAAGTCGATCAGCATCGGCGTCACGATCTATGGCATCATCGCATCGCTGACCGCTCCCTATGTCGGCTCTCTCGCCGACCGCTATGGCGTGCGGAAGGTGGCGCTCTGGTCGCTGTTCCTGTTCGGCGTGGCCTTTGCCAGCATGTGGATCGTTCCGAATAACATCTGGCTGTTCTGGGCCTTCTGGGTCGTGATCGGGGTGATCGGGATCGGCTCGACGCCAGTTACATGGAGCCGCGCGGTCAGCGTCTGGTTCGATCGGAACCGGGGCCTGGCACTTGGCCTGATGCTGATCGGCACAAGCGTCGCGGGCATCGTCGTGCCGCTGATCGCCCATTGGGCCGTGGCTGCCGGTGGCTGGCGCGCCGCCTACCCGGCACTTGCGCTGCTGCCGCTTTGCATCGCCCTGCCGGTCGGGCTGCTCTGGTTTCGAGAACCTCATCCCGAAGAACGTCCGCAGACGCTCGCGGACTCGTCCGGCGCGCTGGTCGGTCACACCCTGGCCGAAGCCGCGCGCGAGCCGCGCTTCTGGGCGCTGATCGCCTCGATCGCGATCATCTCGATCGCCTATGGGGGCGCCCACATCCATATGTCGCAGATGGTGCAGCTTCACGGCTTCTCGAAGGCCGAGAGCGACGCGACCATCGCCATCGTCGCGCTCGGCATTCTCGCGGGACGGTTGATCGTCGGGCTGCTGTTCGACCGGCTATGGGCGCCCGGCGTCGCGTTCGTCTCGCTGCTGCTGCCCGCGCTCGGCTGCTATCTGCTGATGGGGCAGGCGGAATCGCTGACGATCGTCCGCGCCGGCGCCTTCCTGCTCGGTTTCGCGGCTGGGGCGGAATCGGACGTGATCGCCTTCATGGCCGCACGCTATTTCGGCCTCGCCCATTACGGCAAGATCTACGGCCTGTTGTACATGTCTTTCGGCATCGGCTCGGCGATCTCGCCGGTCCTCTACGGATCGGTCCGGGACGCGACCGGCAACTATGATTCGATGCTGGCGGCGGCGATGCTGATGTTCGCGATCGGTGGCGCGCTTCTGTTGACGTTGGGCCGTTACCCCGAAACCGGCGCGCCCGATCGCGCTGCCGAACCGCAGGCAGCCTGACATGGCCACGATGCTCGACCACGATCTCTCGACTGCGTTTCCCGCCGGGACGCTGATCACCGACCCTGGCGAATGCGCCTTCTACGCGCAGGACGTGCACAGTGACGGCGCCGCACCCTGCGCGGTCTTCCGGCCGGCCAATATCGACGAACTCTCGGCCGGGTTGGCGGCGGCGCATGCCCGCCGGCTCGCGATCGTGCCGCGCGGCGGCGGAATGAGCTACACCAAGGGATATCTGACCGAAGATGCCGGCGCGCTGATCGTCGATCTCAGCCGTATGGATCGCATCCTGGAGGTCGACCCGGTCGACATGGCCGTCACGGTCGAGGCCGGCTGTACCTGGGCGGCGCTGCGCGATCGATTGAAGCCGCTTGGCGTGCGCGTGCCGCGCTGGGGAACTCTGAGCGGCATCAAGGCGACCGTCGGCGGTGGGATGAGCCAAAATGGCGTGTTCTGGGGCGGGGGCAACGGCACGATCGCCGAGACTGCACTCAGCTTCGACGTGGTGTTGGCGGACGGGACAATCCTGCGCACCGGCAGCGGTTTCCTGCGACCATTCGGGCCCGACCTGACCGGGCTCTTCGCGGCCGACACCGGCGCGTTCGGAATCAAGGCACACATCACATTGCCGCTGGAGCGGGAGGCGGAAGCCTTCGGTTACGGCAGCTTCGCGTTTGATACGCCCGACCAGGCGTTCGGCGCCATGAGCGAGATCGCCCGCCAGGGGCTCGCCGCGGAGTGCTTCGGCTTTGACCCCTTCCTGCAGGCGCAGAGGATGAAGCGCGACAGCCTTGGCTCAGATGCCAAGGCGCTGGTCGGCATGATGAAGGCGCAGGGAAGCTTCTGGAAAGCGGTCAAGGAGGGGGCCAAGGTGGTCGCGGCGGGCAGGTCCTTCCTCGACCAGGCGCGCTTTTCCGCGCACCTGATCGTCGAAGGGCGGACCGAAGCGGCCGCGGCTGAGGACTTGAAGCGGGTCGAGCGGATCGTCACTGAAGCCGGCGGGCGCTCGGTTGAGAATACGATACCCAAGGTGCTGCGCGCCAACCCATTCCCGCCGGTCAACTCGATGCTCGGCCCCGACGGGGAACGTTGGGTTCCCGTGCACGGCATCGTCCGCCACAGCCGCGCTGTCGAAGCGGTTGCGCGGATCGGCACCCTCTACGAAGCGCATGCTGCGGAAATGGAGCGACTAGGCGTCGGCGCCGGCTACATGTTCCTGACTGTGGGGCGGACCGGCTTCCTGATCGAGCCCGTGTTCTTCTTCCCCGACAGCTGGGGCGAGCTGCATCGCCGCTCCGTCGAGCCGGCGCATCTTGCCCGGTTGAAAGAAGCGCCGGCGAACGCCGAGGCGCGCGCGTTGGTCGATCGGCTGCGGAAGCGCATTATCGACATATTCGGTGAGCTGGAGGCGGTTCATCTCCAGATCGCCCGCACCTATCCGCTGAAAGAACGCAGCGATCCGGCGGGTTGGCAGGTGCTGGAGGCCGTGAAGCGTGCGGTCGACCCCGAAGGGACGATGAACCCCGGAGCGCTGGGGTTGTGACTTACGCTGCGCTTGCGCTGCAGCTGACCGCGCGGTCGGTCGAGCGTTGCCGGGATCGGGCGACGGCGCGGGCGCAGATGCTCGAGACCATCGAGTCGATCGGACCGAAACTGCGCGCGGCGAGCGTGTTCATCGAGCAATATTCGGGCAACACGGTCCGCCTTGCCGTTCTCCCCGAATATCTGCTGACCAGTTATCCCGGCCGCATCTCGATCACGGATTTCGCGGACAAGGCCGCGCTTGAGGAAGGCGGGCCGGAATATGAAGCATTCGGCCGGATAGCCCAGGCGCAAAACCTTTTCCTGGCCGGCAATGCCTATGAAACGGATCGGCATTTCCCCGGCCTTTACTTTCAGACCAGCTTCGTTGTCGCGCCCTCGGGCGAGGTCGTGCTCCGTTATCGTCGGCTGAACTCCATGTTCGCGCCGACCCCCCACGACGTCTGGTCGAAATATCTGGACGTTTACGGTCTGGAAGGCGCGTTCCCGGTCGCGCGGACCGAGATCGGGAATCTCGCCGCGATCGCATCGGAGGAAATCCTCTATCCGGAAATCGCGCGGGCGCATGCGTTGCGCGGAGCGGAGATTTTTGTGCATAGCTCGTCCGAGATCGGCAGCCCGGTTGCGACCCACAAGGCGATCGCAAAGCGCGCGCGCGCGTTCGAGAACCTGGCCTATGTCGTCTCGGCGAACACGGCTGGAATCGAGGGCGCTGCGATGCCGTTCGCATCCGCCGACGGCAATTCCGTCGTGGTCGACTGGAAAGGCAATGTGCTCGCGGAATCCAATACCGGAGAGACCTTCACCGCCTTCGGCATCATCGACCTCGACGCGCTGCGCGCCGCGCGGCGCAAGCCGGGCATGACCAACTATCTCGCGCGGCAGCGGACCGAGCTCTTCGCCGCCGCGTACGGAGCGTCGACCGTGCATCCAGCCGGAACGCTGCTGGATCGGGCGCCCGATCGTGACCATTTCCTACGAGTGCAGCGCGAGGTGATCGATCGCCTCGCCAAGGAAGGTGTGATATGAAGCAAGACGTTCCGCCCCCTTATAGCGCCGTCACCCGCCACGCGGTGTTCCCAGTCGCCAGCCATGACGAGGCCGCGCGGTTCAACTTCCTGACGAACTTCAACAAATACCTCGCGGGCACGATCGGCGCCGGCAACAAGATCGCCTACGACACGCGCGTGCTGCCCGCGTTCCGCGCGGAACATGGCCGCGACCCTGCTGACCGGTTCGAAATCCGCCACGCGATGAATAAGGATCCGTGGCACCGTTTCTGGTCCGCCTGCAAGCGCAACTCGATGGAAATGCGGCAGCAGAACGGGCGGTCGATCGTGCTGCGCCAGCTCGACGAACTCGACGCCAAGGCGCGGCAGTACAACGAAGGCCGCGACACGTTGGAACTCGATCCCTCCGTCGAGGTGCCGCGCTACCAGGCGGCGGTCGACATCCACTGCATGCCCGGCAGCTATCACGGCGAGGAACGGCCGGGCGATGTTTCGGCAGGCGCCAACTACGACTGCGGCATCTTCGCGACGACGGCCGGCGGCCTCGGCGCGCTGTCGGACGGCGGCGGGCAGGCGCTGGTCGACTGGATCAAGCGCGAGCGGCCGGGCTGGGCGCCCAGGCGCATTCTCGATCTCGGCTGCACCGTCGGGCACAATATCGTGCCGCTGGCGCTCGCCTTTCCGGAGGCGGAAGTGATCGCGATCGATACTGCGGCGCCCTCGCTACGTTATGCGCACGCCCGCGCGCAGGCGCTCGGCGCGCGCAACCTGAAGTTCGCGCAGATGAACGCGGAGGATTTGAGCCGTTTCCCGGACGGCTATTTCGACTGGGTGCAGACGACGATGTTCCTGCATGAGCTGTCGGGCAAGGCGCTGCCGCGGATCCTCAAGGAAGCGACGCGCGTGCTCGCGCCCGGCGGGCTGATCCTGCACCTGGAGCAGCCGCAATATTCGGACGAGATGCCGCTCTATGAGCAGTTCATCCGCGACTGGGACGCATTCAACAACAACGAGCCGTTCTGGTCGGCAATGCACGGTCTCGATTTGAAGAAGCAGATGGTCGACGCCGGCCTACCGCGCGACAGCCTGTTCGTCACTGGCGTGAAGGCGGTGGTCGACAAGGAGGTCTTCCCCGAAAGCGCGTTCGACGAGAGGGAGGACCATGGCCGCGCCGCGGTCTGGAACGCCTATGGCGCGTGGAAGGCGGCGGCATGAGCGACAGCGTGGACTGGATTGCACGCGCCGGCGCCAAGGCGAAGGGCAAAAGGCCGCAATATTTCGACGATCCGGCGATCGACCGGACCTTGTCAATCGTGCTGGCGATCGCTGGCGAAGTGTCGGTGCTGCGCGAACGGCTGGACACGGTCGAGCGGCTGCTGGACGCGAAGGGCACGATCAGCCGCGCCGATATCGACGCCTATCAGCCCGACCGCGATGCTGCTTATGAGCGCGGGCTTGCGACTAAGGAATATGTCGCACGGATCATGCGCGGCGTGCAGCAGGATATGGAAGCAATGGCCGCTGCCCCGGAGCCTTCGCCCGAGGACGTCAGGCAACGGCTGCTCGAGGAATGATGAACCACCGCACGGTGAGCGGCCGCATCCGCTACACGTCGAAAAAACCCGAGATGATGGATCGCGAGCGCGGGCGCGAATGGTTTGCCTTCACGCATCACGGCGACGGGTGGGCGATTCTGCGCGCCCGCTGCGAGATTGAGGAGCCCGAGCCGACCGTGCTTCGCGACATCGTCTACGCGCTCGGGCCGAACGGGCGGCCGAACGACCTGCACGTGCACCTGACGGTTGGCGACGCCTTCATGGGCACCGGCTGGCTGCATCAGGGCGACGGGTATGTGGAGTGCGAGAGCTTCGGGCCTTCGATCGGGCGGTTGTCGCAGCGGGTGGATTATCAGGGCGCGATCGACGGCTTCGGCACCCACCCGATCGTCGGCGACGGCTATCTGACGAGCCGCATGGATGTCTCCAAGGGCCCGCACCGGCGCGAGATGCGCGTGTTCCTGCCGTCGCCCGACCATCGCGGCGCGACGCCGCCGATGATCGCGGAGGTCCGGATCATGCTCGATTATCTAGGGAACGAGCGCGTGTCCGTCGCCGCGGGCACGTTCGATTGCCGCCACTTCCGTTTCGTCGACGAAAGCAGCGACGGGATGGGAGGCAAGACCCACCCGCCTTACGACATGTGGGTCACGGCGGACGCGGATTCGGTGTTCGTGCAGGGCGGCGTCGGGGGTTACATGGCGACGTGGTACGAGTTGGTCGAACTTGACCGCTAGGCGACCCGCCGTTCGTCGCACAGCGTGCGCTTCAGCGGCGCGCCGTCTTTGAACCATTGCCATGTGCGGGCGCGGAACTGGCCGTCGTCCGACAGGCTGATCATCTCGATGAACCACAGCCCCGGTTCCAGCTTGTAGTCGAGGCGCATCATCACAGTGCCCTCGCGCGACTCCCACACATAGCCGCGGACGCGGTCCGTATCGCAGTGGAGCATCCCGTCACGAAACGTGCTGCACAGGGTGCGCTCCAGCGTGCGCCCATCAGGCCAGGTGAGGCGGTTGTGCTGGACATAGGCGTGCGGCCCGGACGCTGGAAACTCGCAGCGCGTCCAGGTGCGATGCTCGTCCAGCAGCGTGCCATCCGACGCGACATGACGATAGATGCCGTCCCATTCGCCGGCATGGCGGAACATGTTCGGCATCGCCTCGGCGAGGATCGTCACAGCGCCTCCTCTGCATAGGCGGCGAGCGGCAGCGGGGCGCCGGTCTGCCGGATCAACGCCTGTTTGCGGAAGAATCGGAGCAGCCCGCTCGCGCCCATCCGCGACGGGCCGACGCCACTGGCACCGAAACTCGACTTCTCCGCTTCCCAGACCAGGCCGGTCAACGATCCGTCGTTGATCGAGACACCGCCGGCGTTCAGCCGCACCGCGACCCGCTCGGCTTCCTCCGTCGTGCCAGCAAGGACGGCGGCCGACAGACCGAACTCTCCGCTGTTGGCAAGGACGATGGCATCCTCGACCGCGTCGAACGTGGTGACCGGGAGGACGGGACCGAAGGTCTCGTCGCGCATCAATGCCATGTCGGGTGTCACCTCGGTGACGACGGTGGGTCGCAGATAAAGGCCGCCCCCCAACTGCTCGATCTCGCCGCCAGTCAGGATGCGAGCGCCTCGTTCGCGGGCGTCGCGAAGCTGTTCGGCCACGATCGCCGCCTGCTTGTCGAAAATGAAAGGGCCGATGTCGCCCGAGGCCAGGTCGGGATGGTTGAGCCGTGCCGCGCCCGCCTTCGCGACCAGCGCCTCCACGAACGGCTCAGCGATCGCGCGGGCGACATAGATGCGCTCGATCGATTGGCATGCCTGGCCGTTGTTCAGGACCGAGGCGCGCAGCGCCACGTCGGCGGCGTGATCCGGATCGGCGCTGGCGAGGACGATCATCGGATCCTTCCCGCCGAGTTCCAGGCTCGCCGGGATCAGGCGCCGCGCCGCGGCCTCGCTGACCTTGCGACCGGTCGCGACCGATCCGGTGAACGCGACGTAGTCGACAGCCTCGATCAGCGCCGCGCCGGTCGCGCCATCGCCTTCGATCAGCGCCAATACGGCCGCGATCTCAGGGACCTCGGCTATCGCTTCCCGCAGCGGCCGGATGAAGCGCGGCGTTACTTCGGACGGCTTGACGATCACCGCGCAGCCGGCCGCGAGCGCCGGGATCGCGTCAATCAGCGACAGCGTCAGTGGGAAATTCCACGGGCTGATGACGCCGACCAAAGGGTATGAAACCAGGCGCGTCGAGGTCTCGATGCCGGGAACGGACGTCGGCACGCCTTGTGGCTGGCCAGCGGCGATCAGCGCTGGCGCCTGGTGCGCCCAGCGGCGCGCGACACGAATCACGCTCTCCACTTCGACGCGCGAGATTGCGCCGCGGCCGGTATCGGTTGTCAGCGCCTCCCCGATCGGCCCGCGATGGCGATCGACTGCGTCCGCAAACATGCGGAGCGCCGCCGAACGCGCTTCCGGCGCCAGCGCGGTCCAACCAGATTGCGCGGTGCGAAGGCGCGTGGCGACGGCCGCGATTTCCGCGGCGTCGATCGGATCGATGGCGTAATCGGCCTGACCGGTTCGGGGGTTACGGACCGGCAGGCTCATTGCTGCTCCGCCCAGGTCTCGACAATCGTTCGCCCTGGCGCGAACCAGGCCTCAGGTCGTGCTGCCAGCCGTTCAAGCAAGGCTTCAACCGCACCGATCCGATACGGAAGGCCCATGATGTAGGGCGTCAGGTGGATCGGCAGCATCCGACCGCCATGGTTCGCCGCGGCTTCTGCCGCCAGCCAGTCGAAGGCGTCCTCGATCTGTTGCGCCCAGCTGTCGGACGATTGCTGCTGGGTCGCGATGATCTGGCGGTCGGACAGCTCATGGTTGAGCGGAAGGTCGATCAGGCCATTATTGAAGCGATATGGCAGTTCATCGTTCACCCAGTCGCAGCAATAGGTAAGCCCCGCCTGCTTCAGGAGGCCGAGAGTGTTCCAACTTTGTGACCGCGCGATTGACAGCCAGCCTTTCGGCCGCGTTCCGGCGACCATCTCCAGTGCGTCGAGCGACCGGTCGATCAGGGCCCGTTCCTCGGCTTCGTCGAGCCCCGTGGCGATGGTCCCGTTCATGTCCGTCGAATGGGCGATGATCTCGTGGCCGGCGGCGACTGTGTCGCGGACGACCCGGGGAAAGCGCTCGGCGACCGCGCCGTTCGCCGCGACCGAGACGGTCACGCCCGCTTGCGCGAAAGCATCGAGCAGCCGGTAGAATCCGACGCGCGTGCCGTAGTCGCGCGACGTGTAGTGACGATAATCCGGATAGGGGGTCTGCATGTGCCCGGGTGCGCGGAACGGCTTGTCCGACGGCGTCAGCGGGAACGATTCGAGGCTCACACACACCCAGACCGCGACACTCCTGTCGCCCGGCCAGCGCACTGGCGGCCGATCGGAAAGCCGTGACCAGGGATAAAGGTCGTGGTCATAGCCGTGACGGCGCTTCGGGTATTCGAGGTAGGACGGATCGAGGCTCATACGGCCTGCTCCAGATAGGCGTCCGCGATCTCGCCGGCCGTGGTGATCCAGGCGCGCCCGTCCGCGGCGATGTGCTCCAGCACTTTCTCGAATGGCCCGATCCGATGCGGCTGGCCGATCAGATAGGCGTGCAGCGGTATGCACATGACGGTGGCCGAGGTGGCGCCTTCGTCCGCCAACCGGTCGAACTGACGGATCAGCGCCTCGGCATAGGCGCGCGGCGACATGTTGTAGACGAAGAAGCCGTAATGGTCGTTGACCTCGAGGCTGTACGGCATCGAGATCAGCCGCCCCGTTTTCGTCCGGATCGGTGTTGGCTGGTCGTCATGGTAGAGATCGCAGGTATAGGTCAGCCCATATTCGGCGATCAGGTCCAGCGTGCGCTCGGTGTGGGTGAGGGCAGGCGCGAGCCAGCCGCGGATCGTCTGCCCTGTGGCCTCGCGCACGGTGCGGATCGAATCCTCGATGATTGCGCGCTCTTGGCGCTCGTCCATGCCGTAGGCGTAACGCGTGTTGTAGATGCCGTGGCTGAAGAACTCCCACCCGCGCGCACGCGCGTCGGCAACCACTTCGGGATGATGCTGGCAGAGCGCGACCGACAGCGAGACCGAGCCCGGAAAACCGTGCTTCGACATCGCCTCGGCCATCCGCCAGTGCGAGACGCGGTTGGAGTGATCGCGGTGGCTGAAGCCGACCACGTCCGGGTGCGGCTTGGCCCAGCTCTTCCGATACGGATTCGCTGGCGGGTCGATCTCGTAATATTCCAGATTGGGCGCAACCCACACGGCGACCGTCTTGCCTTCCGGCCATATGAGTTTCGGCCGGTCGCGATAGGGCGCGAAATCGTAAAGGCCGGGATCGTCACGCATCCGGCTGTGCCTCCAGCCACTCGATTACGGCCTGGACCGGCTCGACGTCGGCATATTTGAGTTGCAGGTCGGTCAGGTTGGCGAAGTGATAGCTCTCGTGCTTGTCGGCGCAGGTCTCGATCGGCACGATCGTGCGATAGCCGTGACTGAGCGCGTCGACCGCCGTCGCGCGTACGCATCCGGAGGTGCTGCCGCCGGTCACCACCACCGTGTCGACGCCGTGGAACGTCAGATAGCTGGCAAGCGGAGTTTCGAAGAAGGCCGAGGGCATCCGCTTCGTGAACAGAAGGTCACCCGACTGGATGTCGCAGCGATCGTCATAGGCATGCCGATCCGATCCGTATTTGATGTTCTGCAGCGAATCCGGCGTGTCGGTGCGCGTACCCCAGACGCCGGCATCGTGCGCGTTGTCCATATAGGCGACGCGACTCCAGACCACCGGCATGCCCTTGGCGCGCGCCAGCCGGGCAAGCTCGTTCGCATAATCGAGCTGCTTCGGGTCGGTCTCATAGGCCGTCGCGAACTTATCGATCCGGGTATAGGCCTGCTGGAAATCGACATTCACGAGCGCCAATTTCCGGCCGAATCCGAACTTCTTGCGGGCCGGATTGGCCATCACGTCTTCGAAGATCTGACGGGCGGTGCGGCCGTCAGAAACCATGCGGGTGCCGACAATGTCCATGCTCGCCACAATGCAAATGAAGAAAAGGCTTGTCGAGAAAAATTTGTCCGGACAAATTGGGGCAATGGAAATCACCCGTCACTTCGTCGATGTCGGCAGCCGTCGCGTCCATTATCGCCGCGCCGGCAAGGGGCCGCCGCTGCTGATGGCGCACCAGAGCCCGCGCTCTTCTGCCGAATATGAGCCGCTGATGCGGGAATGGAGCAAGCATTTCACGTGCATCGCGCCCGACACGCCGGGCTTCGGCCAGTCCGATCCACTGGCGATCGAGGAGCCGACGATCGACGACTTCGCAGACGCGATGCTGGCTTTCCTGGATGCGATCGGGGTGCGGCGGACTGGCGCCTATGGTTTCCATTCGGGCGGCATCATCCTCGTCACGGCGCTCCGCAAGCAATCGCAGCGATTCTCGGCACTCGCGATCGGCGGCTACGCGATCTGGACGCCCGAGGAGATGGCCGTGTTCGGCCAGTCCTACCTGCCGCCGTTCCGCCCGAGCGCCTATGGCGAGCATCTGACCTGGTTGTGGAACCGCATCCTAGAGCAGACCTGGTTCTTCCCCTGGTTCGACGTGCGGCCCAGCATGCGACTGCGCATGGCGCATGATGACCCGGCGCGAGTCGACGCGGTCATCCGCGAAATGCTCGATTCGGGCGACGCCTACCGCGCCGGCTACGGCGCGGTGCTCCGGGCGGAGCGCGACATTCCGCCGGTCGGCACCTCGGTGCCGCCGCTGCTGATCACTGCCTATGATGGCGACCCGCTGCAGGCGCATATCGACCGGTTGGGCGAAATGCCGTCCGGCTGGGAGGCGCGGAAGGTATCGACGCCCGCGGCACACCAAGCGTCGAGTCTGGAATTCCTGATGCAGCATCCGGCGCCTGCCGTGGAGCGGATCGCGGAGGCCAGGGACGAAGGATTCCGGCGCGTGACGGTGGACGGCTTTGACGGCCTGATCCACTGGCGCGGCACGCCGGGGGGGGAGGGTGTGGCCCTGCACGGCCCCGGTCGCGCGCTCGAATTGCTGAACGGCCAACCCTCCTTCGCAATCGATCTGCCCGGCCACGGCCTGTCGGACGGCTGGTCCGGCCCGGCACCGACCAAGTGGCAGGCGTGGCGCGAGGTGGTGACGGCGATCGCCGGCGACGTGCCGGTTAATTCCGAGCCGGCGCCGCGCGGCGACCCGGCGCAGCTGTTCCCGAACCTCGCGCCCGACCGGTTCGGTGCCTATCTGACGCGCGCCTGGAGCATCGTGCGCGCCCGCCACCTGTTCGACCCGTGGTATGAGGCGAGCCCTGCGACGGCGATCGATTTCGACCCGGCGGTGCTGGAGCCTGAGCGGCTGGCGCGCGAGCACCGCGCGCTGCTCCGCGCCTCCGCTGCGCGCGAGCTCGCCACCGCGATGCAATCACAGGGAGGACGATGATGGGAATCCGCGACGACATGCCACTGCTCGCGCGCCACGAAGGCGTGTGGGACGGGGTCTACACCTATTACAACGCGACCGGCGAAAAGGTAGACGAGCACAAGTCGCGCCTGCTCTGTCGCTTCCCCGACGGCGGCCAGTATCCCTATCACCAGACAAATTTCTACACCTGGGACGATGGCCGGCAGGAAATCCGCGATTTTCCCGCCGCCTATCGTGACAAGCGCGTCTGGTGGGACAATGAGCTGATCAAGGGCTGGGCTGCGGAGGTCGGGCTCGACGAGTATAACCGCACGGTGATGCTCTACTGGCAGCGTCAGGGCGATCCGAGCCTGTATCTCTACGAGATGATCCAGCTTGCCGACGACGGGCTGAGCCGCTGCCGCACCTGGCACTGGATCCGCGGCGGCCAGCTGGAAACGCGCACCGCGATCCAGGAGCGGCTGGTGACCCGTGACTGGCGTTCAGTGGACCGCGAAATGGAGGCCGCCGCTGCCTGAGCCCGCGCCTCGCACGCTGTTCGAAAAGCTGTGGGACAGCCACTGCGTCGCGCGTCTGGACGACGGCGCGGAGCTGATCGCGATCGACCGCATCTTCCTCCACGAACGGACCGGATCGGTGGCGCTGAAGGCGCTTGCCGAGGCGGGCCGGACGGTTGCCGAGCCGGCGCGCGTGTTCTGCACGATGGACCATATCGTCGACACGCGGCCGGGCCGGACCGGCACCTTGGTCAAGGGCGGCGCGGTGTTCCTGACCGAAACGCGCGCGGCGGCGCAGGCGGCCGGCATCCGCCTGTTCGACATCGACGATCCGGACCAGGGCATCGTTCATGTCATCTCGCCCGAGCTGGCGATCGTGCTGCCGGGGCTGACGCTGGTCTGCCCGGACAGCCACACGTGCAGCCAGGGGGCGCTCGGTGCGCTGGCCTGGGGCATCGGATCGTCGGAAGCGGAGCATGCGATGGCGACCGGCACGCTCCGGATGAGCCGCCCGAAGACGATGCGGGTCACCTTCAGCGGCCGGCTGCAGCCGGGCGTCACGCCCAAGGACATGGCGCTGGCGCTGATCGCCGCCGATGGGGCGGCCGGCGGCGGCGGCTACGCGATCGAGTTCGCGGGCGAAGCGGTCGAGGCGCTCGACGTCGAGGGCCGACTGACGCTCTGCAACATGGCGACCGAGTTCGCCGCGGTGACCGGCTTTATCGCGCCCGACGAGGTGACCTTCGACTATTTGAAGGGCCGCCGTTACGCGCCGAAGGGCGAGCTGTGGGAGCGTGCCGTCGCCGCATGGCGCCTGCTCGCGACCGATCCCGGCGCGCACTTCGATCGGGAAATCGTGATCGACGCCGCAGAGATTGAGCCGATGGTCAGCTGGGGCACGTCGCCGCAGAGCAGCGTCGGCATTGGCGGCGCGGTGCCGGACGCAGACGCGCGCGAGCTCGGCTATATCGGGCTGGAAGCGGGCACCCGCCTCGCAGGCGTGCCGATTGACGCTGCCTTTATCGGAAGCTGCACCAACAGCCGCCTCTCCGACCTCCGCCGTGCCGCCGCGATCGTGAAGGGACGTCACGTCGCTCCCGGCGTGAGGGCGCTGGTCGTGCCTGGCTCGATGAACGTGCGCCGAGCGGCAGAGGCGGAAGGGCTGGACCGCATTTTCGCCGAGGCCGGTTTCGAATGGCGGCTGAGCGGCTGTTCGATGTGCTTCTATGCCGGCGGAGAAGGGTTCGCGCCGGGTACGCGCGTAATTTCCTCGACCAACCGCAATTTCGAGGGGCGCCAAGGTCCGGGCGTGCGGACCCATCTCGCGAGTCCCGAGACCGTCGCCGCAAGCGCGATTCGGGGCGCAATCGCCGACCCACGGGAGCTGGCCCAATGACCGAGCCCGTGCCTTTCGTCTCCGGCGTCGCCGCGCCGCTGATCCGGCCGAACATCGACACCGACCAGATCATCCCGTCACGCGAGATGAAGAGCGTCGGCAAAACCGGGTTGGCGGATGGGCTGTTCGCCGGCTGGCGCTACACGGCGCCGGGCTCTCGCGAGCCGAACCCGGATTTCGTGCTCAACCAGCCCGGCTTTGCACACGCGACGATTCTGCTCGGCGGACCCAATTTCGGCTGCGGATCGAGCCGCGAGCATGCGGTGTGGGCGCTGCACGAATATGGCATCCGGGCCGTGATCGCGCCCGGTTTCGCCCCGATCTTCCGCGGCAATTGCGTGCGCAACGGGATCATCCCGGTGGTGCTGCCGGAAGAAGCGGTCGAGGCGATTGCGGTCGAGGGCGCGAAGGTCGCAATCGACCTGCTCGCTCAGACAGTCGCGTGCGGTCCGCTCTCCTGTTCGTTCGAGATCGACCCGTCAGCCAAGGCAATGCTCGCCGAAGGGCTGGACGCTATCGACCTGACGCTCAAGCATTGCGGCGAGATCGGCTCATTCCAGACGCGCGATCGGGCGGCGCGGCCCTGGGTTTATCTGGAGGATTCATGACTTTCATCCTGATCTCCGAAGTCGGCCCGCGCGATGGGCTGCAAAGCATCGCGCCGGTGATGCCGCTCGAAGCGAAAAAGGCCTGGATCAGGGCCGAGGCCGAGGCCGGCGTGCGCGAGATCGAAGTGGGCAGCTTCGTGCCGCCGCAACTCCTGCCGCAGATGGCGGACACCGAGGAACTGGTGCGGTTCGCGCGCACATTGCCCGGCCTGAACGTGGTCGCGCTTGTGCCGAACGCGAAGGGCGCCGAGCGCGCGGTCGCGGCGGGCGTGCACGGTATGTCGATCCCGTTCTCGATGTCTGAGACGCACAGCCAGAGGAACGTCCGCAAATCCCATCCCGAGATGATCGCCGAAGTCCGCGCTGTTGCCGGCATTGCCGAGGCGGCGGGCGCGCATTTCGCGGTCGGGCTTGCGACGGCATTCGGCTGCACGATCGAAGGCGCGATTGCGGAGGATCAGGTCGTTCGTCTCGCCGAACAGGCGGTTGCGGCAGGCGCGAAGGAACTGAGCCTGTCGGACACCACGGGCTATGCCGATCCGGCGCAAGTGAAGCGGCTCGTGCGCAGGGTAAAGTCGGCAGTGGGGGCGGAGATGCTGACCACGCTCCATCTCCACAACACGCGCGGGCTCGGCCTCGCCAATGCGCTCGCCGGGCTCGAGGAAGGGATCACGACGCTCGATGCTTCGCTGGGCGGCCTCGGCGGCTGTCCCTATGCCCCCGGCGCGTCGGGCAACATCGTCACCGAGGATCTCGCCTTCATGCTGGACGCCATGGGTTATGAAACCGGCATCGACCTCGACAAGCTGATGCGGGTTCGAAGCATCCTGCAGGACGCGCTGCCCGGCGAGCCGCTCTACGGCTTCACGCCCGATGCGGGGCTACCGCTCGGGCTCGAGCGGCGGCGCGCGGCATGAGCGCGACGCCGCTTGCAGGCCTGAAGGTGGTCGAGTTCACCCACATGGTGATGGGCCCGGCGGCGGGCGCGATCCTGGCCGGGCTTGGCGCCGAGGTGACCCGGGTCGAGCCCGAAGGCGGCGATCATACGCGCAACCTGATCGGCTCAGGCGCAGGCTATTTCCCGATGTACAACCGCCACAAGGGCAGCGTCTTCCTCGATCTGAAAAACGCCGAAGGCCTTGCCGAGGCGAAGCGGCTGGTCGGCGAGGCGGATATCCTGATCGAGAATTTCCGCCCCGGCGCGCTCGATCGGCTGGGCCTCGATTACGAGACGCTGAGCGCCGAAAATCCGGGCCTGATCTATTGCACGCTGAAGGGCTTCCTCCCCGGGCCTTACGAGAACCGCACCGCGCTGGACGAAGTCGCGCAGATGATGGGCGGGCTTGCCTATATGACCGGCCCGCCGGGACGGCCGCTGCGCGCCGGCGCCAGCGTGATCGATGCAACCGGCGGCATGTTCGGCGTGATTGGCATCCTTGCCGCGCTGGAGGAACGGCACCGGACCGGGCGGGGGCAGAAAATCCAGTCGGCGCTGTTCGAAACGACCGTGTGGCTGGTCGGTCAGCACATGGCGCAGAAGGCGGTGACCGGGAAGGCGGCCGACCCGATGCCCGCGCGCATATCGGCCTGGGCGATCTACGACGTCTTCCAGACCAAGGACGAGCCGATCTTCATCGGCGTCGTCACCGATGCGCTGTGGGAGAAATTCTGCGCGCTATTCGGCCTCGACACGCTGTGGGCCGACGAAAGCCTGCGCAGGAACAACGAGCGGGTGAAGGCGCGCGACCGCATCCTGCCGGTGATCCGCGAGCTGCTCTCCGGCTTCACGCGCGACGAGATCGTGGCGCGGCTGGAAGGCTCCGGCCTGCCCTTCGCGCCGATCGGGCGGCCGGAAGAGCTGTTCGACGATCCGCACCTGCTCGCCTCGGGCGCGCTGCAGCCGGTGCGGCTGCCCGATGGGCGCGAAACGATGCTGCCGGCCTTGCCGATCGCAATGGACGGCGAACGGCCGGGCGGCCCAGCCGAACTGGCTCAGCCCCCGGCCTGAGCGAACGACCGTTTCAGCTGCTCGACCAATGAGGCGACCAGCGGCGGCGTCGGCGCACGCACGCGCGTCGCGACCACGAGCGGGCGCGTCCATGGCTCCGCATCCACATCGAGGATGACGAGCCGGCCGGCGCGCACCTCCCGGCGCACCATCAGCTCGGGCAGGATTGCCAGATGCGCACCGTGGTCGAGCGTCGCATGGGCGAACAGCACCGATGTCGTCTCGATCTCCGGCCGCCCGAGCGGAGCACCGGCAGCCGCGAAGCTTGCCAGGTAGGCGCGTTCGACTGCGCCGATGTCGGTGCCGGCAAGCCAACGTTCCGACGCGATGTCCGCCAGCGCGATCTTGTTCCGGCCGGCGAGCGGGTGGTTCGCACCGGCGACGACGACATAGGCGACGTCGCCCAGCACCTCCTCGCGCACCAGCGGCTCGTTCCGGTCGACCTGGCGCAACGCGACCAGCAGGTCGAGCCGCCCGCGGATCAGGTCGTCGATCATCTTCTCATACACGCCGGCCGCGACCGAGAACCGAACCTGGCGGCCCAAACCCAGTCCCTCGATCGCTTCGGCCAGCAGGCCCGCGGCAGGGCTGGGGCCCACGCCGATACGCAACAGGCCGGTCCGCCCGCCAAGCATGTCCTGCAGGTCGGCGCGAAAACGGTCCGATTCCGCGGCGATGGTGCGCGCGTGCGGCACGAACAGCTCGGCATAGGCCGTCGGACGCACCCGCCGTCCGTCGCGTTCGAACAGACGCACGCCCAGATGGCCCTCCAGCCGCGAAATGCTCTTGCTGATCGCCTGCTGGCTCAGCCGCAGCCTCTCCGCCGCGCCGGCGAAGGTGCCCGCGTCATAGGCGGCCAGGAAGTGGCGGACGTGTCGTGATTCCATTGCCCGGACATACAACCCTTGGTTGTGCAAAAAGACAAGAATTTGGTGGAAGCTTGATCTCCCTCCCGCAAAGTTGTCCGGACAAAAGGAGAATGTGCATGGGAGTGATTGCGGAGCGCTCGCCGCTGGTGGCAGACCAGGCGGGCGTGTGGGAGGGCGAATATGTCCACTTGGATCCTGACCACAACATCATCGACCGCCACCAGTCCAAGCTGATCTGCCGCCTGACCGATGGACCGGACGGCGAGGCGAAGCTCAGTCAGACCAATATCTACACCTGGGCCGATGGTACCCGCGAAATCCGCTACTTCGATGGTGTTTTCCAGGGCGACCGCGTCTGGATCAGGAACGAGCTGATCGACGGATGGACCGGCGCGGTCGAGCTTGATGCCACCAATCGCACGATCATGGTCGGCTGGACGCGGGCGCATGAGCCGGACTTCCGATACTACGAAATGATCACTGTCGCCGAGGATGGCGATGCAAAGAACCGGACCTGGCACTGGTACCGCAAGGGGCGGCTCTTCCAGCGCACAGTGATCAACGAAGCCCGCGTCTCACGCGACTGGCAGTCGCATGACGATCCCAGCTTTTACAGCTTCCACCCTCGCGGGACGAGGTGAGCCGCGCCACAGGGAGATTGCGCCGATGACGCAAGACGTTCGTAAAGGGGCGCTCTCGCGGCGCGGAATTCTCGGTTCGATGGCGGGGCTTGGCCTGGCAGCGCTCGCGACTGGGCGGGCCGGCGCTGCGGGGCCGAAAGGCGGCGCGCCGGTAGAGGTGCGGCCGGACGGAACCTACGCAGTCGTCCCGCTTGCCCGGGATGCCTTCACCCTTGGCGTCGCGCAGAGCCGGGTGATCCCGGTCGAGCTGTCGCGGTTGAAGGCGACGCGCAAGGCCAATCTCGACCATATGCTGGCGCTGATCGACGCGTCGACCATGGGGTTCGTGAAGCCGGACCTGCTGTTCTTCCACGAATTCCCGATCACCGGCTGGCGCGACTGGACGCGGGACGAGGTGCTGCGGGTCGCGATCGACATTCCGGGCGAGGAGACGGAGGCGATCGCCGCGAAGGCGCGCGCCTATGGCATGTACATCGTGTTCGGGTCCTATGCTCGCGATCCCGACTGGCCCGGCCACGCGCTGTCGATCACGACGATCATCGATCCGGCCGGCAAGATCATCGCGAAGAACTGGAAAGCCCGCAACGTCAAAGGGCTGTTCGGCGGTGAAACCGAGCTGTTCACGACGACGATCTATGACGTGCTCGACCGCTATATCGAAATGTATGGCGAGGATGCGGTCGTGCCCGTCGTGCGCACGCCGATCGGCAATATCCTGACCAGCTCGATCCAGCGCGAACCCGAATATTTCCGCGCCGCCGCGATGAAGGGGGCGGAAGTGATCCTGCGCACTGCGACCGGCGGCTTCTCGCCTGTCGATATGCAGGCCACCTCGCTCTACAACGGCGTCTACACGGCGGTCTGCAACAACGCGATCTCGCCCGGCGGGCCGTTCTTCGAGGACGTGAACGCCGGCGGGTCGGCAATCTACGGTCCCGACGGGGAGCCGCTTGCGAAGGCGACCAGTGCGAACGAGACGCTGGTCGCCGCGCGCGTGCCGATCGCGCAGTTCCGCGCCCGCCATCGCCAGCCGTCGGTGCACAAGGAGCTCTTCCTGAAAGAGTTCGAGCAATATGCGCCGCGCTACGGCCCGAACCTGTTCCAGGCCTACCAGCCGTCCGACCTGAAGGACGCGGGCCGATATCTGAAAGACAAGGGGCGGTGGAAATGATCCCGAGCCCGGGCTCGGCCCCGGTCGCGCCCGCGCGGCTGACAATCGGGACAATCTGAAAAGGGAGGGGGAATGATGAAAGAGGATTTGCGCCTGAGGTCTCGATTGCGGTTACTGATCGCGGCGAGCGTGTTCGGCCTGACGTCCGTGCCGGTTTCCGCGCAGGCCAATGCGCCGGCGCCTCAAGGACAGGCGCAGGACCGCGGCGGCGAGGAGATCGTCGTTACGGCCCGCAAGCGCGAGGAGTCGCTGCAGGACGTGCCGGTTTCGGTCAGCGCCTTCTCGGCGCAACGGATAGAGGACCGGCTGGCGAGCGACATCGTCGACCTGGCCGATTTCACGCCCGGCTTCCAGATCCAGCAATCGTTCGGCCGCAGCGGCGACCGGCCGGTGATCCGCGGCGCGTCGAACATCCTGTTCACTGACGGCAAGGTCGGCATCTTCCTCGACGGTGCACCCTATTTCGGCGACTTCTCGTCGCTTGAGCTTGCCAATGTCGAGCGGGTCGAGGTGATCAAGGGGCCGCAATCGGCGGTGTTCGGACGCGGCACGCTGTCGGGCGCGATCAACGTCGTGCTGAAGCGCCCGACCGACAAGCTGGAGGCAAGGCTGTCGGGCACGCTCGGCAGCTATGACCGGCGCGAGCTGAGTGCCTTCGTCTCCGCCCCGATCACGCCTTGGCTGGGCGTGCAGGCCGGCGCTAAATTCTTCGATATCGACGGGCAGTTCAAGAACCAGGCCGTGCCGGGCGAGCGGCTGGGAGACCAGAACACGCATCAGTATATGGCCGGCCTGTTCCTGACGCCATCGGACGACTTCCGGATGGACGTGCGCTGGCTGCACCAGCGCGACGACGACGGGCTTTACGCGATCGGGCTGCAGCCCTCGACCGCCAACAACTGCTTCCTCGCGACACGTCCCTATTATTGCGGCGTGGTGCAGGTGCCGAAGACGTTCGGCCTCAACTCCGACAAGCTCCAGCGCCCGGGCCTCTACCGCAATGCCGACCGGTTCCTGGGCGAGCTCGACTGGGACATCGCCGGCTCCGGCTATAATTTCTCGTTCCAGGCCGGCTACAGCGATCTGGTCGAGGTGCTGGGCACCGATCAATCCTACGACAATCGCGACTTCTTCCTGCTCGGCTCGCCTTTCGTATGCGCGAATTTCGTGCCGATCGGCAACCAGCGCTGCACGCAGTCGGGCTTCAACACGACCGACGGCACACGGCGCCAGACAGAGACCTATGAGGCGCGGATTTCTTCGCCCGGCGGCGATCGGTTCCGCTGGCGGGTCGGCGTGTTCGCCAGTCATGACCGCCGCCACGGCCTTACGCGCTATCTTGAGGCGAGCGAACTGGGGCTGGACCTGCTGCCCGACATTCGCACCGTCAACAATCGCGCCGTTTTCGGCGGGATCGACTTCGACGTCACCGACACGCTGAGGGTCGGCGCGGAGCTGCGCCACCAGGTCGACAAGGTGACGAACCGCACGCCCAGCTACCGCGCCGGCGCCGTGTTCAGCGCCGACTATATCGCCGGCCTGACGCTGCCGAACCCGAACCAGATCGTCGGTGTCGCGGGGACACGCAAGGCCACCTTCAAAGCCACGCTGCCGCGGATCACCGTAAATTGGAAAGCGGCGCCCGATGTGACGGTCTACGCCCAGTTCGCGCAGGGCAATGCGCCGGGCGGCTTCAACCCCGTCGATGCGCCGATCTCCACGGTAAAGGAGGAAAAGCTCACCAACTACGAGGCCGGCGTGAAGACCTCGCGCTGGGGCTTCGACTATCTGAACCTGTCCGCATTCTGGCAGGATTATCGCAACCAGGTGCTCACCAACACCTACCAGACGGCGACCGCGATCAACAGCTACAGCGTCAATATCGGCCGCACCCGCATCCGCGGCCTGGAGCTGGAAGGCGCCTATCCGCTGGCCGGCCGCGCGCTGCAGCTGCAGTTCAACTACACTTTCCTGGACGCGGAAATCCGCCGCGGCATCGAGCCGGAACAGGCTGTGCTGCTGCTCGGCAAGGCCTGCAAGACCGGCACGGCGACCAACCTGGACCTGCCGGGCTGCCGCGATGCCGCCTCGATTGCCGGCAACCGCCCGCCGCTGGTCTCGAAGCACACCGGCTCGATCGGCCTGAGGAGCGAGAACGAGATCGCATCGGGCTGGTCGCTGTTCGCCGGGGCGGACCTGATCTATCGCAGCAGTTATTTCGCGCAGGTGCTGAACCTCGCGAAGAGCGGCAACTCGACGAAGGTCAACCTGCAGATCGGCCTGCATGACGATAACGGCCTGCGCATCACCTTGTGGGGCAAGAACGTGTTGGACGAGGAGTCGCCGGACGGCATCCTGCGCTATGTGGACCTGGGCGCGGGCGTGCCGAAAGCGCCTTCGGGCGACTCGTCGCGTGCCTTTGCGATCACGCCCACTCGCAAGCCGGAATATGGCCTGACCGTCAGCAAGAGCTTCTAGGAACCACAGAATGAGCGTCGTGCGCAGCATTTCCGGAACCATTGCCTATACGAGCACGAAGCCGGAACGGCTGGGCGCGACGCGCGGGCGCGAATATTTCAGGATCGACGTGCATCGCGACGGCGGCCGCACGATCGCCGCGCACGGTGAGATCGACGACGCGCCGGCGGTCGTCCGCGACGTGAATCTTCGCGTGGGCGCCGACCGCCGGCCGCTCGACTGCTTCGTCCGTATCTGCGTCGGCGGCGAATTCACGGGGTCCGCCTGGTTCCGGTTCGACGACGGCCTCGCCGAATGCGAGGCGCTCACGGCCGCCGAAGGACGCTTCTCGCAGCGCATGGCGATCGAGGGGCACCTGCCTGCGTTCGGCAATCATGCGATGATCAACGACGGCTTCCTGCTCGGCCTCTACGATCTTAGCCAAGGCCCGGGCGTCCAGGTCACGCGCGGGCTGCTGCTGTCCTCGCCCGATCATCGCGGCGCGACGGGGCCGATGTTGTTCGGCGTCGACCTTGCGATCGAATATGTCGGGCCGGAACGGATTGCGGTCGGCGCGGGCACGTTCGACGCGCTTCACTTCCGCATGGTCGACGTGCCCGGCCTGCCGCTCGAACACCCGCCTTACGACCTGTGGTGCACCAGCGATGGCGACTATGTGCTGCTGAAAGCGGCAGTCGGCGGCTATATGCAGACCGCCTATCAGCTGGCCGCCTGCGAGCGGTCTGGAGAAACCGCATGATCGCGCCCTGGCTGCTGGCCATCCATATCGCCGTGCTCGGCTACTGGCTCGGTTCCGAGTTCGTGATCAACAGCACCTATCGCTACGTCTCGTACAGCGGCGACATGCCCTTTGCCGAACGTGCGCGGCTGATGGAGCATGTGATGCATGTCGATCAGCACGTCCGCTACGCGCTGGCGCTGCAGGCGACGCTCGGCACCGCGCTGGCGGCGCTGTACGGCTATGTCCCGGGCGGCGGCGACCTCGCGATCGCGGCGGGCGTCTTCGGCGTGCTGTGGCTCGCCTTCATTGAGGCGGTGCACCGGCTGCGGCACAGCAGTGTCGGCAAGGCGCTGGGCGCGATCGACCGCGCGTCGCGCTATGTGCTGATGGCGGTGCTGGTCGGCATCGCGCTGAAGCTGATCGGCGGCGGCTGGCCGATGCCCGAATGGCTGCGCTGGAAGCTGGCGCTGTTCGCCGGGGTGATCGCCTGCGGCGTCGGCATCCGCTTCGCGCTGATCGCGCATTTCCGAACCTGGGCGGTGATGGCGCGCGAGGGTCCCTCCGACGAAACCAACGCCATCATCCGCCGCACTTATGTCCGTGCGACATCGGTGCTGGTGCTGCTCTGGGTGTTCATCGCCGCCATTGCCATTCTGAGCGTCTGGAAGCCGGCATGAGCGACCCCGCGCTGCTGGACGCGCTGCGCGCCGCGGCAGGCGCGAAGGCTGTGCGGATGGACCCTGAGAGCCTGGCTCTGGCCGCATCGGACTTGCACGTCGAAGGGGCGCGTCCGGCGGCAGTCGTGCGTCCGTACACTGCGGAAGCTGTCGCAGCCTCGATTGCAGCGGCCACGAGCCGCGGCTATGCGGTCCTGCCGCGCGGCGGCGGGCTCAGCTACACCGGGGGCTATGCCCCGCCCTCTGGGAAGGCGGTGACGATCGACGTAGGCGGCTTGAACCGCATCCTCGAAATCGCCGAAGACGATATGGTCGTGACGGTCGAGGCCGGCGTGACCTGGAAACAGATTTACGAAGCGCTGCGCTCGCGCGGACTGCGCCTGCCGTTTTTCGGCACCTTTTCAGGCGCCGGCGCGACGGTGGGCGGCGGGCTGAGCCACGGCGCGCTGTTCTTCGGCTCGGCGCGCTACGGGTCGGCGGCCGAAACGGTGCTGGGATTGGACGTCGCGTTGGCCGACGGAACATGGCTCCGGACGGGGCAGAAGGCGCTTGCGGCTGGCAGCAAGCCGTTCCTGCGCAGCTTCGGGCCCGACCTGACCGGTCTCTTCATCCATGACGGCGGCGCGTTCGGCATCAAGACGCGCGCGAGCCTGCGCATGATCCGGGCGCCCGAAGCGCAAGGCTATGCCAGCTTTGCGTTCGCCGACCTGCCGCGCGCGGCCGACGCGCTGAGCGGCATCGCCCGCGCAGACCTGGCCGAGGAAGTCTATATCCTCGATCCGGCCGCCGCCCATTCGGTCGCCGACGCGCCGGGCCGCACCGCCTGGGCGGTGCTTCGGGGGGCCGGCGGTCCCGCCGCGGCAATGCGCGCGCTGGCGGAGCTGTCACGGGGCGGAACGCGGCCGATCCCGGCGGGCTGCTATTCTCTCCATCTGGTGGCCGCCGGCCGTTCCGATCAGGCCGTGCGGCATGACCTCGCGCGGGCGGCGCGGATCGCGACCGGCGCCAGCGGGCGGCGCATCGCGTCGACGGTGCCGCGCGTGGCCCGTGCGATGCTCTTCTCCAGTCTCGATGCCGTGCTGGACGCGGATGGCGGGCGCTGGGCCGCGCTGAATGCAAAGGTCGCCCATTCGGACGCGCGAAACCTGATTTCCGCCTTTGACGCGATGATCGCGCCGCATCTTTCCGAAATGGCGGCCAAGGGGGTGACGCTGACGCGCCTCGCCTCTGCGCTCGGCAACCACAGCTTCAGTTTCGAGCCGGTGTTCCACTGGCGCGACGCCTGGCTGCCGGCGCATCGCCGCGCCTTGTCGCCGGCACGCGTGGAGGTGCTTAGCGAGCCAGCGGCGAACCCGGATGCGCGGGCACTGGTGGACGGCTTGCGCCGCGCGACGGTCGCACTCTTCCGGCGCCTCGGCGCTGCGTCGAACCAGATCGGCCGCACCTATCCCTATCTGGAGGCGTTGTCGCCAGCGCCGGCTTCGCTGGTGCGAAGTCTGAAGCGATTGCTCGATCCCGGATGCCTGATGAATCCGGGCGTGCTCGGCCTGACCAGGGAGACTGTTTCGTGACTTCGCGTATTTTGGCCCTTTTGCCGCTGGCGGCGGTGGGCGCATGCGGCGGGCCGCAGGGAAAGACGGCGATGCCGGAGCCGGTGCGCCAATGCGCGCTGTGCCACACGTTCGAGAAGGGCGGCGCGCGCATGGCCGGCCCGAACCTGTTCGGCATCGTCGGCGAAAAGGCCGGCGTGCGGCCGGGCTTTGCCTTTTCGCCGGCGATGAAGGCGAGCGGCATCGTCTGGTCGCCCGAGGCGCTCGACGCCTTCATCGCCGCGCCGCAAAAAATGATCCCCGGCACCCGCATGGCCTTTGCCGGCGAAAGAGACCCGGCGCGGCGGCGCACGATCGTCGATTACATCCAATCCATCAGCTCGGAGACGAACAAATGAGCAAATTCTACGCCATCATCGCCCGCGACCGGCCTGGCGCCGCGCCGATCCGCACCGAAAAGCTGAAGCAGCATCTGGCGCATGTCGAAGGCCATATAGACCGCCTCGCCGTCGCCGGGCCGCTGCGCGACGAAGCGGGCGCGTTCACCGGCTCGCTGCTGATCGTGAAGGCCGAAACCGAAGCCGACGCCCGCGCACTGCTCGAATCTGATCCCTATTTTCAGGCCGGCATCTGGGACGACATCGACATCCGCGCTTTCGGCGCTGTGGCCGGCGACTGGGTAGGCGGTAAGACTTGGTGATGTCTGGTGCTCGCCCACATTGAGGGCTGCACCCGAGGAGGGCTGCTAGGTTTGTAGCCCAACTCCACGCCGTACAATCGTCGTGGAAGTTGTTCACTGGAGAGCAAGGGCCTGGTCAGCGGTTCCGAGCTCGGTGGCACTGCACGGAACCATGATGCATCGCCCGCGCGTGAGCAGGCCCTGCACGATTTCATCGCTCGCACGATGGGGCCTCTTCAGCAGCCGGTTTGAAGGTCAGCTTGATGCTCGTGCCAAGCAGGTCCGGTATTGCGGAATAGCATAACTGATACAAATCGCAATTTGCCGTCGCCCGACTTAGCCTCTTGCACAGTCGCCCATTGCGGCGGGGCGTATTGGAGAGGAAAGTGCGATGGCGAGCCTCAACTCGGTCGAACACTGGGATCTGGAAGCCGACGTCCTGGTGCTTGGCTGTGGCCTCGCGGGCATGGTTTCAGCGCTCGAAGCCAGGCACACCGATCCCGGCGCTTCAGTGATGTTACTGGAGAAAATGCCCGAAAGCGAAGCGGGCGGTAACAGTCGCGTTTCGGGCCAGTCGCTTTCGTTTCCCGACGATATGCAGGCCTATCGGCGCTACCAGGAAGCCCTGAACCAGCCCCATCCGCTTCCCGATCGGCTCATGACCGCGTGGGTCGAAGGCCGCACCGGGCAAATGGAATGGGTGAAGCAAAAGGCCGCCGAGGTTGGGTTCGAACTGGCGCCCTGGGGCAATTTTGGCGCCGAATTCCCCGCGATGCCCGGCGCCGAGTGCATAAAGGACCTCTACACCCTCCAACCGGCCAGCGGACTGGTAGCGCCGCGGCTGGAGCGCCCTTATCCCTCCGGCGTCTATCTCTGCTTCAAGGCTCATCTGGACCGCACGCCGGAAATTGCAGTGCATTACTCCACCCGGGCCCGCGACCTTGTCTACGACCAGGACACCCGCGAGGTCTTCGGGGTCATTGCCGAGCGGGACGGGAAGCGCATTGCTGTCAAGGCGCGCCGGGCCGTCATCCTGACAACGGGCGGGTATGAGGCCAATCCGGAGATGCTCGGCACCTATTCCGGCTATACCTCCGACGTCCGCATCTACGGGTCTCCCGCGAACACGGGTGACGGAATCGAGATGCTCCAGCGTGTCGGTGCCAAGCTATGGCACATGCGCAACCACACCGAGACGGGCGGTAATCACCCCGGAATCAAGGTTCCAGGCTATGGGGCCTTCATCCGAAACCCGCGCCCCCGCGCGACGAGCTGGATCGATATCGGCGGAAACGGTCATCGCTTCTATCCCGAAGCTGGCGAGTATCATGACACCCATTTCAAGTACCAGCTTCATGGCCGCTGGGAGGACGTGCCGACGGCACGGGTCGCGCCCGTCCATATGATTTTCGACGAAAAGACCCGCCGCACCGACACTCTGGTCGCGCGGACCCTAGCCTGGGGATTCATCGTCGACGGCTATGAATGGAGTGACGACAATCGCGCCGAGATCGAGAAGGGCTGGATTCACCGCGCCGACACGATTGCCGACCTCGCGGGCAAGATCGGCCGGGACCCCGAAGCGCTGGTCCGTGAGGTCGAGACGTACAACGGATACGCCCGCGCCGGGCACGACCCTGAGTATGGCCGCCAGCCGGACCGGATGTCGCCGATCGAAGAAGCCCCGTTCTATGCGGTCGAAATCGTGGCTGGCCTCATCTGCACGACCGGCGGTGGATTGAGGGACGAACAGGGTCGGGTGCTCGACGTGGAAGAGCGGCCCATCCCCAGGCTGTACGAGGCAGGCGAGCTCGGCTCGTTTCATGCCAACCTCTACCAGAATGGATCGTTTCTCACCGAAGCGATGTTCAGCGGCCGCTGGGCTGGCGCCCATGCCGCGCGCGAGGCGGCATGGGGCTAAAGCCCCATAACGGCCGGTTATCGAGATTCGACCGGTCGCCAATGGATCGTGGCGGCAATCGGGCTAGCATCTTCCGCAAGCGGAGGTTGCTGGATGGTCTACTCGCCAATCGCCGATGGAGGCGCCGGCCAGAAGGGCCGCATGTCGTAGTGCGGCCAATGGAGTTCAGGCAGCTTCGTTCTTTCCTCGCCGTGGCCGAGTGCGGCAGCTTTTCCGGCGCCGCACAATTGCTGGGCGTGACGCAGCCCGCCCTTAGCCGGCAAATATGCCTGCTCGAGCAGGCGCTGTCGCAACGGCTCTTCCATCGCAATGGCCGTGGCGCCGCGCTCAACGCTGCAGGCCGGGTCTTCATGGGCCATGCCCGCGCAATCCTCGCCGGGATCGAGGAAGCGCAGCGCGAAGTCTCCGCGTTGCGGGAAGCCCCGCAAGGCGAGGTGAGGATCGGCCTTTCACCCTCGACCAGCGCGACCCTGCTCCGTCACCTCATCGCGAGCGTCGCAAGCGACTATCCGCGTATCAAGATCCATGTGGAAGAGCGGTTCAGCGACGACCTGCTGCCCTGCTTGCAGGCCGGCAAGGTCGATTTCGCCGTGCTGTACGAGGACCAGCGGAGCGGGATTGCACAATTCGAGAAACTCCTGACCGAGGAATTGTTTCTCGTCCACGGCCCCGGTTTGGCATTGCCCGCGGAGATCGATGCGGCCGTCCTGGCCGCGCTGCCGCTTGCCTTGCCTGCCCGATCCAACTCGCTTCGCCTCTTCATCGAGCGGCGCATGGCGGAATACGGCCACGCCCCGAACGTGCTGCAGGAAATGAACTCGTTGCTGATGCTGAAGGAGTTCGCCGCCGAAGGCATTGCGGCGACGATCCTGCCCTACGGGGTGGTAGCGCGCGATGTCGGAACAGGAATAGTTCGTGCCCGACCGCTGAAGGCGTTGAACTTCTCCCGCGTCATGGGACTTGCGGTCGCGAACGGGCGTGCGCTGGATGCCGCGCACCAAGTCGTTATCCAGACGATCCGAGCAATCGTTTCCAATGATTGGCTCGACCGGCGGACAGCGCGGGAATGCAGTCTCGGCCCGCAGAGCTGGGCAGGTCAATCGAGGGAGTCGGCCGCGTGATCCCCAGATCCTCTGTTCGTCGCGGCTTTGCCGATACCCCTATGGGGCAGGTCCACTATCGTGAGGCGGGCGCAGGGAAGGGGCCGGTGCTTGTGATGCTTCACGCCTCTCCCGGCAGTTCGAAGCAGCTGGAAACCGTGATGCTGGCCCTGGCGAGCAACCGGAGGGTCATTGCCCCGGACACACCCGGCAATGGCGATACGCCGCCGCTGCCGGACGGTCCGCCGACCATCTACACGCTGGCGGCCGCACTCCTCGACTTCCTCGATGCGATGGGGCTCTATCAAGTGGATCTGTATGGATCTCACACCGGCGCGGACATCGCAGCCGAAGTGGCGGTCTCTACGCCGCATCGCGTGCGCCGGCTGATCCAGGACGGGGCCGGCATTTTCTCGGCGGACGAGAGCGCTGAGTTTCTTGAACATTACGCGCATCCGTTCCCGCCCGACCTGGAAGGCGCCTATCTCCAGCGCGCCTTCACCTTCTGCCGCGACCAGTTCTTCTTCTTTCCGTGGTATGCGCGTGATCGCGCGCATCGCCGCGACGGAGGCTTCACGAGCGCTGAAAAACTGCACGAATGGGTGTTGGAGGTTCTGAAGGCCTCGACGACCTACCACCACAACTACCGGGCCGCCTTTGCCTATCCGTCGGCCGAGCGATTGAAGCTGGTCACCGTGCCGACCTTGGCGGTTGCCACCGAAAATGATCCGCTGGGACCGGCCACCGAGGCGATTGTCCCCGAAATGCAGGACGCGATCTATCGCGGATTGCCGCCTGCGGATCTGCCCACTTACCTTCCGGCCTTTGTCTCCAGCATCGACGAATTTCTCTCCTAGGTGCCGCCGCCCACCGGTGACGCCACCCGGGCGCCAGCCAGAAAATAGCGACCACCGCTTCGCGTCTCCTTCGCGTCATAGCCTCCGGCCACCACCAGGCTGGGTGCAAAGGCGCGGAACATCAACGCCGGGTCGAAGCCGGCACTCGCGAACATCCGCTCCAGCGGCATTGCGTAATAGGCATCCATATAGGGTTCGGCATTGCACCTGATGTCCCAGTCGCGAAGCGAGGCGGTATAGGCGTCCAGTTGATCGAACTGGGGTGCGTCCGAATGGAACATGATGCCGCCCGGCCGAAGCAGCCGCCGGCACTCCGCGAACACGCGCGGAACGACGCCGTCCATGGTTTCGTGGAGCAGAATGCGCGAGAACACGAGGTCGAACGAGGCGTCCGGAAATCCGGTCGCCTCGGCATTGCGTTGGCTGAAAAGCACGTCGACGCCAAGCGCCGCGGATCGCGCAAACCCATAGCGAAGACAGGGGGCCGACACATCGATGCCGACCACCTCGGCGTCCGGGTAAACCTGCTTGAACGGCAGCAGCGTGTGGCCGACCGTGCAGCCCATCTCGAGAATGCGGCGCGGCGCGAAATCGGGAAAGCGCTGCTTCAGGTATCGCGCGATGCTTTGGCCGACGTCATCCGCGAGCGGTCCCAACGCGTTTACGCGGTGGATCAGGAGCGCTCGGTCGAACACCGCACCCGCCGCCAGCGGATGTTCCGCCTGTGAGTCCTGATACCCGCCGCTCATGTTGTGCACGTTTTCGCGCAGATACTCAGGAATGGGCAGCGACTGATCCAGCTCCAGCCGGCCCGGCCCGTTCCCGAGCGCCTTCGCACGCGCGCCTAGCTCGTCCAGTTGACCATCGACAATCGCGCGCGACGTTTCGAACGACTGCCGCTGCGCCTCCGTGCGCGCAACATACCAGCTTCGGTTGAAATCCTCCTCGAGCATGGCTTCGGCGATTTCGTGCCTGTCGGGCTCGCGGCCGAGACGTGCGATCAATCCAGGCGCGATCCGCTCTTCGTACACGCGGCGAAAGCCCGGCCGGACCTCGGCTTCCAGATAGGTCTGGACCTCGCCCCAGAACGCCTCGCGCGCCGCATCGTCGAGGCCGCCCGGAAGCATCATCTGATGCGGCGGATCAGCGTTCGGGTTCACTCCGCCTCTCCTGGGTTGGCCCGCAGCGCGCCGAAGACGCGGTCGATCAGACCCGACCGATAGCCGCGCAAGCGGCGGCCTTCTTCGTCTTCGGGACGAAAGCGCTCGATCTCTTCGCGTCCGATCAAGCCTTTCCGCTCGCCCACCATTTCCAGCACGGCAAGCCGTTCGCGAAGGGCTGCCACCTCCGCTGACAGCACGGTTACCATCCGCAGTGCGCGATCGGCGGACGAGCTTCCCAGTTCGGGAGACATTTGAGCCACGCCTTCCTCCTCCTCGGACACCGCGAGGATAGGCAGGGCACCAAATTACTCCATTCCGATCCGGTCAAATGTCGATAACTGTCAGCTATCGGAGGAGACCAGATGGATCCTGTCAAACTCTCGCATTTCCTCGCGGTGCTCGAAACGGGCCATTTCGCCCGCGCGGCACGGCAACTGGGGCTGTCACAACCCGCGATCAGCAAAAGCATCAAGGCGCTCGAAAGCAGCCTGGGCGTCCAACTCTTTCAACGTGGGCAATATGGCGCTCAACCGACCGAGTTTGGCAATCGGCTGGCCCGCCATGCACGCCTGATCGTCGCTGAAGGCGCGCTCGCCCGGGCAGAAATGGATGCCCTTCGGACCGCGACCGCGGGACATCTCGAGATAGGCGCGAGCGTGAACTTCGCCCGCGACATCCTTCCGGCGGCGATCGAGCGATATCGCCGCCGCTGGCCTGACGTCGCGATATCGGTGGACGTGGGCCTGTCCAGCTCGCTGTTCAACGATCTTCTGAACGGGCGCCTCGACTTCGTGATCAGCGCCCCGCCGACCACATTGAAGATCGATGACGGGCTGGCGCAGGAATACCTCCTGGATGAAGTGGACACGTTTGTCGTCGGTTCAGAGCATCCCCTCGTGGATCAGCCGGAGATCGGTCTGGCGGATCTGTTGGCCTTTCCCTGGGTCGTGCCAAAGTCGGGCGGCCGCTGGGAGCAAATCCATGCGATATTCGCCGCCTCCGGACTTCCTCCGCCCTATCGTCTCGTCCGCACCGAGTCGACGGTTCTCGCGCTTCGCTTGCTGTCGCATGGCCCCTACATTTGCCTGCTGGGCAGGGGCATCTTCGCGCCGGAGGTGGAGGCCGGGCGGCTGACGGAATTGCGGCTCCCTCATCTGATCGAAAAGCGTCCCGCTTTCCTCACCACCCGGGCGCATGCGCATTCGCGACTCTCCGCGGTCAACATGATCACGATCCTGCGGGACATCTGCAGGAAGCCTCGAGCCGACTGACTTGGCATTACGGTCCTCCTGGACCGAACGGTCCAGTTCGGGACGGGCCAACTGGTGCCGCCGGTTTCCGTGAAGCGGTGTCTCGCGCGCGGCCGGACCGCCGCCAACAAAGCCAAGCGGTCGGGGATGCGGGCCGGGCCCACAATGCGGTTTGTGCCGGTGCAGCCTGCGGCCACAGCCATAACAGCATGACGAGGTTGTGCGAGCCTCAGCACTTCGCGTCCCCGCGCAACTGCTGCTCGATCGCCTGACCGGTTCATCGAACCGCTGGCGCGTCCCGACTCAATCAGATGACGATCGGCTCATGGCTGGCCGGGCTGTGCCCGGCTTTGCGGTCATCGCTGGCGCGATGGCGTCGTTCGCCGGCCGCGGCAAAGGGGGTGGGCGTCGCTCCCCTCTAGGCCCGCCGCGGCGTGCCGCAAGCCGGCCCTTGGGCTGTGCTCAGGGCCGGCTCCTCCACTGCGTTCCGGCCCTCCGGGTGCGGCCCGCCTCCGCCGGCGGGCCTGCCGGTCCGCTCCTTGCCGCCCACCCCCTTTTCCGGGGCCGGTGCGGTGTTTGGAAGAAGGAGCAAGAGCAATGGAACTGCGTCATATCGACATCGCGTGCCTGTCCGTCTCGCCCGCCAACATGCGCGACGGCAGGAAAGCGCCCGACCTGACCAACATCCTCCCGTCCGTCCGCGCGCGCGGCGTGCTGGTCCCGCTAATCGTGCGGCAGAATGGCAGTGCCGACACGTTCGAGATCGTCGCGGGCCGCAGGCGCTTTCATGCCGCGCAGGCAGTGGCGGAGGAGACCGGCGAAGCGGACCCGCTGCCATGCGCGATCATCGAGGCCGGAGACGATGCGGCGGCGCTCGAAGCTTCGCTGATCGAGAATATCGCCCGGCTAGACCCCGATGAGGTCACCCGCTGGGAAAGCTTCACGCGACTGGTGCGCGAGGGCCGCAGCCCCGAGGACATCGCGCTGACCTTCGGCCTGGCCGAACTGCAGGTGAGGCGGACGCTGGCGCTCGGCAACCTGTTGCCGCGCATCCGCAGCCTTTATCGTCGCGGCGAGATCGATGCCGTCAGCATTCGGCACCTGACCTTGGCCGACAGGAAGCGCCAGCGCGAGTGGCTGGCGCTGTTCGACGATGATCCGCTGCGCTGCCCGATGGGATATCGGCTCAAGGCATGGCTGTTCGGGGGTGAGGGTATCCCGGTCACGGCTGCCTTGTTCGACCTGTCCAGCTACACGGGCGAGATCGTCGCAGACCTGTTCGGCGAGCACAGCTGTTTCGCGTCCACCGAAAGCTTCTGGACCGCGCAGCTTGCCGCCGTCGATGCGCGCGCGAACGCCTATCGCGAGCAGGGCTGGGGCGAAGTCGTCGTTCTTCCGACCGGAACGCCCTTCCATAGCTGGGAGCATGAGCGTTGCCCCGAGCGCAAGGGCGGCAAGGTGTTCATCGCCGTTTCGGCACGTGGCGACGTCAGCATCCATGAGGGCTATATCAGCCTGAAGGATGCGCGGCGGCGAGCGAAGGCGGAGAGCGGGGAGGGCGAGACCAAGCCAGTCCGGCCCGAAATCGGCGCCCCGCTCGCCAGCTATATCGACCTGCATCGCCATGCCGCCGTGCGCGCTGCGCTTGCCGAACGGCCGTCGGTCGCGCTTCGCGTCATGGTCGCGCATGCGATTGTCGGCTCCGCCCTCTGGTCCGTTCGCATCGAGCCGCAGCGCGGCGCGAACGACGCGATCACCGAGAGCGTCGAAAGCTCCGCCGCCGAAGCCACGTTCGACCAGAAGCGCCGCGCGGTGCTGGCGGTGCTCGGCTTCGATCCCGAGGCTCCGACCATCACCGGCGGCTATGACGGCGACCTTGGGCTCGCAGGTTTGCTGGCCCAGCTGCTGCACCTGCCCGACAGCGACGTTCTCGATATCCTTGCGATCGTCATGGGCGAGACGCTCGCGGCCGGAACGCCCTCGGTCGAGCTGCTGGGGCGCGAGTTGGCCGTCGATATGGCGCAGGTCTGGACGGCTGACGACGCGTTGCTGGACCTGATCCGCGACCGCGAGGTGCTGGATGCGGTGCTGGCGGATGTGGCGGGCGAGAGCGTTGCCCGCGCCAATGCCAAGACTACCGGCAAGGTGAAGCGTCAAATCATCCGCGACTGCCTGACCGGCGCGAACGGTCGCGCAAAGGTCGAGGGCTGGGTGCCCAAGTGGATGCGTTTCCCGCCCGCCGCCTACTCCGAACGCGGCGGTGTCCCGACCGCCTCGCGGGCGGCAAGCCTCGCGCCGCTGATCCCGACCGAGGTGGCCGCACCGGAGCCCGCAGCGGGCGAGCGCGCCGACTCTTCGGACCCCGAACTGGCCGACGCGGCCTGACTCCCCTGCCGGCGGTCTGACCGGCCGCCGGCACCTTTTTACGGGAGGCTTCATCATGTCCGAAGACCCCGAGGCCGAGACCATGCGGCGTTTCGAACAGGCGGTCGCCAATCTGCCCCGAATGCAGCGCTATATCTTCCTGGCCAAATGCCGCGACGGGCAGACTTATGCGGTGATTGCCGCTCGCACGCGAATGACCCGAAAGGGCGTGCAAGCGCGGCTGGCTCGGGCGCTGGGCAACATCCGCCGCCAGATGGACGGCGAGCGCTTGCGCTGGTGGCAGCGCTGGTTCTGAGGCCGAAAATCCGGCCGGTGCGCGGGGAGCCCGCGCACCGGCTGGACTGGCAAAATCTCCACTAGACTCTAGGATCAGTCCGGATGCGCACCGACCTTGATCATCTTCCCGAGCGCCAGCAGCACGAGCTGGAACGCGTGCGGGACATCCTGTTGGAGGAGTTCGAGAAGGCGATCGCGCGTTGCACGCAGCCGCACAAGCGAAACGGCAAGGTCTACAAGATCATCCTGTTCGGCTCCTATGCGCGGAGCGACTGGGTCGATGAGCCCGAGAACGGATATCAATCAGACTTCGACCTGCTGATCGTGGTCAGCCATGAGGCCCTGACCGATATCGCCGATTGTTGGTATGTCGCCGAGGACCGGATCGCGCGCGATCCAGCGATCGGTCGGCCGGTCAACATCATCGTCCACTCGCTGGACGAGGTGAACCGCGCACTCACGCGCGGTGAGTATTTCTGGGTCGATATCGCGCGCGACGGCATCGCGCTCTACGAGCTGCCGTGCCACGCGCTTGCCACGCCGAAGCCACTCAGTTCAGCCGACGCATATCGAATGGCGAAGGACTATTTCGATCAATGGTCCCACTCGGTCGATGTGTGGATCGAGCGAGCGCAGATCGCCTTAGAAAAGTCAGAAGACATGGAGTGGCGGAAGTCCGCCGCGTTCGATCTCCACCAATCTGCCGAGCGAGCCTATATTTGTTTCCTGCTCGTGCAGACGCTGTATTTCCCGCGCTCGCACAACATCAAGTTCCTGCGCTCCTTGGCAGAGGACAAGGAGCCGCGTCTGGTCGACGCATGGCCGCGCGCGACCCGGCAGGATCGCGCGCGCTTCGAGCGCCTGAAGCGCGCCTATGTCGAGGCGCGATATTCGGCGAGCTACGCGATCACCCGCGAAGACCTCGACCTGTTGGCCGCGTCGATCATGAAGCTGCGCGATCTCGTCGCCACTGTCTCGCAGGAGCGGCTGGCGGAGCTCCGAACGCAGGCTAACGCATAGCCGCAGGGCTCGAACTCTAACCGGCGACCCGGTCCTTGAGCGCCTGCGACGGCGCGAACGAGACCTTCCGCGACGCAGGCACATGGATCGGCTCACCGGTCTGGACGTGACGGGCGGTGCGCGCTGCGGTGGCCTTCACTTTGAACTTGCCAAAGCCCGTGATCGACACGTCATCGCCGCGAGCTGCTGCATCCGCGATCGCCGCAAACAGTGCGTCGATGACCGGCTTCACCTTGCCCTTCGGCAAATCCGAACTGGCTGCAACCTTGTCGGCCAACTCGCTGCTGTTCACGTCATTCTCCCTGTTGGTGTGCGCCCGCTAGCCGAGCCGGACCGTTCTCGCAAAGTGACATGATCGACATTTTGTGAGGGCAGGTCTCCTGGCGGCCGATCGGCACCGAACCCGTCTGATCACGCCTGGACCTGCGGCCGGGCGAAGCCGCCCGCAACCGCCGCCGCCGCCATTCTTCCCCGGCGCGTGTGCGCCTCCTCGCGGACCAACAATAGCGGCGGCTCGGGTCCTCCGCTGACGCTCCGGCCGTGCCGGTGCGGGCGACTCCTTGTGCCCGGCCGACCTGGGCCGGCGTCGACGGGAACGGGTCCCGATCGGCTTAAGGAGACCCCACATGCCTGCCATCGGTTATGTCACCAAGGACGAGAACGGCACCTTCAAGGGCCAGCTGAAGACGCTCAGCATCCGCGCGGAGATCGCGATCGTGCCGAACAGCCGCAAGGTAAACGACGTGCAACCGGACTACCGGGTCCTCGCCGGCGACGTCGA